>DASZAE010000100.1:0-62342 GCA_035945515.1 Terriglobia bacterium
GGTGCTTTTATCCAGCCATGCGGTAAGCCCTATTTTTGGCTATGCGCTCGAAGAGAGAGTCGGCAAAAATCTCTTTGAGCTGATTCATCCTGAAGATCAGCAGCACGTGGCGCGCAGCTTTCAAAAACTTCTCCAGAACGCCTCGGATCCTGTCACCACACAGGTCCGCTACCGTCACAAAAACGGATCGTGGAGATGGATTGAGGCGCTGGGCACGAACATGCTCGAGGACCCCAGCGTCCGCGCCGTGGTAATCAATTACCGCGACGTCACCGAGCGCCGGCTTCTGCTTCAACAACTTTTCCAGGCGCAGAAGATGGAAGCCGTCGGGCAACTGGCGGGCGGCGTGGCGCACGATTTCAACAACCTCCTGACCGCCATTCTTGGCTACAGCGACATGGCGCTTGAAAAACTGCCGCGCAATAGCACGGCGCGTAGGTATACCACGGAAATCAAGAAGGCGGGCGAACGCGCGGCCTCACTCACACGCCAATTGCTGGCCTTCAGCCGGTTGCAAGTGATGGCGCCGCAGGTAATCGATTTGAACGCGGTCGTGGCGGACCTCAGCAAGATGCTGCGCAGACTGATTGGCGAAGATGTCAAACTTGTGATTGTTCCTGGCGCGAATTTGGGGCGCATTAAGGTGGATTCCACCCAAATTGAGCAAGTAATCATGAACCTTGCGGTGAACGCGCGCGACGCCATGCCTGGCGGCGGAAAGCTTGTGATTGAGACTGCCAATGAGGCCCTTGCGGAGACCGTTACGGCGGAAGGCGTCCGGGTAAAATCCGGCGACTACGTGTTGATGGAAGTGTCCGACTCTGGGACGGGCATGGACAATAACACGAAAGCTCACATCTTCGAGCCTTTTTTCACCACAAAAGAGAAAGGAAAAGGCACCGGACTCGGTCTTTCTACCGTGTATGGCATTGTCAAACAGAGCAGCGGCTATATTTGGGTCTCGAGCGAGCTTGGGCAGGGAACCACGTTCAAAGTCTATCTGCCGGCGGTGGAGGGGGATCTCAGCGTTCCAATGCCGCATGGCGCGCACGAGCGCAAGCTTATAGGGTCTGAAACCGTTATGGTGGTGGAGGATGAGGACTCGGTGCGCGTCGTGCTGGGCAAGATGTTGCGGAATATGGGCTATCACGTGCTCGATGCCGAGATGGCGGAAGAGGCTTTAGAGATGGCGAAGAAATATAAAAAGACCATTCACCTGATGCTTACTGATATTGCCATGCCACGCATGAATGGGCAAGAACTCGCCCGCTTGGTGAAAGACCTGCACCCGGAAACAAACGTCCTTTTTATGACCGGATATGCGGGCAATAAAGTGGGCAGCACAAGCGTGCTTGACCAGAACGCGCATTTCATCCACAAGCCTTTTACCGCGGACGTCCTCGGGCAGAAAATCCGCCGCATCCTTGAAGCCGCGTCTTGATCGACCTGCCTGGAGAAACTACGAGTAATTCCAATTGTTAATTTGCGCGACTATACATATAATAGTGAAGCGGGGTGGAGCAGTCAGGTAGCTCGTTGGGCTCATAACCCAAAGGTCGCTGGTTCAAATCCAGCCCCCGCAACCATCCGAATTTGCTGACAATCCCGTTCCGAGCACCCCTGATCGAGTCGGTTGTATAAGCGATTGATTCTCAGGGGCTTATGGTTTACACAAGCAGTTCCTGGAGAGACCTACGGTTCGCTGCTGCAGGTTGTTTCGTGCGAGGCCGATGCCGTTCAAGGATTCTTCCGCCTTAAGGTCAGATTGTCTCACTCTTCTTTCCATTACTACTGAGCTTTGGGCGCTGGCGGCGGCGACTTTGAATGCTTGGCAGCGGGCTGCGGATTAGTCGCAGCAGGTTGCTCTTGCCCAATGGATACCGGTTGGATTTCCCCGACTAGTCGAATGGGTAATGCGAAGGAGCATGCTGACCACAAGAGTCCGAGTAATGCGACTGTACCGCATGAGATCATCCAGCACGCCGCTCGCTTCCGCTCAATTTTCTTTTCCGGGGAGAGTTGCCCGCCAGGTTCAATTTTGGGGAAGGAAGATGAGAAGTCCTTAAGTGCGCGGAACAGTAAAATGATCGCGATCATGGCGAGATCCGCTGTCAGCATGTGCGGAGCATCTACGTTCTTTACAAGGCGAATTGTTATGTACGAGAGAACAAGGCACGCGGTACTTGGCAACATCCTCACGCCAGATGTGCGCCACCACAGGGAATCGTAGTGCTGCCGCAGTCCCTTCTTTGACTTGTCTCTGTATTTCCAGAAAATGAAAACCTTGGTGATAAGGTCCCAGAACAGATACAACGCAAAAATAATGAGCATCAGAAGAGCAACTCTCGATGCCGGAGCTATACGCGGAACTGCGCTCCCTTTCTCGAAATCAACCGATCTCACTAGGATGAAGTAGAGGATCACCAGTGAGACATCCACAAGGAGGACGACGAACTCCCACTCAAAGATACCCCGCACGTCGCGTCGAGCTCCCGGTGCCATGCTGAGGGTCCACCCCACCCAGCTCGTTGCGATAATGACCGTTGCGAGGATGAGATGAGTCCATGCGGGAAGAAACCTAAGGGTGTGGCCAGCTTGAAATAAAGCTGCGGTTTGCAAGCCCACCTCGCCAATTGCAACCGCAAACATCATGCCGACGAATTCATGTCGCAGTTTGGGCTCTGGATGCGCAGCGCAGGGTTCGGGAGTTGGCTCGCACATTTGTCGGACCTCGTGAATCACTCAATTGTCTGCCGCGTGCTCAATAGTAATCGGTCTCAATACGAGGTTCGAGCAGTTTTGGCTCCCGTGCCGCACTTTGGCAAATGTTGGAAAATGGACAGCGTCTCGTTCCATCAGGAAACAAAGCGAGCGGGACGTAGCGAGCAGGCAGCGTGCATGACGGCGGACAAGCGTGGCAGTGTGGGTTGTCGCGCGTGCAGCAGGAACGGAAGACGTTCCAAAACAGGTAGTGGATCTGACTAGGATTGCGTAGTCCACTGAATTCGGAGACGAACATAAGGGCTTTGTGGACTGCTCGACGGATTGCAATATCCTGGTCGGCTGTTACTGTCCGACCTTGGATGAGTTTGGTGTGTAGCTCGGGGTCCCGAATCTGCACTGTGCCAATTCGTAAGTGTCCCCTGATCTCGTGATAGTCGATTGGAGCGCCAAGGTTGCTAGGATCTTTGTAACTCCAGACCCCAGCATTCCTCATCAGCGCCAGAAAGAAGAAGCTTTTCTTGCGGACGGGATCGCTATAAGCCCGAAATTCAGCCAGCAAGCTAAGGAGGCCTGCATCGGCTCCGCCAATATATCCGTCGGATGCCCGGTATATCTCTTCTGCAGATTTCCAAGAGTGGCGCAGCATTTGCCGACCGAGGTCTCGAATCAGTTCAGCACGACCTTCAGGATCGCTCAGTCGATCACCGAGAAGTTCGTCCCGAAAAAGACTCTTCACCTCTTCCGAAGTAATTTGTGCCCAAAAAACCGGCGATAGTATCCGCGACTCGACGCGAACTGCGGCTTCCAATTTGGCAGATAAGTAATCCCAACCGCGACGATGGAAACCTCCGACCGTTCCCTCAAGCGGTTCCTGGCCCTGCGGTGATGTTTGGTGAGAAATCGCAACCAAGAGCAGGTAGAAGTTTGCAATATCTAAGGCTGTGAAGCCTGGTAGCGAACTGTCCTCATGATCCTGTGGAATTGCGCGCGATCTGAGTATTGTTGCGAGATTGCGACAGACGTCCACATTGACCGTTACCGGTTCGAGATTGGCGGATTGTGGCAACATGCAAGCACCGCTCATCTTAGGCCAACACTCGACACTCATGACTCAGATTGGTCGCCGACGTTCAGTTTTTCCGGTTCTGACAGAACGACGAGGAACCTTTACGCTGGTGCTAGGAAATCGCGCTTTTGAAGCGTCCAGATAATCGCTATTGATTTCGAAGGCCTTCCAGCGTCTGCCGAGACTCTCCGCAACCGCGCCGGTTGTGTTGCTTCCAGCAAATGGATCTACGACGAGGTCGTTGGCATCGGTCAGAAATCTCACAAAAAACTCAACCAGTTTGGCGGGCATTCTAGCCGGATGAGGAGTAACCTTTGTTTCTCGGCAATGATTCTGGTACGGATCGTTGCTCTTTGTATTAGCGATAGAGAACAGATTCAATGGATCGGATGCGATCTCTGAAATGGTGTCGACTATCGAGGCAGCAAGTACGTTTGGAGGGATTGCACCGGCATTGTTCTTCAAGAATGATTTCTCTCCGATGTTGAACTCCGATGGTCGTAGACCAGAATTGTACGTGCCTTTCTCCAAGAGCTTATTCATGCTGTCGCTGTACATCGTGAGGACATGACGATTGTCAGCTTTGGGTCGCGCCGTGCGGGACAACCACCACACCCGCGTAAAGGCGTCTTTTACACGGCAACGTTCGATGTTTACCCACTGAGCCGGACTCGGAAGGCGCGCAGGATTGAAACAAACAAACTCTTGGCACAGGTGAAATTTGCCGGCCTTCTTAAACGCGAGGAGGGCCTCAACTGGCAGGGTAGACATCGTCGGCTGCCCTTGCTCCCAACCGTTTCCGAGCTCAATCACAATGGAGCCTGTAGGGGTCAGGAGATCGGCGAAGAGGGGCGCAAAGGCGCTCAACCACTTCACGTATTCTTTTCCGTTCAGATTTCCATATTTTTTCTTAGTATTGAGCGCGAACGGAGGCGAAGTAAAAATCATCTGTACAGCCTGTTTCCCACCATTTCGGGCAAGAGACCGCAGCAAACGAGCCGAGTCGCCGTGGTACGCCTGTCCCATCGGAGTGGAATACACCAATTTCGTTTTCATCACTGCCTAACTTTCGCTGCCTGCGGGAAAGCGAAGGGATATCTGCTTGTCCCGGTTCTCGTCAATGAAATGCGAAAGTGCGTAACGGACTATGTACGCCAGCTTCACTCCATTCAATTCGGCAATGTCTTCCAGCATCTTTCGTTGGCCGGGACCGAGAGACACCGTCAAACGATCTGATCCAGAACCCCTACGTTTAGCCATTTTCATCACCGTGCATCAATATTCATCACAATGATGAAACAATATTGCGGGAATAGCAAGTAGCAATATCCATTGACATCCATTGACACATGGACGTCGGTTGTGAGATTGCTTGAATAATGCGAACTCCAAATGAGTTCGCATGTTCGTCGCCTGTCAGGCGACGAACCCGTGTCATTTGCCCAGACCGGGCTGACACAGCGTCACGGCGATGGTCGTGCGCAGAGAGAAGAACGATATGAAGAAGCCCCAAGAGGGTCAGTCTGTCCTTGCGTCCGCCCCGACGCATACAAAGCAAGCTGTAAAGCCGAATTTTCCCAACCTACAAAGTCTTCCGGAAACCCCCGAAGCTCTCTTTCGCTCTCTCGCGTTGATTGTGACGGCGACTGTCTCTCAACCCGATCCCGCTGGGAAAAAGTCTCCCAAAAAACACGACTACGCTCTTCCTTGGGAAGGCTTCGAGACTTGGCGCGACGCTCGTTTGCGTCTTGAGCACTTTGAAAAGACATTTAAGGGCCAGATCACCTGGGCGCCATTCAATAATTCAATTTCTAATGATGGACCGATGAGTCTGAGCGCCTATCCCGGTCGAGCGTTCATTGAGCGTGTAACGAACGAAGGCGATGCGAACCTTGAAGCGAAGGCTCTTAGCTATACGGGATCAATGCCGAGCTCACCCGGAGAAGCTGCATCCCAATGGTTCAGTCTGAACAGTGGGGCGCTATCGAGTGGCTTGGACAACGGTCAGGTACTTCAGCTAGCAAAGCAGACGGTAACTGTGGTCGGCTTTCTCGGAGACACCAAAGATCATCGAGACTCGATCTTCGATGCACGAGATTACGGGATTGGTCTGACTGCGGCGGAGATGCCGAGCACAATCCTGTCTCTTAATAGGGGAAATAAGAAATCGAAGCCTTGGCTTACCGGCAAACATGGCCAGGGGGCCTCAAGCACCTATCAGTATTCAGATCTAACCCTGATCGCTTCGCGGAAGGTTGGCGCAGAGGCAGTTGCATTCACGTTTGTGGAGGCCACGTGGGATATCGATGAGGCGATCATGGCAAAAACACCGACCTACCGCTATCTGACGATCAATGGTTCCATACCTGAAGTTGAGATCGCGCCTGAAGAGTTTCCCGCAGGAACCCTTGTACGGCATATTGGGTACAATGCCGCCGATTTATTGAATCCAGTTGGTGAGAATAGCCTGTATGGTCTGCTGATGCGTTCGCTCGCAGAGCCGCTATTTCCAGTCTGGTTGGAGATCTACTCCCTGCGTACGAGCAAAGCATTAGGCTATCCAACCTTTCCCGGATTCCGTCGTTACGGAAGAGTTATCAGGGGTAGTGTCAATGCGTTGGAAAGAGCATGGAAAGCTACGCTGACTGCCACTGATGCCGTTCCCGATGAAAGCATGGAGGTGGATGAAGAAGATGGGGCCGCTGGTGAAGAATCTGATAAAGGAACTACTGAAAGCACCAGTATTCTGCATCGCGCTTCTGAATATTTCCAACTACCGATGTGGGACTATGGTGCGCGAACCGGTATGGGAGAATTGGGACGTGTCAAGATCAACTACTGGGTCGTGAATCCAGCAGGTCGTACCTCACAAGATGTATTGCGGAGTTGGGTTGATCCAGACAAAACCATCTTGATGACCCTCGACGGCCAGACACACGCCGAAGAAAGTCGCGCCATCATTACAGGCCAAAACGGAGCCAAACTGTGGGCCGTGGGACGGTACATGGTGGTGCAGATCGACTGCAATGGCCTTGATCCGCGGGCCAAGTATGAACTGTTCACGTCAACCCGAGAGCATGCTAAGGAAACTCCAGTCAAGAAGATGATTCTTGAGGAGCTCGTCCGTCGCCTTGGCTTTGATACCAAACTCCAAGATCTTAATGTTCAACTCGCAGCTGCGGATATCAAACATTCCGAGGACACAAGCGACACGATTGCATCCCTGATCAAGAAATATCTGAAGGCGGCGGGGATCAGCTTTGATCAATTGACTCGTAAAGTAGAAAAATGGGTAGAGGTCGATGAAGATCGTGAGGTGGCGGCCAAAAGACGTGAGTTGCCGCCCATTGAAGCTATCGAGCCCCCAACCTTTGTTCGCTGGAAGTTTGGTGGAACCAATGTAAAGTTGCACCCTGGCCAGCGGTACAGCTTCGTTTTTGAAACGGATGCTTCTCCTGCTTACTGGAACCCTGCAGATCAAGTAGCGTCGAAGATCAAGGTTACGGCTCACGCCGTGCGCTATGTTGGGGCGGGGGATATGAAAGGTGGCCGCGTTCGCTGTCACTTTGAGTGCCCAGAAGGTGTAGCTGTAGGGACAAAGGGATTTATCCAGGTGCAGATGGAATACATTCTGGGTGCCGCGAAGACGAGCGTCCTGCCCGTTGAAATCGTTGCCAAACCTCAGCCGCAACATAATCCGCCTGGCCCTAAGCCCGAACCGGAGACAAACAACGAGAAAAACCAGACCATTAAGGTGAAGGTTCGGAAGAAGGACTTTAGCGAGGTAGAAATCCCCGTCGTGCAGCCAATTCCTGTTACTCAAAAGGAGACTGCGTGGGCTACTCTCGGCTGGCCGCATGATCCAAATCGGGTAGGTTTCTCAATTCGCTCGGTTGCCGGCAAGGTTCATCTTTACTACAACGCGGAGTTTCCGCCCTTCTTGGACCTCAGGCACAAAATGTCCAAGAAAAGTCTTGAAGAGGAGTTCGTTCGTCGGTATGAGATTAAGCTCGTACTTCACACAATCTTCACGCTGAACTATGACTTTGTTGATGAAGAGGAGTTCACCGAAGATCAAAAGAAGAAAGTTCGTGATCTGCTTTGTGCGACGGCAGAGAGTCTCGCGCTAGCGACCAAGTCCGAACTCGAGATTGAAAGCAAGCTGAAGAGCGAAGATTCAGCCCCCTTAGAAACGGCCATTTCTGTGAGCTTGCAACAAACCGCTACTCTTGTCCAGCAAGCTGAGGTAGGGTCCCCTACTAACGCAGACACAGTCTCAGCGATTTGAATTGAGCTTTAGCGGAACATAGCCCAGAGTCACTTGGGACTCAGGGCTATGCCTGCTCACTCAATGGAAGTCATGGGATCGAACTTCGAGGGCACGATCCGCTAATGCGGTGAGGCGTGTTGCTTTCACATGGATCACATTGTCCTGGTTCTGCAGCGGGCCTTCAACGAGGAGGAACTTGCTGCGGGTAACCACCAACCGGTCTCGGTCATAGAGATCAGGTGTCACGATGACGTTGGCGATGCCCGTTTCGTCTTCCATTGAAATGAAGATGAATCCCTTGGCCGTACCTGGCCTCTGCCGGGCAATGATGCAGCCGGCCACACGGACAAACTCCCCGTCACGGCGGGTTCGTAGCTCTTCAGCGGACAAGATGTGACTGCGCCGCAACTCGGGCCGGCGGTAGTACATGGGATGCTTGCCAACCGTCAGTCCCGTCCCGGCATAGTCCGCGACGAGGCGCTCCTCGACGTTCATTTGTTGCAAGGGACGTGCGGCAGAATCTTCCCGCAGCGATTCGCTGTCCTGTCGGAGTAGAGGGCCTTCCAGTTTCCCTGCGCGCTCAACCTGCCATAGCGCATCACGGCGATGCTGGATGCCG
Source organism: Terriglobia bacterium (assembly GCA_035945515.1). Classification (GTDB taxonomy): domain Bacteria; phylum Acidobacteriota; class Terriglobia; order UBA7540; family UBA7540; genus RH2-MAG17b. The sequence continues at coordinate 8,680 of DASZAE010000100.1, forward strand.
TCGAGCTGATTAAGCGCGCCGATCTGTGCGAGCCGTGTAAGCTCTCTCCGATTCAGTGAAGGAACGCGCTGGGCAAGGTCTTCCGTCGAATGGAAAGCGCCGTCTTGCCAGCGTGATTGTACCAACGCCTCTGCGGATTGCCTCGCCAGACTCTTTGCGTAACCGAGCCCTATACGCAGAGAGAGTGTGCCGTCACTCTCGTGCTCGACGCTACAGGGCCAATCCGAAACCTGCACATCGATGGGTTTCACTCGCAGGCCGTGCCGCTGCGCGTCTTTGACCAGAACCGCGGCGCTGTAAAAACCCATCGGCTGATTGTTGAGGATCGCCGCTGTGAACGCCGCCAGATACTTCACCTTAAAGTAGGCCGAGGCGTAGGCAATCAGGGCAAAGCTGGCCGCATGCGATTCAGGAAAACCATAGAGCGCGAAAGAACTGATGTGCTGCACTATGGTGTCCTGGGTCTTGGCGTCGATGCCCTTGCGCGTCATTCCCGCTCGCAGCTTGCCTTCGAGATTCTTCATGCGCTCCCAAGAGCGGCGCATCCCCACAGCACGGCGCAGTTCGTCGGCTTCCGCGCCGGAAAAGTCAGCCACGGTCATGGCGATCCTCAGTAGCTGTTCTTGAAAGAGCGGTACGCCCAGTGTGCGTTCGAGCGCGGGCTTGAGAGAGGGATGGGGATATGTCACTTCCTCTCTGCCCTGGTGCCGCCGCATATAGGGGTGCATCATCTGCCCAACGATAGGGCCGGGCCGGATGATTGCGACCTGAACAACGAGATCGTAGAACTTCCGCGGATAATTGCGCGGCAGTGAGGCCATCTGCGCGCGACTCTCGATCTGGAACATCCCGACTGTATCGGCCTTCTGAACGACTTGATAGATTTCATCGTCCTGCGGCAACTGCGCGAGATCGACTTTGTCGCCATAGTGCACGGGTATCAGCTCAAGGCAATCGTGAATGACCGCCATCATGCCGAGACCAAGCAGGTCTACCTTGATGATGCCGAGGTCGGCACAGTCCTCTTTATCCCATTGCACGACGTGGCGATTCTCCATCGAGGCACGCTCCAGAGGCACAACTTTATTGAGCTGCCCCTGGCAGATGACCATGCCGCCGCTGTGCTGCCCGAGATGGCGAGGCAGGTCCTGAATCCGCATCGAGAGTTCGATGTATTTGGCGATGCGCGCATGGCGGATGTCGAAACCCGCGTGATGAAAGGTGTGCGCCATCGTGTCGGTCTTGCCGCGCCACTCCCATTGCCCGGCTAGGCTCGACAGCCGGCCAAGCGTCTCCTCATCGAAGCCGAGCGCTTTTCCAGTTTCGCGAGCTGCGGATTTATCGCGGTAGGTGATGACATTGGCGCACATGGCCGCGCCGAACTCGCCGTAACGCCGGTAGACGTACTGGATGGCCTGTTCCCGTTTGTTCTCGGAGGGAAGATCGAGGTCGATGTCGGGCCATTCGTTGCGGCTCTCCGACAGAAACCGCTCGAAGAGCAGGTCCATTCCCACCGGATCGATGGCGGTGATTTCGAGGCAGTAGCAGACCACGGAATTCGCCGCGCTGCCGCGGCCTTGTACGAGAATGTCGTTCTGTTTGCAGAAGCGAATGACGTCCCAGACGATGAGAAAATATCCCGCGAATCCGAGCTTGGCAATCAACGCTAGTTCGCGCTCCACCTGCTTCTTCGCTCGTTCCGTCAGACTATGGTCATTCTTGGGACCATAACGCCGTGCGACGCCTTCCTCGACCCGCTTGCGGAGAAAACCGTCCATCGTCTCTCCATCAGGGACCGGGTAGCGCGGAAACTCGTACCCGAGATCATTGAGTTGAAAACCGAGTCGCGAAGAGAGGCTGAGAGTGTTTTCAATAGCTCCCGGCACGTCACGAAACAACGCCGCCATCTCGCGCGCTGTGCGGATGTGGCGCTGGCTGTTGATTGCGAGAAGGCGTCCTGCCTGGTCCAGCTCGACATGATTGCGAATGGCCGTGAAGAGGTCTTGTACTTCGCGGTCGTAGGGAGTCGCATAGTGGACGCCATTGGTGGCGATCACCGGCAGGCTGAGTGAGCGCGCGATGCGAATGGCGGCCTGGTTGCGCCACTCTTCTTCGCGTTCCTGGTGGCGCTGTAATTCGACGTAGATATTCTCGTGACCGAGGATGCGGATGAGCCGTTCGACTGTTTCCCGGCCAGCGGCCTCACCGCCCCGTGCGAGCGCCGCAGCCAGCGGCCCTTCATCGCCTCCAGTCAAGCAGACCAGGCCGGAGGAATACTCGCTTAAATCATCGAAGGTTGCCGCACCATCATCTTTGGTAGCTTCGCGCATTTTGAACTGCGTGACGAGCTGGCACAGGTTCTGGTAGCCCTCGCGGGACTCGCAGAGCAACGGAATTCGCGCGGGTTCGCTCTGGTGCTGGTGCGGCAGCCATGCGGGAGGCGTCAATCGCGGCCCAAAACTCGATACCGAGATCTCCGCTCCGATGTGCGCGCGGATGCTGTTGCGTTGCGCGGTGATATGAAAACGCGCTGCGCCGTAGACGCCATTGTGGTCGAGCAGCGCCATCGCAGGCATCTCGATCTCCACGGCGCGCTCGATCAAACTCTCCGGCTGTGAAGCCGCCTGAAGGAAGCTGAAAGCGCTGGCGGCGTGAAGCTCGACATATTGGTCAGTCATACAGCCCCGCCATCTGCCACTGGTCCCGCAGCACGTCACGCATTACGCAACCGCAGAGCGTAGAGCCATCGGGAGCACGAGCAACGAGGTCCCACTGCTCGCCTCCCCATAAGGTCGCGCTCCACCACTCGCCGTTAGTTAGCCAAGGGCCATACGCGCGTTCGACGGAATAGCGCCGCTGCCGGAAGAAGAAGGCTCCGGGGCGCGCGCCCTGGAGAGTCACAAATACGGACTCTGCCGGGCGCAGTCGCCTCATGGCAGGCCGGAGCGTTGCAGACGGAGCTTCCGCAGGCGGCGCTGAGGGAATCTCAAACGGTTCCACACGGAATCCGTCGAACTGGTGCGTGTCGGTGAGAACTGCGCGGCCTACATTCTCGTCACCGACGATAGCGCGGATACGCGCGAGGGTCACGTCGAGGCGCGATGGCTCCGGCAACTGCGGGGAGAATAGTCCAAGCTGCACTTGACTGGTGCTTCCCGGTTCAGCATCGAGCATGACAGCGAGAACCGCTGCCTGCGGGGAATGTGTGTCGAGGTCGAGATGCAGTAGCTTGATCCAGAGCTGGCGGTCGTTCGTGGGTAGCGCTGGCCGGACAGTTCGGGTATGGGTAGCGCCACCTTCGAGAGCGAGCGTGATGCTGACCGAAGCGAGCGCGAGCACGCGCGCCGTCGCTCGAAGGATCAACTGCTCCAGCATCAGATTCGCTACGAACATCAGCGCATCGAGGACTTCGACAGGCGAGTCGAGTTCCATGCGCTCTCGCAGCGTAAAGGCCGGCTCGACCGGCTGAAACAGATGCGGCGCTTCGCCGCGAGCCAGCTGGCGCAGGCGCTTGCCGGATTGCCCCAGGCGGGAGATGAGTTCACGTTCCGGCAATGCGGCGAGCATTCCTAACGTGTGAATCCCCCACAACGAAAAGGTCTCGGCCTGCTGCTCGCTGAGATTCAGTACCGTGAGCGGCAACGCCGCCAATGCCGTACTTTCCTCGCCTATGGGGATAACCCTCACCGATAGCGGCAATGGAGCCCTGGCGACTGCGGCCGCCGCATGAAAATTGCTGCTTGCGGCAACGCAGGCGGTGATCCCCAATGCACTCACACGAGTCAGAAGATTCCGCGCGAGCGCGTCCGGTGGTCCAAATAATCCCTTTGTTCCAGCAATATCGAGCACGCACATAAAGGATCGGTCATGGCTAACGTCCTCGACGCGCGGTGAAAAGCAGCCCACGCATTCGAGAACGGCCTCGCTCGCGGCAGTCTCCTCCTTCGTAGATCGTTGTAGAACAGTAACCCCGGAGAAGGTATCCACCTCCACCTGAGTCATGCCGTGTGATATTCCGATCCTGCGCGCCTTTCGCGTGAGCGAACAGACCACCTGCAAGGGAGCCTCGCCGTCCATGACCACGCATGGCTTGTCGCGCAGCTCCGGTCTTAGGCGCAGCAATGCCTGTGCGGGAAACTCTCGTGCATATAGGCAGGCGTAAACCTCGGCAGGTTTTGTCATCGTGCACCTGCCCAGGTAGTTAGACTTTTCCACTGCGCGGCGTTTGCGCGCTGCGGCGGTCTGCGAAGAGGAACGACATTTGCAGGCGCCTGCGCGAAGCGGCGGCGCTCGACTTCGAGGCCATGCTCGATGCCTGTGAATACGGTTGTCTCGTCCCAGCGCGCTTCGCCTGGTGCGAACTTGAGGAGTAGCTCACCACTGCTCTTGGCGCATGGATGCTGCGTCAGGAGAAGAAAGCTTGCCTGTGTCCGCTCCGCTGCCGCCCGGTAGCGGAACCATGTCGCCAGCGGCACGCGGGAAGCGTGCTCTGGCGCGATGCTCGCCATATCAAGCACGATGGCGCTGAAGCCTCCTGCCTGCAAGAGAAGGTCTGTCGCGTGCAGGGCCTGCTCGATGCGTGCCCACGGTTTGCTTGGGCTGACGCGCATGTCTGCGCGTGAAAGGCTGGGCTGCTGTAACGCTACGAAAGCCTCCCGCTCTACTTGCACTCTGCGCTGTGGCTCCGCGCAGCGCGGCGCGATGGCATCTGGCCGAAGCAGCCCGCTCACTGCGTCTGGGAGTCCTTTGACTTCGTTGCGCGGATGGCCGCCGCAACCCCCGCCGTGCAATCCCTTCTTTGTGGACGCTGCGATGAGGTACTTCTCCGGCAGCGAGAACTTGTAGTCGCCGGAAGGCTTCGTCGTCGCTTTGAAAACACCGCACCGCACCCACAGCACACGGGCAAGATCGATGCCCGTTGCCGCAGCAGATTCAGGAGATAGCGTGTCCGATACGTCCACCCACGCGCAGACTTTTCCTGCGTGAGTGAGATGGCGCAAGAAGGAAAGCGCGACCGCTGTCCGCCCGCTTGCTTCCGGACCGACCATCTCGGTGATGGCGCCGACCGGCAGGCCACCATCCAGCAAAGCATCAATGTCGCTCACGCCGGTCGGCGAGACCGGACGGATTACTCGCGGCGCCGGGGTGAGCGCCGAGGGAATCCTGCGGGCGAGTTTCGCTTCTATTTGAAGCCGGATTGTGGCGGCTGTGGACATCAAAGTATCTTCGCCTTATTTTCGCCTATTCCTATGCTGTTGCGTCAACCTGCCGATGCACTTGGAAGAGTGCACACTGGCGCTAAGTTATAGATTCTGTAAGTTCAGAAAATTGTGTGCGGAATTCCATCGATGGCACAAAGTAGCATGGTTCCATGTGCGGCAGGTACATTATCAATCACACCGTTATTCCGGTTCTTTGCCGCAGGCCGGCGTGCCTGAGCAGGATGCGCGTGGGTCGATTACAAGTCATAGAGCTCGGTCCACTATCGCCACCCAACTCTACAATGCCAAACAGCCGATGTCGCTCTTTGCGCTCAAGGAATGGCTGGGACATCAGCGGCTCGAATCGACGCAATGGTACGCCAAAGTGACGCCGGATAAGCTTACAGAGGCATATCTCGACGCCCGCTATTTCGAGCGCAATGTCGCTGTTGTTCAGGTGCTGTTGGATCGAGCAGCGATCGAAACCGGAGCCGCTGCGAAAGGCGAGGCTTACAAATATGTTCACTTTGGGCATGGCTACTGCGCGAATCCTTATTGGGCTCAGTGCGTTCATCGCATGGCCTGTCAGCGTTGTGAGTTCTACATGCCGGGCGATTCAGCCAATGCTCAGGCACTTGAGTGCTGACGCCCACAACCTGAAGTTGTTGGAACAAATTCCTGTGACCGATACAGAGCGCAAGGCACTCGAAGGCGACCGGAAGGCGCTAAAAAAGCTGATTGATGCTGGCCTGCCGGAAACGGCGACATGAACACTGCACTGCGCTGCTTCACGTATCAGTTATCGGCCAGGAGATGAATGATGGGGCACGGCGCACCGGCAGATGACGTATCGCAAGCACGAACTAGGCGGGAAAGAGCCTTTTTCATCTTCGAGAGGTCCGCAATCTTCTCTTCAATCAGTTCCAGCTTGTGGGCTGCGACCCCGCGCGTTTCTAGGCAGGCTTTTCTTTCATCGAGTGCGAGCAGACCTGTGATCTCTTCCAGGGTGAAGCCGAGAGCCTGGGCTCGCTTGATGAAGCGGACCCGCTTTACCGTGTCGGATGTGTACCGCCGGAATCCGCTCCGCGGTTTTGTCGGTTCTTGCAATAAGCCCCGCCGCTGGTAATAGCGAATGGTCTCGACATTCACACCGCCTTGTTTTGCCAGTGCGCCGATGGTCAGATTCTCGCTCACGAATCGCCCCCTTGACTCCGTACCATAGTACGGAGTTTAGAGTGAAATAAGGAAGATTCGTCAAGGATGAGCTCCGTACTCAACACGAAAACAACCCTGATAGGCGGAGCGCTCGCTGGGATCGGGGCATCTGCCTGTTGTGTGGGGCCACTCTTGCTTTTGAGCATGGGCATCGGCGGGGCCTGGATCGCGCATTTGACCGCCCTCGAACCGTATCGGCCTGTCTTTATTGTTCTGACGGCTCTGTTTCTCGGGTGGACCTTTTGGAAACTCTACCTGGTGCCTCAAAACTGCGCCGTTGGCGATAACTGCATTGCTGATCGTACCCGGAAGGTGCAGCGAATTCTGTTTTGGGTGCTGCTTCCGGTTGTGTTCCTGCTCGTAGTCAGTCCCTGGATTTTGCCCTTCTTTTATCGCTGAAAGGAATCTATGATGCGTAAACTGCTTGTTGCTCTTCTCCTCAGTTTGCCGGTGTCGGCATTTGCCGCAGCTCCGCAAACGACTGTTCTCGACGTTCAGAACATGACCTGTTCCATGTGCTCCGTCACGATTCGCAAGGCGCTGGAAAAAGTACCTGGCGTCCTCGACGCGAAGGTGGACTACGACCATAAGACGGCGACGGTGAAGTATGACGGTGACAAGGCAAATCCGTCGGCGCTGGTGAAGGCCACCACGAACGCCGGTTTCCCTTCGACTGTGCATAGCGGAGCACAGAAGCCATGACAACAGCGGTAGTCATTCTCGAATCCACGCTGACCTGTCCGCAGTGCGGTCATGCCATGTTGGAGAATATGCCTCTCGATTCCTGCCGCTTCTTCCATGAGTGCGCCCATTGCCATATTCTGTTACGGCCCAAAGCGGGAGACTGCTGTGTTTTCTGCTCCTACGGCTCGGTAAAATGTCCTCCAGTACAACAGCAAGGCCGCTGCTGTAGTTGAACGAGCAGGAACGGTGATGGCGAGTGCGAATATGAGCGCACGCGAAAAAAGCAGAGTGCATTGGAAATCCTCCACGTAAAGGTGAAGCAGGTCTCTGTTGTTAAAACTCGTAATCCAACGAGAACTGAATCCTTCGCGCCGTGGACGCGGCAATCGGTTGAGCGAAGTCATTCCCCGGAGTCAGATCTGAACCAAATGCCGTGTTGAGCAGAGAAACATTCTGATGGTTCAAAAGATTGAAGGACTCGGCTACAACATCGAGATGTCCGCTGGCGATGGGGATCATCTTCAACACCCGAAGGTCGAGATCGACATTCGTGGGAGTTTGAAGTGAGTTCCGACCATATCCCGCAGGCCGCGTCGCAAATGGAAAGATATGCGCCCGGTTGCTATCCAGGCCGGTGATTGGATTCGCGCGGAAGCCGCTCGTAATACTGACAATCGGTGCAAATTCCAGGCCGGTAAGCACCTTCATCAGTGGGCCGGGATTGGCGTTTTTCGCAGCATCGGCAGGGTCGCCCAGGTCGGGGCCAATGAGCCACAGACCGCTTAAGGTAAAACGATGGCGCTGGTCCATGAGCGATAGAGCGCGTTCGTCCCCAATGGCGTAAGGGTTCCTCGGCTGTTCGGAATCATAGCTGGCATCATCGATGGTCTTGGAGTAGGTGTAACCCGTCATGATCTGCAAATCATCCTGAAACTGACGGTTCACCGTGACCGTGGCCCCGTTGTAAGACGAATTGGCTGACGTGGAGAACTGATTCACCGTGTCATAGCTTGGGTTAAGCCGGGTCCTCGTGAATACGAGGCTTCCAAGCTGCTGTGGCGTTGGTGAAGAGATACCTACCGTAGGCGCGTTCGTTGCTGTGAGGACAACGGGCGGGGCCAGATTGATATTGCTGGTTCTACCGAGATGCACACCATGCACAAACTGGTACTCGCCTGTAAGCGTCGTTTGCCACGGCAGCGATCTCTCAACGCTTAGAGACGCGACTTCGCTATAAGGATTGCGAAGGCCGGGCTGTGGCCTCCAGATGCTGGGTGCGACACCGGCAAGCGGAGCAGAAGGAATGCTTCCGCTCCGGTAAAGATCGGCGGCGTCGGTGTCTTCCAAAATCTGCGTGGAGGCGTGGGTTCCATCGAACTCGGAGATGCGGTTGATGGTGGCAAGCTCAAAACGGTCATAGAAGATGCCAAAACCGCTGCGTATGATCGTGTCTTTAAGTGGAGTCCAGGCGACGCCGAACCGAGGACTGAAATTGAGAGCATCTTGCGGGAACGACGAAGGCAGCCGGTTGTATTCGTAGCGAAGTCCGTAGTCGAGTGTGAGTGATGGCGAGGCTGTCCAATGATCTTGCACAAACCCTGCGAACCGGATCTCACCCAGGTTCGTATCAAAGTTGCCAAACGACTGTGTGAAGAAATCGGGATTGTCGTTCTGTAGAGCAGCGAGATTGCCGAAGACAAATAATCCTTGTGAGCCGTCCGGCACCCGCGTTCGCAAAGCAACGTGGTCAGCTCGTCCGCCGAACTGGATAAAGTGTTGACGGAGTTGCAGCGCAACCGTTTCGGCAAACTCCGTATGCGTCTCGAAGCGCCGGTCGTTTCCTGAGTACGGAGTACCAAACAGAGCTGTACCTGCGATGAAAATGCCTGGCCCGCTTGTTTGTGCCGTGCGCTCTACTGCCCGCCGTTGTGCCAGCTCAAAGCTGAACTTGTTCAGCAGGCTTTCACTCAGTGTGGATGTAAGCGTTCCGTTGAGGCTGTTGTCCTCAAGGAATGAGGAACCACGCGCCGTCCGGTCGGTCAGTTCGTCCGCATGGAAGGCGTCGTTTACATTCCGACTGTTCGTGAAGGCGTAACGAAGCATGATGCTCTCGCGTGCAGTCAGGGAGTGGTCAATACGGCCAGACAGTTCCGTCTCTTGGTCCGTCGTGGGAAAGAAGCCGGATTGCAAAGTGAGTCCTGCGAGTGGCGCATACCGTTGTATCGAGTTGTTAATTCTGACTAACGTAGATGGAGCCAGGTCATTGGTGTCCTCGCCTTGCGCCATCTCCTGTTCCGCCGCGACATAGTAGAAGGTTTTGTCACGTTGAATCGGTCCTCCGAGCGCGACACCGGCGCGCACACGGCTCTCGTCTGGTTTATATGGATAAATGCCAAGCGGCGGAGTGCCGTTCAGCGCACCATTCTGCACAAAAGTGAACGCATCGCCATGGATGCGGTTCACGCCGGTGCGCGTCTGAACGTCAATGGAACCGCCGGCGCCTCCGCCGGATTGGGCCGCGAAGCCGTGATTGACGATTTGGAAATCGCTGATGGCTTCGGGCGAGAGTTGTGTCCGGCTGCTGCCGGTGTACTCGTCGTTATCGTTGACCCCATCCAGATAAATCGCGTTGCTCCCTGGCCGCAGCCCGCCGAAGCTAAAAGTACCACCACCTGGTGTCGTGCCCTGTTGTTGCAGTGCAGGGTTGGCTGCTGCGACCTGCGGGGAGAGCAGAACGAAGGTCAGGTAATTGCGGCTTGGAATAGGAAGCTCTTCCACGCGGTCACGATCGATGTTCACCACCGAGGAGGTCTGCGAGGTATCGAATGTCACCGGGGCCGCCGTTACGTTGACGTTCTGCTGCGTGCTGGCAACGGAGAGACGAATCGACAGATGAGTTGTGCGACCGACCGCGACCGAGACAGTCTCTTCATCCGGAGCGAATGATGCAGCAGTGGTTTTTATGGTGTAGCCGCCGCTCGCCAGATCGCGGAGAAGAAAACTTCCATCGTCTGCACTGGTGGCGGTGTGGACTGGGGCGTCAAATGCGGATAGGGCTACCGTAGCGCCCGCCACTGGGTTTCCATCGGGACCGACGATGACTCCGGCCACAACCCCTGCATTGTTTGCCTGAGCGAAAGACACGACCGGCAATGCCGCACAAATAGCGAGCAGCAAAAAACAGAATACAGCTTTAACAACGGACATCCAGCTTCTCCAAAGAGTTGGGCGTTCCGCGCAGAGCACGCGGATACGCGAGCGTCAGCGATAAGACACGCCCAGGTGGCGCGTCCATTCGGGCGCATTTCTTTGGAGATCAGATTCGCAATGGAAGAACGAACAGAGGAGGAATGACAAAGATGAACGTGTGGCCGGCTTCGACGGGTCGTATTCGCGCGTCACACAGAAAAACTCGCGAGGAGACGAAGCCGAACCTCAGCGCACCTGACGAGATCAGCTTACATAACAAGATAACGAGGCAGACTGCGAAAAGAAGTGCATATACCTTGAATTCGGTATCGTTCGCAAGTCCCGGTGCATCCCACCGATCAAAGAGTTCAAGCAGAGGGTAGAACGCTCCTATCAGCATCAAGATCGCGCCAAATTGGAAGAGTCGTTTCATACCCTTATTCAAGGAATAACAGCTCTGTCGCACAGAAGCCAAATTCCTCTGATGGCAATTCCTTCATTCTCCGATACGGAGGCTTAAGCTCACATTAAGGCTTCTGTCGTAACATAATCTTGTTATGAGTATAACGCAGCGAAATGCGAACGCTTCGCCGTGGCTGCTGTTGGTCTTTACACTTCCGTCGAATAAAGCAAGCGAGCGGGTCGGGATATGGAGAAAGCTGCAAAAATTCGGTTCGATCCAGCTACGGAATGCTGGTTATATGCTTCCCAATAACCCCGTGAATCAGGAGCGCTTCGAGTGGCTCGCCACAGCCATTCGCAAATTCAAAGGAGAGGCTTCTGTTCTTCAGGTACAGGCCATCGACGACCTTCCTCTCAGAGCTCTGCAAGAGCAGTTTCGTCAGGCACGGGCAGCAGACTACGAAGTCGTCATTGAGGAAGCGAAGAAACTCAAGCCCTCGGCTACAGGCATGTCGGCGAAACTCATCCGACTCCGGCGGCGGTACGAAGAGATCGTGGCCATTGACTTCTTTGAGAGTCCGCTTCGGCGAAGAGCAGAGGAAGCCCTTCGGCAGATCGAGCAGCCGCAGGAGAAAACCGGCAAAGGCAAAGTGGAGATGGCCTCAAAAGCCGATTATCAGAATCGCACCTGGATTACACGGCAAAGGCCCGGTATCGACCGCGTCTCTTCGGCATGGCTCATCGCACGGTTCATCGATCCTAAGGCCAGATTTATCTTCGGTAGCGATCCGAAGGAACATGCGGGAGCCATTCCGTTTGATATGTACCAGGCTGATGGATTCGGCCACGACGAAGACCATTGCACCTTTGAAACCATCTGCCGACGCTTCGGGATCAAGGACAAGGCGGTGCTTGTTATCGCCGAAGCGATTCATGATGCGGACCTTGAAGACGAACGCTTCGGGCGCAGCGAAGGGATCACCATCAACACCATTCTGGGCGGCTGGGAGCGGCAGGGACTCTCGAATGAAGAGCTTCTCAAAAGAGGGATGGAACTGCTGGAAGGGTTGTACCTGTCCCTGAGCCGAAGCAAACGATAGCAGAAAGGCGGATTGCGTATGAAGGCACGCCGAATCGTTTTAATTGCCAGTCTTGCCGTGGTCGCTCTTGGAGCGGTCGGCGCATTGTGGATCAAGTGGCGCGGGTTTCGTGCTTCAACAACTCCACCCACAATCGAAGCAGGTATGGCGCGTTCGATACGCAACTTTGCCATTCCCGGTGTCGAACGCGAGCGAACCAATCCTTTCACCAATGACGATGTAGCATTAGAACAAGGGCGAGATCAGTTCATGGCGCGATGCGCGAACTGTCATGGCGTAGATGGTCACGGCAAGACTGTAGTTGGCGCAAACGAGTATCCGCGCGTACCTGATCTGCACTCTGACCTCACACAACAGATGAGCGATGGTGAGATCCACTACATCATCCAAAATGGTGTGCAGCTTACAGGTATGCCCGCCATGCATGGCATCCACTCGGAAACGGACTCCAATAGCTGGAAGCTGGTCTCATACATTCGCAGCTTCCGTTCTCCCACGACGCAGGAGGCGGCACTTCAGAAAAGCGTCATGAGTTCTGCCCACTATGTCGGCTCGGAGTCCTGTGCAAAGTGTCATGCAGCGATCTACGAGAGATGGAAGAAGACGCCAATGGCAAACGTCGTCCGTGATCCGCGGCAGCACCCGGACGCCATCATTCCCGACATCCGGACGAATAACATCGCCAAATTCACTCTCGATCAGGTGGCGTTTGTTTACGGGAGCAAATGGAAACAACGCTATTTCACCAAGATTGGCGATGACTACTATCCGCTGCCCGTTCAATGGGACATCGGCAACAAAAAGTGGATGAAGTACCATGTGCCGGATACCGGCGGGGATTGGTGGGCGGCCTACTATCCCTCCGACAATATGCAGCGCCCGACAGGACCGACCTGCGATGGTTGCCATTCAGTCAACTACGACATTCACACCAAGCAGGTCACGGAATGGAACGTTGGGTGCGAGCGTTGCCACGGTCCCGGCAGCGAACACGTAGCGCACCCTACACGCACCAATATCCTGAATCCCTCAGCAATGGACGATGTCGCCTCGGATGACACCTGCATCCAGTGCCACTCGCAAGGGAGGCCTCGTGCGGGCCTGATCGACGGCAAAGCCTATGACTGGCCGGTCGGCTACCATGTCGGCCTGCGTCTCGCGGACTATTGGAAGCTCGAAGACATCACCCTCGGGCAGACGGACTTTTTCCACTACGCCGATGGAACGGCCCACAAGAACCGAATGCAGGGTAACGACTTCGTGCAGAGCGTGATGTACCGTCACGGCGTGACCTGCGCCACCTGTCACGATGTCCACGGCACTGACAACTATGCCCAACTCCGCGAACCGGCACAGAAGCTATGCCTCAACTGCCACGGTCCAAACTCGCCCAACGGGCCTCACACGTCGAGCCTTGAGGAGCACACACATCATAAAGATGGCAGCCCCGGCAGCCAGTGCGTTGCCTGCCACATGCCGAAGATCGAGACGCAGGGTGTACCCGGCTCCTTCGTCAGTTCGCATACATTCCAATTCATTACCCCGGCGATGACCGACAAGTACCAGATCCCGAACCCCTGCACGTCGTGCCATACGGACAAATCAACGGATTGGGCTAATAAGGAACTGTTGAGCTGGAAGACGACATCACCGTGGCGAGTGGGGCAATGAGCAGAGGTTCAGATGTTGGCGATTAGCTTATGCAAAAATGGCAAGTCACTTCTGATTCCGCTGTTCGTTGGAGATGGTCGATGGCTGCGGCGCCAACCTGATTTGAAAGTATTTACGGGTGGCAAAGGCTGCAACGTCTCGAACTTACTCGTGATTCCCTTCAGTCGTTCCTTGACGGCGTAGCGTCAAAGACCTCTGCCGTGCAGCGACGAGCGCCATTCGAGCGTCCTGGTCAACAGTGCCATCGTTAAAGAACCTGTACGCGACCTCAGCATACTTCTGAGGTTCTTCGAGCATCGGCAGATGCGCCGAATTGGAAAGCCAGGAAATGCCCTCAATCCCGGGAATGTCGCGGGCGAGCCGTTCGGCTATGAGAGGGGCAAAGTTTGTGTCCTTCTCTCCCCAAAGGATTAGAACTGGCTTCGTAAATCGGCGCATTGCCGGGACCGCATCCTGCGTGAGATGGTTGTTCACCGGATCAAGCTGAGACGCAAAGAAGCGGCGAAGGCGCTGCCATCGAAGCGCAGTTGCGAGATGCTCGGAAGCGAAGGCATTAAGAGTTTCATCTGTGAGGGTAGATTGATTGACAACCGCGATTGAGTAGAGATGCCGTTGGATGCTTCGCGAGTGCAATGCGGCAAAGACGAGAGGGCTTGTCACCGGGTTTGTGATCAGGTGGAGGTCGCCTGTCTCGGGTTTGCTCGGCCATTGATCGTAGGCTTCAACATTGGTGAGGATCGCCATCTCGATCCGTTCAGGATGCTGCTGCATGAGGAGTTGGAGGATGGCGCCGCCGTGGTCGTGTCCGATGAAACGAGCGGAACGAATGCCTAATCGGTCCATTAATTCCGTCACCATCTGCACGTCCTGCGGCAAACGATAATCGTCGTTCAGGCGCACGGGCGTGTCGCCCAGGCCAAGGAGATCTGGGGCGATCACGCGGAAGTGCCTAGCCAGCAGAGGTGCCACTTCGTGCCATTCGTACACGCTGAAAGGGCATCCATGCAGCAGAATTACTGGCTCACCCTTGCCCTCATCGACGTATGCGACCTTGTAATTTCCCAGATCGATGACCTTCTTGCGCATGGCCATGGCGTCGTCGGTGAAGTCGCCCGGCGATACAGCATATCTCGAATCCGCACGAATGAAAGCCCCTGATTTGAATGCAAGCACGAACCAGCCAAGAGACAGGAACCCGGCTACGGAACTGAGGGATACCCAGAACTTCCGCGAACGCGTTTGCTTGCGTTGATTATGTGATGCCTGCGCCTTCCGATTGTTAAGGATCACAGTGACGACCTCCATTTGCGGCGTGATACCGCATTACAGCGCTTCTATGCAACGAACGTACGGCGACGCAGCAGCGCACGACCGATTAGGGGGCCCCCGATGGCGATCGGGAGAAGCCAATAGCTGATCGCCGGAAGATCCTTCCACAGGGGTAGACTCTTTCCGTTGTCCACGTAGAACGCAGTCAGCAGGAGGACGTAAGACATACCCATTCCGGTAATATGCCAACGAACCCATCCGGACCACTGTTGGCGCCTGGCGGTGCGTCCTGCCAACGCTGCCGCGAAGGAAAGGACTCCCACTACGAATAGCGGATAGTCTCGTGTCCAGCGGACCACCGATAATGCTGTTGCCGAGGCAACTATCCCCGAAAGACACCAGAAGTAGATGGTGCCGAACTTGGGATGACGGCCTTGCCGCTTCGGGCTCAGCATCGCTACCGCGCCGGTCAGGACACACGCAAGGCCCAGCAGAACATGGAGTGCAACAATCGCGAGAAATGTAGGCGAGGTAGAAGGCACCTTAATCCCGGCCACGTTGGTCATATCCCCAATCCCGATCTCTTCCGTTTTGTGGACCGGCGCTTCGTGCGCCGATCGTCTGAGTTCGCGCTTTGTTCTGGCCGTTTACTCCTATTGAGGAATAGATAAGCAGTGGCTGCACATTCTCGCATGGGTTTATATCGGCATCTGTTTGGCTTCCGCGCTTGGCATGCTCTCGTCGCCGGATCGCGAGAGGCGTCGGACCGTACCGGCGGTCCCATTAACCTCAATCCGCTCGCCGTCAACGAAGATGTTCGTCGCGTTCATGCATCCCATAACCGCAGGAATTCCGTATTCGCGAGCGACTATGGCGGCATGGGAGAGAACACCACCTACATCGGTCACCACCCCTGCCGCAACGGAAAAGAGTGGCGTCCAAGCTGGTGTGGTGGTCGAGCAGACGAGAATATCTCCTGGTTTCAATTTCCAAAACTCGTCCGCACTCCGAATGAGCTTGACTGTGCCAACAGCCACACCGCGGCTTACCGCTGTGCCTCTTAGGTATTCACGGGGCTCGGTTTGCTTCCCAGATGGTCGATCCCACGTATCGCGCATTCGTTCCCAAACGATCTGCCGTTGGTCCGCGAGGCTCACGATTTCCTCGACTCTTTCGTCTGCGACCAGCGCCTCGAACTCATCCGGCAACAGATAGTAAATCTGCCGGCGGTTCTTGAGCTTTCCTTCGGCGACGAGGTGATCCGCCAGATTATTGGCGATCTCGCGAATCCCGCCTACGATCTCTTCCAAAAGGTATAGGCTCGCCTCGCGGGCAATCACAAAACCACGGGCGGTATCGAGAGCCCACTCGAATGCCTCGAATTGTTTTGGTTTATCCCGCAGGCGTCGTGCGACCTCGGCGCGCGCTTCTTGGTAGGTTTCCTGCTCCGCCTGGTCGTTGCCAGCCATGAGTTTTGGGTCTTGCAGCATCGATCCGATAAGGCCGAGGGCTTGATCGGGTTCATCACGCCACGCCGGATAGCTGGGTTGAGGCTCCATTGTCATCGCAGTGCGAAAGCCATAGTCCCCAAGGAACCGCGAGAATTGGCCGGCAAATTCCGAACATTGGGAATCCGCCATAATCGCCACATACGCTCCTTGAATCGAATTCTGCGCGAGGATTTCTCGAACCGCCGGACATCCTGCCGCGCTTCTGGCCAGCATTTTCATCGCTCGGTTGCACTGGGCCGTCTTGTGATTGAGATTCACCATCAATCGCTGCTTCATTTCATTGGCCCGCCGCCCAGCTACCTTGGCCAGCAACACCGATAATCGACGGTTAGCGGCTGCGCCGGGTGCCATGTACTTGCGGAACCTACGGTACATCAGTTCTGTGATGGCCCCGTTCAGTTGACAAATGATCTGGAGCATCTCGGGCTTGGACAAGTCTTCGGGGAGTACTGGCGGAATCAGCGCACGTACTTCAGGCTCGTCTATGTCCTGCCATTCCCGCAAAGGATCGTAATCGACCAGGCTCTTTAGCCGTCGCCAAATGGCCGGCAACCGCCAGAGAGTCCTCATGATCGGTGGGACAGGTGGATTAAAGAGAATAAGGCCGCTCTCGTGTGGCCTAGAGATATCCGTTGGCATTTCGATGCCGATATCTGCGGCTACGCGACGAGCACCAGCTAAGGCCGCGGTCAAGCTGGAGTAGATGTCGAATGGACGTAAGGGGCAGGGGAAATGGTCCCGAACGAAATTTGGGAAGGCTCCGCGCGCCGGACGTGGAATGCGACCCAGGTATATCCATCCATAGATATCTTCTGCACGACCAGGAATTTCAGAGGTTTGGGGCGGGATAGCCTTCAGAGCACCGGTAACCGCCCGCGCTTGCAAGATGTAGATGTGATTATCCGAAACTGCCCATTCGATATCTTGCGCTTGCCCATAATGGCGTTCGACATCCCGGCCGATTCGGGCAATCTCCACAATTCTGGAGTCCGGTAAACAGGGCCGTAGCTGTTCCGTGCCCGGCACAGCAACAACAGTCGTCCCATTTCCTTGTTGAATGATTTTGATTTCTTTTCGGCCAATGTTCCTTTGAAATATAGACAAGTCCTTCTTGGTGATCGTGTAAGTGTCCGGCGTGACCTGACCCGAAACCAGCACCTCTCCCAACCCGTAGCTGGCGGCGATTGTCATCTTCGTGGAGACTCTGGTCAGCGGATCAACGGTGAACATTACGCCTGCGGCCTCGGCTTGCACCATTTCTTGGACCACTACTGCCATTGCTGCCGCGTTATGTCGGATTCGATGTTCGTTTCGATACTGAATGGCACGAATGCTCCATAGCGAAGCCCAGCACTTCCGCACCTCGTCAAGTAAATCTTGCTCGCCACAAACCCCGAGGAAAGTGTCCATCTGGCCGGCGAAGGACGCATCCGGGAGATCTTCTGCAGTGGCTGACGATCTCACCGCGACTCGAATTGTGTCGCCGAATTCTCGATATGCATCCCGGATAGCGCGCTCAATAGAGCCAAGGATAGGTGCCGCAAGGAATCGCGCTTGCACGGACTCGCTCCATCGCTCAACATTCGCGATACGGGAAGAGAGATCGTTGGCCAGGCTTGAACCAATGTTGGTACTATCCAGTTGGCGCTGGTACGCCGATGTAGTCACGCAGAAGGCGCGAGGGACTGGAAACCCGGCTCGCAGCAACTCACCAAGATTAGCGCCCTTTCCGCCAACACGCGCTACGTCATCTTTGCCGATGTCACGCAGCCACAGGATTGCATCAATCATGATGCTCTCCGTTTTGTTTTACGTGGCAGACCCCTCGTGCTTTTCAGGAACATCGAAGCTGCATGGCTGCCAGCAATGCTGGCTTCGGGGGACTTGTCTTTTGGGTTTGGGGCTTCACTTCCAATGAAAAGGGAGATGATCTGGCGCTTCAGCTCGCGCTTTAACACATTCGTTTCCTTACCCACGAGCTTGGAAGTCAAGGGATAGGCTAGAAAGTAGAACTGCATCGTCCCCACAAGGAGAAGAGCCGTAAGTCTGGAGTCCTGGCCCGCCGTCGCGCCACGCACATTTGGATCTTTGAAGCGATCTGCCAGCTCGCCGATCACTCGTTCGATGGGCACAACAAGAGTGTCGAGAAAGCGACTTCCTCGCTGGATGATTTCCCGATGAGAGATTCGGAGGAAATCTCCATCATCTGCAAAGTGATCAATGGCCAAGTCAATGAACTGGGCCAATTGCTCCGATGCTGTGCCCGGTTTGCATAATGTACCCAGCAAATCCGGAGCGCCTTCCTCCATCTCCGCTCTCACAATGGCGGTCAGTAATCCCTCTTTTGAGCCAAAGTAGTAGCTGATGAGAGCCAGATTGCACCCGGCCCGAGCTGCAATCTCGCGGGTCGAGGCAGCGTCGAACCCCTTTTGATTAAACAATGTGCGGGCGGCTGACAGGAGCCTAGATTTTGGGTCATCTTGCTTCTTCTTTTTCACGATTATAATATTAATCGGTCGTTTGATTAATATCAAGTGTCTGCACTTCCACGAAGTGCCGCAGGAGGCAGCGATGCCAAAAAACAAAGCAACTCTCTTGGGATATATTCTCCTTTTCACGCTGGGATTGTTCGTCTTGCCACCGACTGTGCTGGCACAGTCGGTTACGGCAGCACTTCATTCTGGAGATGCCTTCCCAGACATTTCCGGTCAAGCACTTTCTGGGAAGCCGTTGCAGCTTTCAAGCGTAATAACGGGCAAGGCCGCAATCGTCGTGTTTTCATTCAGCAAAGGGGCGGGCAAGGATGCAAGGAGTTGGAACGAACGTTTATCCGACGATTATTGCTCCAATCATTCTCTGGCATGTTCAACGGTAATCATGCTGGCATCGGCCCCGAGGCTTCTTCGCGGAATGATTGTCTCTGAACTTAACCGCACAATGCCACCCTCTATACGAGAGGGAACGATTGTCTGCTACCAGAATGAGGATGCATGGAAGCAGCGTCTGACGGTCAACGACGACAGCCACGCGTATGTCTTTCTGCTGGACCCGAGCGGTCACATTCGATGGCGAAATTCGGGCGCGTTCAGTGAAGTCGAGTACAAGGCGCTAAAGACCACGATTCAAGAACAGTTTCAATCTGCGAAGCCTCGTGAGGTGCGGTGAATATCTTGATGCGCCTGCCTTATTGGCTCCACGAGTCACGATGCTTTGCCAATTTCGAAGGTTCGCTCGGGTTCTACAAAGTGTTGAGGACGAATCGATTTTTCTGAGAGAGACGCGAGGCTAAACAATTCTCAGTTAAGGCTGATATAGACCAAGTTCCAAACCATTCTTCCTTTACCAGATCTGTGGCGATGATTGACGTGCACCCACATTAGGGAGGTGGTCATGCGCCAGCTCAGAGTAACCATGGACGGGCAGATCGCAGTCCTTGCGGTAGCGGAGAAAGGCTCCTTTGAAGCCGCTGGGAAATACCTGGGCATTGGAAAATCTGCTGTGCGCAAGCGCGTTCACAGCATCGAAAGCGAAGCTGGCACTCCGCTGTTTCGCATTGTGGGAAAGGTGACGGTCCCGACTGAGGCTGGTAGCCTTTACCTCCTTGCTGCACGAGAATCGGTTAGGCAGGCATGGCTCGGCCTGGATCGCGTTCAAGCATTTCTCAGAGCACAGACAAACTATCTGCGCATTGGGTACTCGACCTACCTCAACACGAGGCTGCTGGATATAATCCGGCGTATCCCACCTACGGGCATTGGCTCTCCGTCAGTGACAAGAGAGAGTCTCCTCACGCATCAGATAGTCGCAGGCGTTCTTCAAGGAGATATCCACGTAGGATTCGGAATCCTCCCTATCCTAGAACCCGACTTGTTCACCCGCCTGCTCTTTGAAGAGCCTCTCATGGCCTGTCTGCCTGTGGGGCATCGCCTCGCAACCAGGTCTACGATCCGGCCAGAAGAATTAGCAGATGAACCGATGGTATCAATCGGGCGACACGTGCTTCCTGGCAGGTATGAAGATATCGTGACTCACTTTGAGAGCCTTGGTATCTCGCTCAAATTCACTTCCGATGTTTCTTCGTTGAAGGAGGCTCTGTGGCTGATAACACAGAATGCAGGTGTTTCCTTGATGACACGGTTCTCGGCGATGTCATTTCGCTACGACGTTGTAGTGAGACCGCTCTCCGACCGGCTTCTCACGGTAAAGAGCGGGATATTGACTCGCCGGGATCATGACCAGAAACTCATACACGATTTCGTGGAGTTGGCATGGGCCGAGACTGCCGCTCTGCGCGGAAATACCGGCTGATCTGGCAGACACCTGCTGTAGGCCGACTCAATCACCGATTTGGAGGAACAATTCATGCGCTTCCTATCTCTAGTCCTCATAGCCAGTCTGCTCCCGCTTGCCGCCTGTAACAGCGTGAAAGAGCCGAGCGATGCCAATTTCAGAACGGCGATCAACCAGTATTTGGCTAAACACGGCAGGGCCTGCGCCTGGATCGGCCAGGCATTTCCTGTCGATGTTTCGGAGTTGGAGCAGAAGTCTCAGTCGGGGACTGGCCCGGAGATGGCTGCGCTGGAGGCGGCTGGCCTGATTCGTTCCTCCGATACAGTCGCATTGACTCCGGGCATCTATAGTTCAAGCACGCCGCATCAGGTCAAGCGGTACGAACCGACTGCTGAGGGCCGAAAATATTTTCAGCAAGTTGCTGCCGTTCTCGGTCAGAGTGCCGGGTTTTGTTACGGAGAGAAGACGGTTGATGCAATCGTCAAATGGACGGAGCCAGTGAAGACCGGCCCGTATTCGCAGACTGAAGTTACCTACACTTACAAGATCGCGGATCTCGCGCCGTGGGCGAAGCGGCCCGATGTACAGCGCGAGTTTGGGGATGTGCGAACGACCGTCGCTGGGATATCGAAGTCGGACGAGATCATTGACCTCCAGTTGACCAACCACGGCTGGGAGGTTCCGGCACCATAAAACAGTCACGAATTCCTATCGCATGCCATCGGTGAATTCATGGGATGCGCGAATCTCCGTGACATGCCGCCAGCCATCCTGTTTGGCCACATGTGCGATCAGGTCGATGGACCGTCTGCACTCCTCGGTGACGTCCTGCAACGGGACGCCGCCTGAACCACGCACGGCAAGCTGGGCGAGGCGGCGCAGAGCATCATCAGCACTGTTGGCATGAATGGTTGAGAGCGACCCACGATGGCCTGTGTTAAGGGCATCGAGGAAGATACGCGCTTCCGGGCCACGAATCTCCCCTACAATGATCCTGTCCGGCCTGTGACGAAGCGCTGCTTTGAGCAGGTCTGCGAATCCGATCTGACTCTTATGGGTATCGAGCTGGGCCTCAGCGGAGACGACGTGCCGCTTCCTTATATATAGCTCCGCCACGTCTTCGAGGATCAGAATACGGTCGGTGTCAGGGATGAAACCGGCGATGACATTGGTCAGAGTCGTTTTCCCGGCCCCGGTTCCACCTGAAATCAGGAGATTGTCCCCGCGGCGAACTGCATCGGTAAGCTGTTGTCCCTGTTCCGCAGTTAGCATTCTGCGCTCGATGAGATCGTCCACCGTGAAGTTGCGCGAGATGAATTTGCGGATGGTCATCATGGGCTGCGGATTGACTACAGGCGGGATCAGCGCCGCCATGCGGCTGCCATCGGGCAGGCGCAGGTTGAGGATGGGCGAGTCCGCGTCGAGCTTCTTGCCGAAGCGATTGGCAATCACTTCGAGACCCGTCAACAGCGCGCCTTCTTCAAACCGCACTTCCGATACCGGCTCGATGCGGCCCATTTCCTCCATCCAGACAGAGCCATCGGGATTCACCATGATCTCGGAGACGGTGCGGCTGGCGAGGAGATGCTCGATGGGTTTCAGGAACGGGATGATAATTTCAAAATTCACGCGGGAATCCTCTCCGGATCGAAGGCGATCCTCTCCTGGTCGAACCAGCTCATGGTGACCGGCAGGAAGTCAGGTTTGAGATAGCAATAAGTCGGAGGCAATGGACTCACGCCATCGAAGGCGACGACCACAGCCTGTGCGTTCTTCAGATCGAAGAAGGCCTTTTCCTCGAAGAGAGGTTCTTTGTGTTTTTGATACTGCTTCGATGCTGAGACGGATCCTTTACTGGATGATGTGCGCCCACTGAGCCATCCGACATTGGCATTGGTCGACGATTCGGAGACGGTATAGCTGATACGGGTGCGGTCCGCCTTACCGCACAGTTCCGACGCATACCGCGCCGTTTCGGGGTCGGTGGTCGTCAGGAATACCTTGTTGCGGAGAGCCTGCAGCAGGGTCTTGACTCCCTCGTTGGGCAGCGCGTCCTTGAGACTGGAGACGCTTTGCGTGGCGATGATCGGGATGCACTTCGGTTGCCGGGAGATGGAGAGGAATCGCTCGTCTCCTGTGGGATTGTCGCCCCCGACGGTGGCGAAGTTTTGGTATTCATCACAGATGAAGACGGTCGGACGATAGTGCCGTTCGGGATGAGCATCCATCTTTGGGATACGCAGTTGCACAGCGCGCTGGTAGTCGATCTTCATCATGGTGCCGATGGTCTTTGCCAGAGCGGGGTTCAGGGCCGCCGGGAAGTTCAGGCCCACAACCTTGCCGGACTCGATCAACTCATCAAAGGGCGGCAGGACACGCCCTCTTGGATCAGCGGCGCATGGTTTGCCATCGTAGAGTTCCTTCGGTGGGCAGAAGACGCGACGCACGTCGGGATCGGTCTCGAAGAGCGACAGGAAAACGACGATGCCCTGGATGATGGAAGTCTTGACCTCGGAGCGGAAGAACTTCCAGTGCTCCCAATACCAATACTGGATGCTGTCGAAGCGGTCGCGCTGTTCCGGGCGATAGGGCTTGCGGGTGAGGACATCGAAGGCTGCGGCTGTTTCCTGCGTCAGCAGATTTTCCAACACCTCGGTCCACGCAATCAGATAAAGACCCGCATCCCTATTCCACTCGAAACCGAGCGGAGAAAGCAACGCTTCATATTCCCGATACGCATCCTTATTAAGGCCGATATAGCTGGTGGTGCTGAAGCGCGATCCGACCTCAGCCAGCATCGCTTCGAGTTTCCCCGCGCTGATCACTGTTCGGAAGAGATCGACCATTGTCAGGTATCCGTCGCGGATGCGGTGGAGGAGGATCACGTATCGGACTAGATCTGTATAGCTCTGCTGCCAGAATGGTTCCTTGCCCTTACCCCAGATCGAGGTGATGATGGAGGCGATGTTGAATGCCTGTGCATAGGCATCGAGCGCGTTGTTGAGCGGGTTATATCGTATGTTGCCGTTGAGCGAGACCTCAACATAGTCTTGTTCGCGGCCACACCATTTCAAGATGCGCCGAAGTTGTCGGCAAAGGTCGCCTTTGACCTCCAGAACAATGCCCGACACCCTGCGTGCCGGATCATCAGCGCAGTATGCAAAAAGCTGCCGCATCGCTGGCAGGATCAGCCCATAGGTCTTCCCACTGCCAATGGAGCCAAACGAAGCGATGCCGGTATATAGGCCGCGCTCAGGGATCGAGAGCCACTGCGGAGCCGCGCTGGGTTTAGGAACGAGCTGGCGATGAACCTCTCCAAGCACCAGGGAAAGCTCTGGCCGGGTATGCGGAGCGGGATACGGCGGCAGCGCGCCTGCAGCCAACTCCCGCTCACTCCTATATAGATGGACATAGAGCAACGAGAAGATCATGGACCATGCCAGGAAGGGCGTCGAAAACAGGAACAGGTCGTAGCTCCAGACTACGGCGTGGAAGACCAGTGGTCGCTCCAGTGCTATCAAACGAAGCAAGGGGTTTACTGTGTTTATGGGAAACATGCTGTTGAGGACGATGCCGCAGGCCGCGCTCAATCCCAGCGAGAGCAGGATGCGATACTCGACCAGCGGGCGAATGAGTATTTGAAAATGTGGATGTTGACGCACGATGGATATTCCTCTTCTATGTGTGAGTAGCCGAAATATCCGGCTTCATCGGTACTGACGCTGGTTTCGTGCCGCTGGCAGGCCGCACAGGATTCGCAGCGGAGCTGGCCTTGTATCGCTGGAAGTCTTCTTCCTGAGTCAATGCGAAGCGCAGCAGTTCGTTGATGACATAGTTGGTTTCGTTGTTTGACCACTCGGCGAGTAGCTCGATGTCATCGGCTACGGTCTGGTCGATGGAGGATTGCAGCTTCGCGCGCCGAATCCTGCTCACGCCGTGTTCTAGTTTCAGTTTGCTCATGGGTTCTCCCGTAGATGAAATTTGTGATCTGGTGTGTATCTGTCCCGGCTGCGATATGGATCAGCGAGTGATGCTGAACTGACCCGATTTGTATCCAGCGCAGATGCCTGAAATATCCGCGCCAGATATTGTCTGGAATATGTGGAGGTGCTGGGGGTGGGAGCGACCAGCGCGGCGGAACCGACGCGGAAACCCCGCAGGGGTGGGTCGCTCCCACCCCCGGCATATACCTCTTCCTGACCCCGCCCAATCGCGTACCGTGTTGTATCTGCATGACTAAGCCCCCTGTTCCTGTGTCTACTGGCGTGTTTGGTGACGTGTTTCGTCACCCTCCAGCGTGAGGGACTTCTGCCGCGCGCGGTAGATGGGATAGCTGTACGGAAGGATGACCGTCGTGAAGGTTGCACGCAGGGAGTTATGCGAAAACCGCCGCCGGATTTTGTCGGCATTGGTGCTCTGGATGTTCCATGCCGACTGAAGCGCACGGTGTTCGAGAGCGGTGTAAAGGTGTTCGCCTTCACGCAGGACTTCGAGATCGCGGGCGCTCGTGACGCCGCCGTTGGCGTCATAACGGAGGCTGGCATCGAGATATTCGAGAAAATGTTCGACACCCAGAGGCGTCATGGAGGTGACGCCGTGCAGTCGTTCCGTTGGCAGGAAGCGGTTGAATGTAGCTTGCGCCCGCGCGGAGTTGCTCTCCGCATCGGCAACGAAGAGCAACTCGAACTCCCCCAGCGCCTCGAACAGGCGATGGTACTGTTCGAGGTAACGCTCGAAGCGGGTGGCTGTGACCTGACCTTCGTCAAAGAAGGTAAAACGAGGAACGCCCGTATTCGAGACAAGGATGGGGAACCCATCCGAGAAGTACATGAGCCGTCCAGCGTAGCTCCTGGGCAGCAACTCGACCGCGACGCCGCATTGGGTGGTGAAGAAATCGACTTTACCGGCCTCATCTTCTAGAAGGTTGGAGCCGAGGTTGGCGAGGACAAAGTCGAGCACCATGAGCCGGGACTTGATGTGGGCATCGCCCTTGATGCGGCGATTCTGCGAGTCCCGATGCTGGAGCGCCTCATAGACCGGCTTCGAGGTGAGGTGGTAGACGTGGTGACCACGGCCACATTCGATCACATGGATGTGATGAAGGCGGTGGGCCTTTTCGAGAAACCGCGTGGACAGCGCACCGCTTCTCCAATTCACAAACCGGGAGAACTGCCGGCTCAGGAAATAGCCGGAGTGGACTGCGACCAAGTACAGAAACGATGCCTCGCGGTCAAGGTACCCTATAGCTTCCAGGGAAGAGATGGGATCGTAGTTCATAGGTCCAGGATGTTCTCCATGAGGTGCTGGTCGTCCTCGATCTTCGCGGTGAGCGAAGAGCGGTCGGCGGACGACGCATAGTTGCGGAAGCCGGCCTGGGCCTTTGAGCGGAGATGTCCGACATGGTACGCGGCGGTCAGAACTTCAATGTCCTGGTGCCCAGTGCGTGAACCCTGATCCTGATCCAGGCTTGGGTCCTGCTCGTCATCGCGGGCCAGGTCGTAGTCGATGCGGGCGTCGGGGATCTGAATCTTACCGTTGACGAAGGGCATCTCATGCCGAGCGGCTACTTCCTCTTTGATCTCGGCCATGTCGCGCCCGGGGTCGGCCTTGCGCGCGGCACAGATGGCCTTTTGCACGTTTGCCTTGATCTCGAAGTCGAGGCGTACGCGGAGATTGCTGCCGCCACTCTTCTCGACACGGTCGGCCTCTTTGCGGTAGGCCCGGTAAATCTGCGAGTCGTGTTCGGCCTCGCGGGGCTTGACCAGACCCGCGTAGACCTGCTGGTCTCCGGGCAGTTCGCCATCCTTAATAAGGAGGCGGCGACCATCTTTGGTGAGCGTGACCACCTCGACGCGCTCAATCGTGCGCCGCCGCCCGTCCCGGCGCAGGTTGATGCGCTGGGTCTCGACGAGACCCTTGTCGCGGAGATATTTGAGGTCGTTTTCAAGAGGACGGGATTTTCCGTTGTAAAGCGAATCGCGGAGGTCCGCAGTCCGGACGACGCGAAAGCGTCCGGCCTCGCGCAGGATCCGTTTCTCTTCAGGGCGCAACTCCAGGCCGACGATGTTGCCGGCGGAACGAGCCGGACGGCGCGGGTCCGCTGGGGCAACGGGGCGGCGGCGTTCATGGACTTTATCCCGTGTGCGGTCAGGGCGCTTGCGCTCGACCGGAGGATGACTTCTGCGAGGATCGGCAGCACGGTCCTCAAGAGGCTTTGCGCGATGGAGGATAGGACTGTCGGGCAGATTGTGCTTCGGCGTTCGCGTATTTGCGGTGCCGGGAGTAGAGTTGTCGTTTTCGCGGTGCCAGGGCTGTCCCTGGGGGATGTCGATCCTCATGCGTCCTCCCCGGTGTCGGCGCGCTCCACAGGAAGAGGCGCAAACTCAATCGAAGTCTGAGCAGATTGTGGCGGAGTGGCGCGCTTCTTCGTGCGGTCACCGACTGGAGGAGGCGAGACGGCTTTGACGGAGGCCGGCTCGGGAGTCGGGCCGTGGCCGACGACACGGCGCACGTCGTAGTCGGCCACGCGGGTGAAGCGGTTCATTTCTTTCTGGGCAGCATCGCGCATCGTGCGCACCTTGGCGACAATGTCCGGTGTGCGCTCCATGTACTGGTCTTCGTTCAGCATGGCTACTGCTCCTCCTCTTCTCCGCCGAAGCGCGAAAGGATTTCTTCGGACAACTCGCTCTGTCCGGTGTGGATCTCCCGGTCGAGATGGCGGAGCTTGCGGCCGGTGTCGCGTAGGAAGAACTTGCGCTCGATGCAGACGGTGAGGCCGAGGAGGTTGGCGAAGAGCAGAGCGCAGTAAAGCGCGATGTTCTGAAGGTCGTTGTGCAGGATGAAGCTGCGCCACGGCGTGAGGAAGCGCAACTCGTGACTCAACCAGAATCCGAGCGCGAGAAAGATCAGCGTGGCGACGAAGACGGCATTGGCGATCATTGGTGTGTCCTTCCGCGGTGGGGGCGCGGTACTGTCAGAAAAAAGCGGAGAGGCGAAAGCCCCTCCGCGAAAGGGGCGCGGACACTGCTAGCTGTCCGCGCCGAAATCGACCAGCGCTTCGGGACGGTCCAGCCTCTGGATGCGGATCGCATGGACGGCATAGGTCGCGTGCATCACCGAGAGGCGTTCGCCGGCTACGACAACGCCACGCTCCTGCTCCAGGCCGCGCAGCTCCCCCTCAACTTCGAGGTAATCGCCGCGCCTCATTCCACGGGTGAAGCCGCAGAAGAATGAGCCGGGGCAGATGACGCGATGCCAGTCCGTCCGCGGCATCCATTGATTCGTGGAGAGGTCCCAGATGCCGGAGACGGTCGCCAGCAGCAGGACGGCGTAAGCATCCTCAGTGATGCCGTCCGAAGGCGGCGCTACAGCATCTTTGCCGAGGAATCCTCGCAATGTGACGTTGTTCGCAAAAAGTGCGGTCATGGTTGCACCTCCCGAGGGAGGACAACGCGGCCTAAGCCGCGTCGTCCTCCGTGATCGGCTCAGCGTCGAGGTTCTCTCCGGGGGAGCTCTGGGGCTTGGCCAGCTTCTTCACGATGCTGGCACGCACCTCCCAATCGCGGACCTTGATCTTCATCTTCTTCTTGTCCTTGACGATCTCGACCTCGCGCTCGGAGCTGCGCAGCTCGCCTTCGATCTCCACGTAGTCGCCCTTTTTCAGGGTCTTCGCGTAGTCGGCGGGCTTGCCGAAGGCCGCGATGCGGGGCCATTCGGTGCGATTGATCCACTCGTTGGTCTGCCTGTCCTTGTAGCCGGACTTGACGGCCAGCGAGAAGACCACGAAGGTTGTCTGGTTCCTGGTTGCGAAGCTCTCGGCGTCCTTGCCGATGTAGCCCTTCAGTTTCACGTTGTTTTCGTAGAGTGCCATTGCTTTTCTCCTGTTTGTATTTGCCCGGATTGCCCTCGGGACACTCTTGCGCGAAGCGACGCGAGGTGCCCCGCTCCCAAGTGCCAAGCGGCGCCTTTTTCGGAAGGTTCGGAAAATGTTTTTGCGTTCTTTGCACAAGGATTTTCTGAAAGCCGAAACCCGCAGGGCGGCGAAGCCGAAGCAGAGACGCGCCGTGCCGCAGGGCGCGGGATAAGCACCAAAGCGAGTGACCGAGGGTGAGCAGGGAAAATACGGGGAGAATTTGGCGCTCTCTGGAAACACTTATCTGAAGGGCATCTATATAAGGATGCCGTCGTAACCAGACCGCACTGACACCTTTGGGCTCGCTGCATCTGGCTTCGGCTGCAAAGGCAGACCGGGGATGAGCTGCACCGCATGGTTCCGCTCTCTGCTTGGTGCCCCCTATATGCGAAAGACCTGTCTCCGGGCGACGGGGGCGGGATGCACGGCTCCCGATAAGGGGTGGCGAAGACAGGAAGAAAATCTGTCTCTGTCTGTGCTTGGGAGGCGCTCCGCAGTATCATCTGCTGGCATGGGCGCTGACTCATCGAGGGTCTCCTGCGCCGGGACCGTCACGGAGGATGGCATCGACGGATGCGATGCGCTCGCCGATCCAGCGCATGACCGGGACCGCCATCGAGTTGCCGAGAGCTTTATAGCGCGGACCATCGGCTGCTAACTTGCCGCGGTATTCGACCAGGGTGTAATCGTCGGGAAATCCCTGCAGACGCTCACACTCGCGCGGCGTCAGTCGCCGCACAGCCATCTGTGGCGTCATCACGCCATCGATCCGCCCACCCTCCCCACCACGCTGGAGAGTTCCGGCTATGTCGGTCGATGCCGTGAGCTCTCCAGACCAGGTGACGGGCTGCTCATGAAGCACAGCGGTGGTCGAGCTGTTCTCGATGCTGCCAGGAGCTCGGGTACGAAGACTTCCTGCGACCTCAGTGGATGAGGCTGCGCTTGCCGTCCCATCGCTACCATGAAGGGTGAACGCAACGGTAGCCGCATTTCTGCCCGTTGCATTTTGACTTGTTCCAAGCGAGTGCATTACATCGCCGGCCAGAACGTCGCCGGACTGGTTCTGCGAAAAAGCGATTGCTATCTGTCCACCCCCATTGGGGTGGCTGCGATCGTGTCCCATGCCGCGCAGCGTCGGCGCCACATCACTCGCGTCTGCGCCACGATCCTTCATAGAGAAGGCGACATAGGACTGTTGTTTCACGCCTGGTCTTGCAGCTAATGCGCCTACGGTTTTGCCGTCTCCACAAAACAGCCGCAACTCGTCGCGCAGATTTTGTAAGAAGGCGACAGCCTGAGCGTTACCACTCTCCAGTGTGTGAGCCACATCGTCGGAGAAACCGCTGCCGTTCGACTTGGTGTGTGCGGTGCTGATGGCAACGGGAATCATCGGCACGCCGCGCCCGGTGCCGTCTTCACTCGCATCGAAGCCATCAGCGGAAAGCGAATGAGCAATGAGCGTTTCCGTCTCGAAGTCCTGCCTACCCATACCGCCAGCGTTCAGGCAATGGGATATTTCGTCGGTCGATGCAAGGATGCCTACGCCTAGTTGATTGCGGGTGAGGCCATCCCTGCATCCTCTATCGAGGGTGGGAGCAATGTCTGTGAGGCTACCTCCATCAGGGCCGACCTCAACGCCTCCGGCAACTCCTTTCCGCGCTTCTCGGCGCGGCGGAGGATACCCCGACAGGCTCGACTGCTCAAGTAGTACCGCTGCGGCAGCTCGCCAGTCTCCAGAATGTCCGACAACGAAGACGCGACGCCGTCGTTGGGGTACTCCGAAGTATTCAGCGTCAAGAATTCTGTAGGCGATCCCATACCCGAGTTCGACCAGCATCCCGAGGAAGGCTCCAAACGTCCGTCCGTCGTCGATCGACAGGACGCCGGGGACGTTCTCCCACACCAGCCATAAGGGGCGGAGTCGGCCAGCAAGGCGAGCAAACTCGATGGTGAGGTTGCCACGCGGGTCATCCAGTCCCACTCGCTTACCGGCGACGGAGAAAGACTGGCAAGGTGTTCCTCCGGCCAGAAGGTCGATTGCTCCCACATCCTCGGCTCCAATCCTTGTGAAGTCGCCTGCATTGATGACGGCGCCATCGGCAGGCAGAGCAACAACGTTGCGAATGGCTGCGGCGCGACGCTTCGCCTCTTTCCTGTCCGGGGCATCATGCGGGCTGGGCATGTAAACAGGCCGCGATGCGCGATAGCGCGAGCGCAGAAGCCAGCAGCAGAAGGGGTCGATCTCCGCAAACATAGCGGGCTGCCAGCCCAGCGGCTGCCATGCAACGGAGACCGCCTCGATGCCTGAACAGACGGAAACATACCTCACGCCGCACTCCCGGGATGAGGTCCGCGCTTCCGGGCGCACAGAACACTCAGAGCGCCCAAGATGTGTGTCATCGAGGTATTGCGGCCATAGAGCACCATGTCGGCATAGCGGACAGGTGCGAGGTCACCGGCACGGTCAACCAGCAGCAGCGGGACATGCAGGTCTGTTTCGAGCAGGCGATGGATCAGCCTGCCTGCGAGGTCACCCTGCCTCGCGTAGATCAGGATGCCGCAAACGAGGGGGCTTGCCATCATGATTGCGGCGGCGCTACGGCTGTCATCGACGGCAGTCACGTCGTAGGGTTGCAAGCGCAGCGCAAAGGCCGTCGTCGAAAGCAACTCGCGGTCCGCACAGTAGAGCAGGATGGATTTCTTCGGTCGCACGATTCTCAACTCCCGAATGCCTGGTCCTCGTGGACGTAGCTGATGACAAGGCCAAGAGGATTGGTGAGCAGCATCGCGTTGGGCACTGAGTCGCGGAAGCTGTAGATGACGTTGGCGGTCCAGCGCTCGCGGCGTTGTTCGGTTCCATCGCCCGGCGAACGGAAGACCTTCTGAAACTCAATCTGTGCGCGATAGGGAGACTGGCGCGTGTCTTCGAGCACGACAGCATCGATCTCCACGTCTACGTTCGCCGCGCTGGGATCGAGCAGGAATGTCTGCAGGGTCTTCTGCTGATTGACTTGTTGGAGCGTCGCCGTCTGCAATAAACCGGCGAAGAAATCGAGCGACTGCGAGAAGTCCCGCTGCAACGTGGCGTGATTGCGTCCGTAGTACAACTGCGCCCACTGCGCTAGGTAGTATTTGCTGACACGATCGACGGGGATTTTGGCGAAGTCGTCGTAGTTCATCACCTGCCCACGTCCCAGGTCCGAGACCGCGATAACGAGCGGCTTCAGCCGCAAGGCAGCGGTCTGGGCGCGGTAGAGGAGCGCCAGCGAAGCGAGCGTGACGACCGAGAGCACGAGCAGTGCGACCTTCAGGTATGTGTTGGTCACAACAGGCTCGGCATAGAGTTCGAGGAACTTGTGTCCGGCATCGGTGGTAGAAAAGGAACTCTTGGTTTTCGCCATGCCTAATCTCCCCACACGTTGACCCAGGTTCCGGCGCGTCCGCTGAGGATGGCGCTGGTGAGTTCCGGGATTTTGACCAGGCCGTAGATGCAGACAAAGAGCGTGATGAGCAGCGCAGGCAGAACGGTAAAGGCGTTCGAGATGCTGATGTTGCCGATGACCTGGAACATCGAGGTCAGCACCTTCGAGAAGATGTAGATAAAGGCCGAGGCCACGACCTGATAGAAGCTGAAGCCGATAAAGGCTTTCAGCCAGCCCCAGAACAGCCAGTCCATCTTGGGGACGATGAACCACGGAATGAAGACCGGGCCGATCAATACGCAGACGGCGGAAGCAACGTAGCCATAGGCGATGACGGCGAAGGTCGCGGCCTCCATCACCGCCAGGACCACAGCGATCAGCAGGTACGTCAGGTCTTCGATGAGGTTGAAGCTGCCCGGAGGCGCGCCGAGCTGCTGCTCCTGTTGGGTGATGGTGGTGGCGATCTCCTGGGTCTGGTCGGACTCAATCTGGTTGGAGATGTTCAACGCCTCTTTGGTGATGAGGTCCGAGAAGCTGTATCCCATGCCGGGGATGGGCGTCGAATAGTAGGTCAGCATCCCGAGGCCGAAGGCGATCATCAGGATCAGGTCGGCGAATTTGGCGAAGTGAAAACCGCCGAGCCCCTGCGAAGCGGACAGGGCGGCCTTGATGCCGAACCAGACGATGAGGATGGTGGCGAGGCCACGGAAGAGGTCGAGTCCCGTGGCCTCCAGCGTGCTGCTCTGTGAAGAGAGCAGTTGGGTGATGGCCTGCCCAACCTGGGCAATGATGTTCTGTCCCATCAGTTGCTCCCATTGATGCTGAGGGAGATGGAGTGCATGGAATCACTCACTCCGCTGTTCACGTTCTGCATGGTGGTGGGAAAGTTCTGCTCGAAGTAGATCGAATTGTTGAGGGAGCGGTTCTGCGCGTCGATCTGCTGTTTCTCGGCGACAAGCTGCTGCTGAATCGAAGCCATCAGAAGTTGGTTCGTGTCCTGCTGCGAATGGATCTGGAGCAGCGTGGCCGAGTTGATCTTGCCGAGCAGTGCAGCCTCGGTCTGCTGACTGGAATCGGTCGAGAAAGTGTCCGAATCGAGGTTGGAGAGTTTCGTGGCGAACTGCTGCTCGTCGGTGCGGATGGTGCCGAGGGTGGCAAGCGTATTGGTGGTCGTTGTCTGCGCCAGCTCCGACGTGGCGTACTGGTTGGCAACAGTGGCCTGCGTTCGTGAATCAAGCGAGGAGTAGTTGCCGGAGGGATAGCTCTGTGCCTGCACATAAGCGCTGCTGTAGCCCTGCTGGGCGTTGACGAGTGTGCCGTAGTTCAACGCGTTAACCAACGCCGCGGTGTTGCCGTAGGTATTAGGCGGGGCCTGCAAGCTGGTCCATTGCGACCAGTCGGCCCTGTACCGGGCTTCGAGGTTCTGCGGAAGCTGCGACATCTGGTAGGCGAGGTTGTACATCGTCACAATCTGGTTGCGCGTGGCGACGGCGGTCGTGTAAAGCTGCGATCCTTGCTCGATCTGCTGGAGGGCATGGGCAGACTGCGTGGGGTCGTAGACAATGCCGCTGCCGAACTGCGCGTGCGCCGCAGGCGCGAGTGCAAGAATGACAGGAAGAATGGCGAAGAGAGATTTGTTGGACTTCATGGCAGCTCCTTTTCGTAAGCGCCGAGCGTGAGCAACGGCGCGGTGTGTGCATAGCGGTATGGGGACGGCTTCGGCGGCGGCGAGGGAGAGGCGCAGCCGATCACGAGCACGCCGCCGAGGCCAAGAATGAGAAAAGCGCGCATCACATCACCGCCGGCATGTCATGGTTTTCATACGCGGGCAGGAGCATGTCCTGGGTGATGTAGACCTTGATCCTGTGTCCCTCGCGGATGGTGATGGTAGGCGGAATGTTGATAAAGCGGTTAAGCACATTCGCGCTCGACTGCGAGAGGCTGGAGGCGATACCGGCCTGATATGCCTCGCTGCCGGACTCGTTGTATCCCTGGTTGAAGGTCGTCGCCTCGGCTGCGCCAGCGATCACGCCGAGCGCGATCGACGCGCCGAATATCTCGACATAATGGCTGTTGACCTTGTCCTTGATGCCGGTGGCTCCGGCCTGGTCGAGACTGCGGAACTGATCGAGATCGACGGAATATTTATCCGGCATGAGCATGCGGTGGAAGGTGAGGGCAAGGCGCTTCTGGCCGAAGCCGGAGACCTTCTGCGTATCGCCGAGGATGAACGTGCCCGCAGGAATGAGCACATGCTGACGGTCTTCGCTGTAGACGGGATTGGTGACCATGACCTTCACTGGTCCGGCGAACTCCCCGTCGAGACGGTCCACCAGGACGGTGTCGATGGTAGTGCCCTCGAAGACGGCGTAGGGCTGGCCGTGGGCGCGGTTGAGATTGACCTCGGGAGCGCGCTTGTTGCCGGATGTGTCCGCCGAAGTGGGCTGCGTGGCAGTGGCTTGCGGCGAGCTCGCTGGGCGAGCCGGTGTGTTCGTATTCGCGGCGACCGGCTCCGCGGTTGGAGACGAGGCGCCATCCGGGGACGAGACGAGGTTAGAGGCGAAGCGGGCCTTGAACTCCAGCGCCTTTTCCGCATCGGCGATGGGATCGCGGGGTGGTTCCGCTGGTTGCGCTGCGACAGGCGGCGGCAACGCTTGAGTGGGAGCGGCGGCGCCGGGCGGGAGAGAACCGGGCGCTGCCGCAGCGCCAGTCTGCATCGGTAATCCGCTTTGCCTCTGCGCCTGTGCTTGTAGCTGGCTCTGGCGCTGGTCCGCGCTCAGGTCCTGCTCCAGTTCCTGAATCTTCCGCTGATTCATGTCGGGGGTCGTGGCCAGCTGGGAGGGTGCCATGTCTTTCGCCGCAGGCCGGGGATGATTGCGGGAGAACATCACCGCCATGAGGATGAGCACCGCGAGGCCGGCGACGACGTACCCCTGCGCCTGTTTGGGGACGACGCCTTCAGGAACAGTGCGCTTGTCGCGGAGCGCAAGCGTGTTTTCGGAGGGAGGAGCTTCCGATTGCGAGGTCGTTTGTTTCTCATCTGCCATCGGCATCACCTACTTCGCTTTCCGCTCGAAGTCGAGCTTGCGCTTGCCGATCTGGAGGTAGCCCTTATCGACCACAGTGGGAAGGATGTAAGTGCCGCCCTGCAACTGGAAGGTGATGAGGTCGGGTTTCTTGTCCTTCAGCTCGTAGATCGAAAACTCCTCGGAAGCCGCGGACTTGATATAGGTGAACTTGTCGTCGTGATAGATGGCCGAGACGTTGAAGGGTTCCTTGTTGTGGAAGGTGTAATCGAACACCAGCGCCTTTACCGGGTACTCGGAGCGGAACTGTTCGACCGCATTGGCGGCGCGGGTCTGGGCGGCCTGCGCCTGGGCTTGTGCCGCGGTCACTGCGCTCGCCGGAACCAGCTTGTCCGGGCCACTGGCGGCGGCGGTCAGCAGGGATGGATCGGATGGCTCGATGACCACCTTCAGGTCGGGATCGCCGGACTCGACATCGTCGAGCGTGAACGAGTACACCGTGCCCTTATCCGTAATCAGGTCAAGGCTGGAATGGATGCCTGCCTTGGCCGGATGCACAAAGCAGTAGTTGCCCACGGTATCGACGATCCAGAAGTCCTTGTCGCCGGTGGCGGCGTCCAGAATCTTCTCGGTGGCGGGGAGCTGAATGAGCGTGGTGTAGCTCATCTTCGCGCGAACGTTGACGATGTCGTTGGCGTGGTAGTGGACGACACGGGCAGACTGCTGGCCGTGGGCCACGGTCGCAGCCAGGCCGAGCAGTAATGGAACGATGGGTGACGGGCGCATATTTCTCCTTATGGGTTGGGGTATTCGTGAGCGAGCCGGATGAGTCCCTCTTCCGGCCCGAAACGGGCGAAGTAGTCCTGCTTGCGGAGGTTGTCGCGGGTGTTGTTAGTCGCCATCCAGTAGCCGAGGGCGTCCACTTCAAGGACCAGCTTTTTCGTCCCGCGCGGCTGGATGAGCAGCAGCTCACGCTTGGGGACAAGCGACTCCAGCAGCTCAAGCTGGGTGTCGTTCAACTGAAAGACGTCGGCGTAGAGCCTACGGTCGATGTTGGGATTGGCGAGGAAAATCTTGGTGGGGCAGGACTCGTTGACGACATGCAGCATGTCGGAGGCCGCCAGCTCTACGACCGACTGCGTGGCGAGAAGCATGGCCGCGTTCTTTTTCCTCCACGTTTTTTCGGCCTTCAATATCCAGTCGCGGATGGTCGCGTTCTTGAGGAAGATCCACGCCTCGTCGATGACGAACAGCTTGAATGTGGCGGTGTTCTGAGGTTTTTCAATCTCCGACGATGCACGCTGCAGCACATAAAACAGCAACGGCTCCAGAATGTCGGGGTAGTCCGACCAGCCATCGAAGTTGAATGTCTGGAAGCGCGAGAACGTCAGTGTGTCGTGGGGATTATCGAAGAGATGGCCGAACTGTCCTGCCTGGGTCCAGCGATGCAGCCGCTCTCCCAGGGGTCCCAAGATCGAAGCGAAATTCGTAAGCGTCCTGATCTCTGCGGGCAGCTTGTACGCGCGTTCGATCGCGGCGAACAGTGCTTTCTCATCCTCGGGCGTCAGCTCGTACCGTCCACCGGCTTCGATCAGCACGCGCAGGAAGAGATAGAGGAAGTTCTGGTTTTCGTTCGTCGGCTCCAGAGAAAATGGATTGATGCTGAAGCCGGGACTTTTCATGCCGATGTTCAGGTAGGTCCCGCCGAAGGCCCGCGTTACGGTCTCGTAGCTGCCGCCGAGGTCGAAGATGAAGGTCAGTGGGTCGTATTTCTGGACTGACTGAAGCATGAAACCGGTGCAGAAACTCTTGCCGGCGCCCGTTGCGCCCAGCATCAGACCATGCGCCACGTCGCCGCTGTGTAGGTTCAAGAAGAACGGCGTCCCATGCGTCGATTCAAGAACGGCGAGATACTCCCGCTCCAGATGCGGGTTCCACTGCATTCCCGTATCCACGGTGAACAGGAACGACAGGTCGGCATAGTTCGAATTCAGCGCCCACTGTTTGCGCAAGTTGAACTGCCTGTTGCCTGGAACCGTCGCAAAGAACGCATTGAGCAGGTTGTAGCGTTCCTCGTAGAGCAGGCCGTCATGCTGGGTAAATAGCTTTTGGAACTCCGTTACGGTGTGCTCCACTTGGACCGGGTTCTCGTCGTAGACCACAACGGTCAGTGTGAATTCTCCGAAGTGCTTGCCCTCCATGCCTATCGCCGTAAGCGCATTGCCAAGCTCCGCCACGGCTGCGGCCTTCGAGTCATCGATCAGGTTGTCCTGATTGCCGGTGTTCCCCCGGTCCTGCAGGTTCGAGACGAAGCTGGTCTTCGAGTTGTGATAATGGCGGCGGCGCGAGGCGATCTCCTTACGCGCTTTGGCGTTGTCTACTGGATGCCATTCGGTGACGACATGGAAATTGGCCGGGATGTCGAAGAGGCCCTGTAGCAACAGAGGCCGTGTCTCGGAGGGAAGCTCCTTCAGCGTGAGGGCGCGGACGTAGTCGTCATCGAGGCGCAGGTATCCGCGATGCGCCTCCAACTCCGAGTCGCAGAGCTGCCAGTCGAGATGGCGCGCTCCGTGGAGGCGTGCGTTCTGAAACTTCGAGGGGCGGAGGTTCACGAGACGATGCAAGATGCGTAGCGTCTCCTCCGCTCCTGGCAGCTCGACCGTCATAAGGTCGTTTAGCTGCCCACTCAAACTCTGAACTTTCTGTTGCAGGCGCAGCCGGTCGCGCTCGATCTGCTCGTAGAGCAGCGTGCGCGCTTTGTTGCCGGAGAACAGTGACCGCAAGGCGCGAAGCGACGAGCACGGCTGCTTCGGCAACCCGGCCAGAGCGTGCATCAGGCCGGTCTTCTGGTAACTGCCGTCGATCAGGACGACCCAGAAGATTTCTATGCTGTACAGCCTGTCGGCCTTCGATTCAAGGAACGCGCTGCGCTGCTCCACAGCGGCGCGCACCAGCGGGTTCACATACTTGGCGTGTGGGATAGCAGGTCGATTGCGCTTGAAAAGAATCTGATAGAGTCTGGACCGGTCGTCGAGCGAGCGAAGGGCTGCTTCAAGGCGCTTGACCGCATAATCACGGCCCACATGGTCCAGGCTCTCGTAGTCGATGCCGCCGATGTGGAGCACGCTGC
Organism: Terriglobia bacterium; assembly: GCA_035945515.1. GTDB lineage: Bacteria > Acidobacteriota > Terriglobia > UBA7540 > UBA7540 > RH2-MAG17b. Next base: position 46,702 of record DASZAE010000100.1, read on the forward strand.
CGAGGTCGCCTGACTTGGTGAGGAAGCAACGCTCGTCCCAGAAGCCATAGAGGTTGACCTGGGCCGGGAACGATCCCGCTTCCTTCAAGTCCTTCGTGATGTCGTCAACTCTGACCATCGCGCCTCGCAATGCGTATCTCTGTGTCGTCTGCTTTCATGGGGTCGTAGCGTCTGCGGAACTTGCCGGAGTTGAAGAGCACGCGCAGTATCTCCACGTCATGCTTGGTGGCGATGCGGGCGATAATGACGCCGACAATGAACAGGCCGGTTCCGCCGAGTAACGAATGAAGAAGGGAGAAGATCGCCCCTCCCGAGATAAGAGCGACGAAGAACAACCGCCGCTCCGCTCCCAGGACCGTCAACGGACGGTTCATGGCCTTATAAACTGGGCTCACCCTGCCGTCCGCTGCCGTAGACATGGATCACCTCCTCTCGCTGTACGCCTAGCCCGGAAATAGCCAGGCCATGAAGTTAACGGCGCCGATGGCCATGCCGACGCCGAAGACGATGCCGGCGAGCATCTTCTTCGACTGGCCCTCGCCGTAGGCGAACATCAGCCCTCCGACGACGATGGCGACCAGGCTGAGGCCGGTCGCAATCGTGCCGGTAAAGGCAGTTTTGAGGACATTGACTGCGTTGTCCCACGGGTCGCTGCCGGTCGATTGGGCGTACACGGGCAGTGCCGTAAGGAAAAGCAGCGAAGGCAAGAACCACCTCCGCCAGTGCGCGTGCAGCGCCGTGGGGCGCGGACGTCTTATGTGCTTGAGTGTGTACATGAGCTCCTTTCGTTTGCGAAACGGTCGAGGGGCACTCCCCGTTGCAACGTCATGGAGCGAAGGTAGGGCTGAGATAGGTATGAAACGCGGAAAGATTTTCCACTCGGTGTCCTGTCAGGACACCACGAGCCATAGGCAGTCGGGAGGCGCGAAGCTGCCTGCAATAGGCAGTGGAAGTGCCCGCGCATGCTGCGCGGATGTGCTCATTCCCACCATGTCAGGCAAAGAATTCGCGGGCACGACGCGGGTCAAGGTGGAATCATCACGACTCACGCAACAGTTCGCCTTGAGGCGTGGCGGGGACGCGGTAGACTCACCGCCTGGTGGGAATGAGAACCTGAGAAGACCGCTTCCTGGCTGCGATCCTCTCTTCTACGCGCTGCAACCGCGCCGATGACTGATGGAAATACTCTGCATCCAGCTCTACGCCGATGTATCTGCGGCCTGTCAGCAAAGCTGCCGCGCAGGAACTGCCGCTGCCAGCGAATGGATCGAGCACCAATTCACCCTGTAACGTGAAGCTGCGAACCAGAGGAGCTAATGCCGCAACTGGCTTCTGTGTCGGATGCAGCTTGTTACCGCTGTACGGCATGTCCATCACGTCTGCCAGCCGCTGCTTGGGCAATGGCGGTCTGCCCTTCGCCAGCAGGTACGCCTGCTCGTGCTGATAGCTGAAGAATCTGCTCTTTGAACTGTAGGTCTTGCGGAACACGATATGTCCAACAGGCTGAAAACCCGCCTCTTTCCAAGCCTCGAAGAAAGCATCGACCTTCGTCCAGCCGTAGAACATGACCGCAACGCGGTTCTGCTTGAGCACGCGGTACGCCTCTCTCATGGCGGGTTTGAGCCAGTCGGCGTTCGCATCGTTCTGGATGGTGCGTCCATCGCGGTCGCGATAGTTCACCAGATACGGCGGATCGGTGAGAATGAAATCGACGCTGTTTGCTGGCATGTTGCGCATGACCTCGATGCAGTCACCCTGCATGATGCTGTTGTCGAACTGATTCTGAACTGTTGTTTGTGCTTGCATGGCCTTGATCTCCTTTGTGGTCCCGGAGTGATCTCTCAGGACACACTCCCGGAGGGCGCGAGAGATGGCCGCTCCCAAGACCCAGCGGCGCTTTTTCGGAAGGTTCGGAAAATCTTTTCCATTTCCACGCTTTTGAGTCTTGCCGAAAAGATTTTCTGAAAGCCGAAAAAGCAGAGACGCGCAGTGTCGCCGGGCGCGGCCTGTCCTTCTCTCGCGGTGCCTGAGAGAACTTACAGGACATAAGAGATCTATCGAGATGCAGACACGGGGCAGTTGCGGTCAGATCCGACAGAGTCGCTGGGGACCCATTGGGGGGGTAATACTGCATAATGGTAGCATTACGAATCGGGGAGTTCGGTGCCTGTATACATGGGCGCTTACTTGCCGGCAATGATCCTTTGCGCCCGGTCGAGCGCGGCGAGGGCGACGAAACTGCTGAGGCTGCGGCGTTCCAGCTTTGCCGCTTTCTCCAACAGTCGACGTTCTTCCTGGGTGTAGTAGGAAAACACTTTCGCTCCAAGCGAGGTCTTGCCGGTGCGCCGGGAGGGAATGTATTCCTCTTTGGCCACCGACTGTTATGGTACTACCGCACTACACAATAGAGGTGTTATGCGACACATTGTTTCGTAGGACTCGGCGGCTCCAGGGGTGGGGTCGCTACGTAGGAGCGTCTGATTTGCTACGGTCGGGAGCCGGACGCCGCCATTTCATGTCCCAGGGAGTCTGGCATGGCAAAGAGTAAAGATCGGGATGTTTGTCCGCTATCGGATCAACCATATAGAGCGCTTCTGATCGAATTGAAGGGCGAGAGGATCTCTGAGGATGAAGGCACAACGGCAGCTTCAACCGAAACCTTCGCGGCGCTCAGCTTGGAAGAAGTGATCGCCTATGTGCGCCACCGCCAACCGGCTGTCGAGATCATGGAATTGAAGATACTCGGCAAAGTACAGGTGTTGTCCAGTTCGGAACACTTGGGATAGTGCAGGAGGCCGGGCTGCAAACTATTTTGCCTTTGCCTGGGCGCAGATCTGGCACTCAAAGGCTCATGAAGTCTCGGAGACCAGATAGTACCTGCGGTGTGGGTCCTGTGGCCCGCTTCCAATCTCCGCGATCAACCCCCGCTCCACGAGCGCCGCGAGACGTGTTCGGGACGCGCGCGGGGAGAGGTTGATTTGCTTGGCGATCTCAGAGGTTGAAAGTCCAGCCTCCAAACTTGAGGAGAGTGCGGCAAGGATAGCTTCGTCCCGAGCGTCCTTTGTGGACGCGCGACGGGGCGTGGCCGAAAGCGTAACTCGAAAATGCGTCCCAATCTCTTCCAATTTGGGAGCATCCAATCCGCGATCACGACACGCGGCTGTCATGCGCTGGATACCGCTTCCCCAATGTTCGATAAGCCCAAGTTCTTGAAATGCCCGGCCAATAACGCGATTGCGGAGTTTGGAGATGCCTTTGCGGATGTCTTCGATCGTGAGTCCGAACGGGAGCAGGCCGGGGTTTTCGATCTCCAGGCGATCATCAAACAGTGCGACGCGGATGGGAGCGCCGCGCTGGGCGTAATCGGCATGGACGATAGCATTCATAATGGCTTCACGGACGGCAACCACCGGATACGTCCAAAGGTCCGTTCGTTTTACAGGGCCTATGACGGCCTCACGAGTCATGTGCTTCCGCAAGAACGCAATTACTTCGTCGGCAGCGCCCGGAAGATACGAGCGCACCTCCACGGAGTCGAGTATCCGGCGTCGGTCATTGCCAGCAAATCTGCCAACCTGAATCCATGCGTCTGGGTAGTGACTGAGTCGGTCGGCGCCGAAGAGGAGGATGCCTCCGATAGTCGGCACGACACGGCCTTGGTAGCTCGTCATGATTTTCAGGGTTTGTAGGTCAGGCCGCGTCAGCTTGCGAATGGGCTTGAAGAACTCGGAAGCAGCTCGGAAGTCGATGGCTTCCGAGTTCAACTCCGGCTGGGGTTGTTCGTCGAACGACGAAACCTGGTTATAGCGCCTCATCTCTTCGATCAGGACCTGATCCGCCCGCCGGTTGGTCGAACCCACACGAACAAAAACGCCTTCCTCGGCACCCAGACGATTCAGATAGTGGGGCCGGTTGGCGCTGGGATAAATCTCCACTGCCAGAACCTGCGTTTTTCTCCACGGCATCACTTCGATGGAAGGCACCAATCTTGGGGAGATGCTGTCCGCAATCAGATTGGCGAGGCGTTCGTCCTCAGCCAATATGTTCGGGATGCCTTTGACCTTTTTCGTGCCGTCTTCGACTCCCAGGACGAGAACACCCCCGGAAGTATTGGCGAACGCAACGATGGCTTTCAGCGCGCCTTCCGGGGAGGATAGATCGCGCTTGAACTCCAGCGTTTTGCCTTCGGTCCTGCTAAGCAGAGTAATCAGATCCACAGCTCTGCATTTTACTCTGAAGCGGAGGCTGGGAGAAGTCTTCCGAGTCGGCTTCATCCCAATTCGTGACGCACTGCGTCACGAATTGAAAATGCTTTATACGATCTTTCAAGGTGTCCGCTCAGGACACCGAGTGGAAAGTTTTCCACGTTTTGTGCCCTCCGTGCGCTCTACGCTTCTTCTCGGCAGGAACTGTTTGAGGGTTTGCGTGGAGACCAGGAACACCAAAAATGGGGATGAAGCGGCCCTGGAGCGACAGTCCGGTTCGGCGCGGTCGCCAGGCCTTGGGAAGCGACTCGATCCTGCGCTCAAGTCTTGGATGGACAATGTCATTATCCCCGCGCTGGTACGGGAATATCTGGCCGAAATCGAGAAGCGGAATCGACTTGCAACCGCCGGCAGTTCAGAGGTAACGTCCGACAAGGACGGTAATGATCCATGATTCTGCGTTGCGCCGCCTATGCCCGCTACTCCAGCGATCTTCAGAGCCCACTCTCGATCGACGACCAACTCCGCATCTGCAGCGAATATGCGAAGTCTCGCGGGTTCGTCTTTCTGGAGGAACACGTCTACGTCGATGAAGCGGTAAGTGGCGTGGGCGCGGATCGTCCAGGGCTGGGCCGTCTACTAAATGCGGCATTGTCCGCTGCCCGTCCCTTCGATGTGATCCTGCTCGATGACAGCAGCCGCCTGGCGCGAAATACGAAGGATGCACTTACCTTCTTCGAGAAGCTGAACTTTGCCGGCATCCGGCTCATCGCCGTCAGTCAGGGCATCGACTCGGATAATGAGCAGGCGCATGTGCTGGTCACCGTTCACGGTATGGTGGACAGCCTGTACGTGAAGGAACTTGCCAAGAAGACGCATCGCGGTCTGGAAGGACGGGTACTGCGGGGTCAGCACACGGGCGGTCGCTGCTACGGTTACGATTCTGTCTCTGTAGACGACACGACCGCAAAACAACTAATTATCAATGAGAAGGAGGCGGTAGTGGTCCGCCGCATCTTTGAGATGTCCGCCAGTGGCCAGTCACTGAAGACCATCGCAAAGACCCTGAATCATGAGTGCGTTCCCTCCCCAAGACCGAGGTCGGGAAATAGATACGCGACGTGGAGTCCGACCTGCATCCGGGAGATGCTTCGCCGTGATCTCTATGTAGGAAAGGTAGTTTGGAACACCTCGCGGTTCGTGAAGACCCCTGGTACAAACAAGCGGGTGCGGCGCGCGAGGCCGGAGAGCGAATGGCGCGTTGTTCCCCACCCTGAACTCCAGATTGTCAGCGATGAGATCTGGCAGAGGGTTCAGGATCGCCAGAAGCGCCTGATGGCCATGTACAGCGGCGCGAAGAAGGGTCTTTTGCCTCGCTCTATTACTAGTCCATATCTTCTCAGCGGAATTCTGAAGTGCGGCTTGTGCGGCGGCAATCTGATCATTGTCACCGGATACACTTCTTATGGTCACTACCCGAGATACGGCTGCTCACAGCATTTCAATCGTGGGGCTTGCGGCAATTCCGTCACAATCCGGCGTGACTGGCTGGAAAAGCGCTTGCTGGAAGAGCTGCAGAATGAGGTTCTAAAGCGTGAGGCCGTCGAGTACGCGCTGGAGGAGTTCGACAGTCATTTGAAGAGCGCCTTTTCCAAGCTCACAAATCAGATGGCTCACATGCGTGAGCGCAAGCAGAAACTCGAAGGGGAGTTGCGGCGGCTGACCGCCACCGCTGCGGAAACGGGACCCTCGTCGTTCCTCGTTGCCGCCATCCACGAGCGCGAGCAGCAATTACGCGAGATCACCGATCAGCTCTTGGCGGGCGGAGCTGATTCTGTGGATGCTCACCTGTCGGAGATTCGGGACTTCATCACTAAGCGGCTAGAAGATCTCCAGCAGTTGATCTCCGGAGAGCCTGCCGAAGCGCGCAAGGAACTGGTGAAGCACGTTTCTGAGATCCGTATGTTCCCGGAGGGCAACGATAGGAGCGGAGATGGGAAACCGTACTATATTGCTGAGGGAACGTGGCATCTGGTCGGCTGGGAGGAGGAAACGGGTAACGTAATGTCGTCGCAAATTCGGAGCGTTGCAGACCCCCGCAACCACTTACAAGCTACATTGGCGTCAATTGACTGCTAATGATTGATCTGGCCAGCCTGCCCGCTATGGCATGGTCATCGGCTGAAACCGAATGCGTATAGCGGTTGGTGACGACCAAACTGGAATGGCCCAGTCGATCCCGCGCTCCTGCGCCCGGCGCGAGCAAACGCGACATCTCTGAACCATTGAAATGCCTGAAGGCGTGCATTCCGGCGCGCTGAATGCCAAGGCGTTCAAGCAGTGGTTGTAGCTTCCGCTTGACCAGCATGTTTGAATCCCACGGAGTCCCACGGCTGGATTGGAAGATTAAATCAGTCAATGGCTTGCGGATGGATCGCATTTCTTCCAACCGCTCTATTATCTGCTGACTGATCGCAAACCGCCGCGCGCGACGGCTTTTTGTATCCGTGAACTTTCCGCGCCAGACCGACCGCTTCACGGTCACAATTCCAGCCCTAGGGTCCACGTCTTGCCATCGCAGCGCGCAAAGTTCGCCGGCGCGCATTCCGGTTTCTGCTGCCAGCCAGTAAAAGGTGCGATAAGGTTCCGGCGATGCAGAGATGATGCGCTGCGTTTCTTCAAGCGAAAAACAGCGTACATCATCCGGCGGCGAAACGCTCCGCATCCGCACATGGTCAAAGATTCGCTCGTCAGTGTATTGCCAATCGAGCGCCGTCCGCCAGACCGAGCGCATCGTCATCACGACATTCCACGCGGTTTTTTCTGAAACCTTATCGCGTAGGTCCGCGATGAATGATTGCACACGCTCCGGCGTGATCTCCCACAAATACAAGTCGCCAAACTTCGGCTGCAAGTGCATTCTCAGCACCGACTGCGCCGAAGTTCTGCTTGACGGCTTCATTTCGCTCAACATGCTCATTTTCCATCGCTCCGAAAATTCATTGAAGCGGATGGGTCGATGTGGTTGATAAGAAGCTGCGTTGATTTTAGCCAGTATCTTCGCGGCCGCCCGGCGGGCCAGCTTCTCGGTTGGCAGTTGATGCACATACCCGAGAATAGCTTTGCGCCGCGCGCGCTTCACCGTTCCGTCTGGCTGTTCTACATCCTCACGATATTCAAGCGTCCATGCGTTTCCGCGCTTTTTGGGCGCGGGTTGTTGATATCTCCTGCGAGCCATGTTTCCTTTCCGCTCGCCGGTTCCATTGCCGCCAGGAATCATATCACGCCCCTCACCCAAACGTCAGTGTTGGATATGTAACTGATACTTTGGTTTTTAGTATTTTTGCGTGGCGACGAACGCGCCAGGATGCCCAAATTTCAACGCGGAAGTTACAAGACGATGGATCGTATTAACTGGATTCTTGATGTAGATTCTGGATGGCTTGCGCGAAGGATTCTGATAGCGCGTCGTTGTGCCTCGACTTCAAATATTCGTGCAGATATCCCATCGCATTAAACAGCAGCGCGCAGATCGCATCTTCCATTGTGGTCGATCCGCGCAGCTTAACGCTGCGATGGAGCGCCCACCAGTCCCAAAAGTGACGCCATGCCGATTTCAGATATTCATCTTTCGGTATTCCTTTTTGCCAGTTATCGCCACTGCGCCGCGATCCGTCCGCTTGTTTTTCGTGTTTCAGCATGTAGCGCCCGAACGCCTCAATCACCATCGGTGAAAGGTAGGCTTCATAATCTATTTTTCCTGCATCATTAGAGCGCGTCGCGCCCGTTTCAAAGACTCTCAATGGCTATTTGCCTCCAAGGTCGTATATGAGGTCAAGCGGATGACATGGCCCTTGCGGTACAGCCGGGCATCTGGATCGGTCTCGAAGCATGTGTGTCGTTGGTGCGCTTTTGCCCATGAAAGTTGCAACCGCCATCGGCATCCCCGCCATCCTTTTTCTGAAAACTCTTCTGGCTAGCCCAAGCCTCAATCAGGGTCCCGTCCACGGTGAAGTGTTCATCGGACAAGTACGGCTGCGCCTGTTTCAGCACGCGGTCGAAAAAGCTGCGAGCCACGTCCTGATTGAGCAGCCGTTCGCGATTCTTGCTGAACACGCTGCCCTGCTGATCGTCTTTTCCGCGCATAACGAATAGACGTTCACAAAAACTCTACCGTCACCGTGACGGACCGATTTTCAACAAGCTCTAGCCTCTTGAGCGTCAGGTTATTATTTTCGCCGGATTTCGGACTCCGCACTGGCAAACTCTTTTATGGCTTCCTCAAGATCTTCGAGGATATGCTTCATTAGGACCTGGGGCGTTTCCTCTGGTGTGCTATTCGCCGGGTCTTGCTGCCACTGAAAATCCAGATTCGCCTTGTCCCGAGCAATCATGTCGGCGTATTTGAAGCGGCGAAAGTGCACGGTTTCCTTGCGCCGAGAACGATCATCAGCATGGTAGCAGCTAATAAAATCCGTCAAGTCGTCAGGCGTGATCGGGCTCTGTCTTAGCGAAAAATTACGGCCGGAACGCAGATCATATACCCAAAGATCTTTGGTCGCGGGAGCCTTAGCCGGTGGCTTCTTGTCGAAAAACAGCACATTTGCCTTCACTCCAGGCGAGTACCAGATGCCGGTCGGAAGACGTAGCAGCGTATGTACCTCAGTTTGCTGGAGCAAAGCCCTGCGAACCCTCTCGCCTGCGCCCCCCTCAAATAACACATTGTCCGGGATAACTACCGCTGCACGGCCGTTCTCATTGAGCATCGAATAAACATGCTGAACGAAATTCAACTGCTTATTGCTTGTCGTCGCCCAAAAGTCCTCTCGTTCATAGGAAATCTTATCTGTTTGGTTCCTTCCGTCAGCCCCAATGATCGTGAAGCTGCTCTTCTTCCCGAATGGAGGATTCGTAAGAACCATATCCACTGGCTCGGCCTTCGATTCGAGGCTGTCAGAGATCGAGATCACTGGGTGTTTGGGATCCGTCCCAATCCCGTGAAGGAATAGGTTCATTGCACACAAGCGTGCGACGTTCGGAACGAGGTCAATTCCGTGCAGCGCCCTCGTTCGGAGATGGCCAGCGTCCTTGGCATTTTCTATTCTGCCGAGAAGATACTCGAACGCAGCCAATAAGAATCCCCCCGTGCCACACGCAGGATCGGAGATCCGCATTGTGGGTTCGGGTCGCATTACTTCAACAATTGCGCGGATGACTGGCCTCGGCGTGAAGTATTGTTCCGCGCCTCCGCGCACATCATCGGCGTTCTTGGCAAGCAGCCCTTCATAAACCTCACCCTTCACGTCCACATCAAGTGTGGACCATTCTTCACTGTCAATCATTTGAATGAGCAGATGAAGTTTGGCGGGGTCGTTTATCTTGCTTTGTGGTTTCGTAAAGATTAGGCCTATCAACCCCGGAAGTTCACTCAGCTTACGCAAACCCTGATGATAACGATCCAGACGCTTGCCATTGTCGACGATATTCTTTAGTGCGCCCCAGGTATACCGCGAGGGAATTTCACTCGCGCCCGTCTGTCGCTGCTCCCAGCTCATTTTAAGAAAGAGCAAATAGGTGATCTGCTCCGTATAATCCATGAACGCCAGTCCGTCATCCTTGAGGACATGGGCGTAGTTCCAGACCCGCTGAACGAGAGCTGAAGCCGAAGTGTGTGGACTGTTGAGCATTTGTTTCAACTCAATATTTCTTCCAGCCAGTCTCGCCTGACCTGATGGTTACCCTCTAACTTGTAGATCTCTGCTCGGGCGTATGCCCGTGCCGCCGCAGAGTATTCGGAGTCGGGGTGAATTGCCCGAAGAAGATCAACATGGCGACTTTTGAATGTTGCGCGTACTTGCGGGTCGTCGATTTTGGGCCGTAGCCTTTCGAGGTCTTCGACAATGCGCTTAATGGTGCCCGCAACTGCCTGACGGCCATTCACTAGGGGTTCGCAGTGAAGATGGTAGGTCTCGATTGATTTTGCAGCACGGAGATGTTCGTCGGTGCCCGCCGGCCTGGTGGGTGTCGGGTATCCATCAGGAAGAAAAGTCAGGAGCTTCCAGTCGTCGGGATCAATCGGGTCAAGGAGTTCAGGATCCTCCAGTTGGAGATCGTCGCCTTCCCGTCTCGCCCTAACACCATTCGCAAGTATAGGGAAGTGGTCTGACTTGCCACCGCTTGTGCCATGTGCACCATCAACGCGCCGTTGGTTACACCATTGACTTGCGTAGCGGAAATTCTGCGGGGTAAATGCGAGCCACCAGTAACCTTCATGTGTCGGGTCTTCTTCGACCCGTCCTTTGGGGCGAAAATGATCTACGTTCTTGTCCGACATCGGGTTACGGCTCTCCGAATACCAACACTTGCCGTTACTTAGCGCGGAGAGATGGGGCTTCAAGTCTCCCCAGAGTTTTTGCCTAGGAGTCTGATTCAGCCCCGCTGCGATTGCGGCTTTTCTAGCAGCCACTGCGTCCCCTCCCGTCGCATGCGCAGCCGCTTCAGCTTGAGCGACCTCGTTGCGCAGGTCAGCGAGCGCCTGGTCAGCGCGACCTTGCCAACCAGGGGGGATCTGCAGCTGGGCGATGTCAACAAAACGCATCAGTTCCCGGCCCCTTTGTCCACCTCTGCTACGGCTTCCTTCAGCACTTCACTTGCGATCCTGTCAATCTCCTGCCGCTTTTCCAGAGTCAAGAATTGCTGTCCCGCCATCAACTCGCTGTGCAGTCGCCCCCATGCGCGGACGAAAGCTGCGTAATAGGGGTCGCTGAAAGCCTTGGAGAAGCCGGCTTCCGCCAGCCTCTTGTCGATTTCCTCCAATTCTTTCTTCTGCTGCGGGCTCAATGACTCTTCTTTGGCTATGAGTCGTACCCTGTTATCCAAATCTCCAAGCGTCTCCGGGTCGAGGTCACTTCGAAAACCGAACATTTCGCTGGTCAGGATGCCAGTGAAACCTAGTCCACGTGGATTGACCGTAGCTGGCTCCCATTTGCAGGCGCCGGTTTGGATATCACGCTTCAGAAGGTGGATTTGCTCCTTTAGAAGGCTCGCAATAACCAGTGGGTCGTGGGTCGCCATCAAGATCTGACTAGTCTGCTGTTCTGTGGATTCGATCGCGTTATCGCTCATAACGCGGGCGAGATCTTTAATATAGTCAACACTCCAGTGCGGATTTAGGTGTGTATCCGGCTCGTCGAGCAACACCAGAGATTGATGCGATTTCGTGAATCGCATCAGGCCCAAGACCATCAACAACTGCTGCTCACCTTCGCTCAATTGGTGGAATGTGATCGAAACCTGTTTGGTGTTGGTGGATTTCACGCGGACTTGTATCTTGACATCGTGAATCAGCTCTGAAAAATCGGTGCTTTCCAAGGCCAGAAAAAAGGTTCGGGCATCCTGATACTCGGCGGCAAACGAATGCAGGCTTTCAAGGTTCGGTAGGAAAAAATAGTAATGGTCTTCTGTTGTCGATCGGTAGCCGTAGCTAACCTTTTGTTGCAACTCCATTGGCGCGATGGCGAAACGGCGAAGCCGTTCCATGACTCGGCGCATGATTCCAGTTGCGCTCCAGAAATCCTCCGCACGGCTCCTCGACTTCGCCCAAAGAGGTTTGCGAATGATGAATAAAGCCGACTCGAAGCCCACGATCCGCAGACGATTCTCCAGGAATTCGCTGATTTTTGGGTCTTCCTTGTAGGAAAACCCAAGTAAGACGTATTTGGCGTGGTGGGTTTCGGCACAAAAAAATCTCCGTTGTTCCAACAGCGTCGCAAGAGTCTTCGCATCATCCGCCTTGGCCAGACGTAAGCGATCATAATGGTCTTGCTCATTGGCAGGAAGTGTTCTGCCAACCGATTGGTCGGGCCTGAGTAGTAACCGAAAACAAAGCGTGGTAAGGGCAACTGTTCTCTTTTGATCGACTCCAAGTCGGCTATGGTTTTCGCCTTGCGGGGAATCAGGCCCCTTTTCAACTCCGGGCGCTTCATTTGCTCGGGTCGCCAAGTGACTTCCACTATGTGCTCGTCCATCTCATAGCTGAGACGATAGCCATTCATCGGCTTATCGGGCCAACGGTTTTTCTCCCACCATTCGTGAAGGTCGCGGAAGATGATGACAAGCGCCTCAAATAGATTGGACTTGCCTGTGCCATTCCATCCAAGTACGACGTCCAGGCCTTGGGTCGGGTTGAAGCGAACCGTATAGTCTTTCAGGTTCTTAAAATCCGCTAACCAAAGCTCGACTAACCGGAAGTGACCGCTGGGCTGTTCCGACTCATCCTTGGCGCGTCTCACTGACTTCTGCTGCTGTCCACTTCCTCGTGCGGCTTTCTGAAAGGCAGTCAGTATTTGTGGCGTAGCCCGCAGTGCTTCGTAGAATTGAACAACATTATCGTGGCCGAACCCTGCTTCGTCAAACAGACGGCGAGCGTCAGCTTTGCGGCCGATCCTTTCCCACGCTCTTATTAGTGATTCTGACGATGGTGGCTGATCTTTCATAGAATCTCTCTCCCCCCATCTCGCCGGTTGAGCTCTGCGGCGTCTCCCATGACGTTCGGCATCTTTTCGAGCTTTCTCAGCGCGGATATGATTGAGCAGTACCGAGGCAGGTTCGTCGCTTATTTCTTGGGGTACGAGGCGGCCCGAGAAGGCCTCCCGCAGAAGTGAATGGTGCGTTGTCCTAGCGCGGTCAAGCTGCTTCTCCAAGGCCGCTTCAAGTCGATCTACAGCAGATAGCCGACTCCTGACTTCCCGAACAATGTGAGCTTGTTCGTCCGCCGGCGGTAGAGGAAGGGGGGTGAACTTAAGGTTCCGACCAGAAATACCCCATTGCCCGGCGGTCGTGAATAGGTGTGCCTCAATATACTGTCGCGATGCACCGCTGTTAGCAGCGATTGTAATAAATGTGGAAGTCTGTTCGTTGGATTTGACAGGAACGCCTCGAATGAGTTTGTCCGGATAGACGACAGTTAGGCTGGTTGAAGGAACTTGCCCGCAAACCCCAGCAAGGTCGCGGCTCCCGTTGTAGCGAGTGAAAAGAAGATCGCCCTCTTGCAACACGTAGTCCTTATACTTTGCGACTGTGGAGACCGGCAAATGGCGGCATTCTGTCAGGTCTACACTCATAGGGCGGACAGCGCTTATCCGCAAAATCGGGAGTCCGTCTTCTTCACGTGGCGCTTGCGAGATCCCGTTCCGCAAAGCTGAAAGGACTTGGTCAAGAGATACCCATGTCCACTCCGGTGGGAGTTCAGGAACGTTATCAGTGTTGGGCAAAACTGGTTCTGGATAGCGAGATTTCCATCTGTCGTCTTCAGGGGTTTTGCCATTGTCGCGAAGGCGCTCCAGATCGGCTTTTTCCCAATCCCGGCGGCGCGTATCAAGAAGGCTTTGCAACAGGATCCCCGCTGTCCTCGGCATGTCTCTCTGGTTATTCCGCTTTGCTTCGCGCCAAGGGCGAGAGAGTTCGCCAATGGCAGCCGCTTGCAAGACGGCTGCACGATATCGCTTAAGCCGTTCTTGTGCCCTGTGCGCTGCAATTCCGGCACGCTTCAGTTTCGACACGGCCGCATCCAGCTTTACGACAATGCGCTCTTGCTCGCGAGTCGGGGGGAGCCGGAATTCATGGGTGAAAAGATAGTTCGCGGGAACTCGCTTTTGACCGCTTGCACCAGTCATTTGGCTTTCAGCGGCTTGTCGCAATGTAGGTTGAAGCAGGAAATAGAGTACAAATCGGGGTAGTACGCCTCCATATGGTCGGAAAACGAAGAACTCTGTCGAACCGTAACCAAAACCATTCATCAATCCGCTCGCTAGAGCGATCTTTCCGTTCTCCATGCAGGGCGTTATCTTTGCAAAAATAACGTCATTTTCAATGAATGGGGTGTATCCTCTGCGAACTGATCCGAGTGCTCTGGTATGGGAGGCATCAAGTCGGCCGCTTTCTTCTTCGACGGCAGACATAGGTACAAAACTAACTTCAGTGCTGTCAGGCAGAGATTCGTCGAACGGCATTCGCGGGTTGATCGCGCAAACCTCGCCGAGAGTCGTTCTTATCCATCCGTTTGGTAGGTTCTTTGCCATTGATAATTAGTTATCTCAGGATTGTAGTGTCCCAAGAAAGTTCGAGCGATGCGCTGTAACTACTTGGCGGAGCGAAAGTAAGAGGTCGGGGTGAGTTTTTTCGATTTCAATTTCTTTCCTCTCTTTGGGCATCATCTTACTGCTTTCCAGCCTAACCCGGAGGCAGCAGATGAATCTTGGCCGAACCGTTTTCTCTCAACTTTTGGAGTTCATCCCGACCTATCAGTTTCAGATTTGCGTCAACCGATACCAGGGCAATCGTTACGTCAAGGATTTCTCTTGTTGGGATCAGTTCCTTTGCATGACCTTTGCTCAACTGACTTACCGCGAAAGTTTGCGCGACATCGAAGCCTGTCTCCGGGCCCAGCAACCCAAGCTCTATCATATGGGCTTTCGGGGACAGGTTTCTCGCAATACGTTGGCCCACGCCAACGAAGTTCGCGACTGGCGAATTTACACCGACTTCGCTCAAGTGCTAATGGGCATGGCCCGCGACCTCTACCGCGACGAACCCTTCGCCGTGGAGTTGTCCGAGACCGTGTATGCGCTGGACTCAACGACCATCGATTTGTGCCTGGCACTGTTTCCCTGGGGCCAGTTTCGCCGCCGCAAGAGCGCCGTCAAGCTGCACACGCTGTTGGACGTGCGGGGCAGCATCCCGACCGCTGTTTATGTGACGGGAGGCCAGGTCCACGACGTCAACCCGATGGACGAACTGCTCCTCGAAGCCGGAGCGTTTTACTTGTTCGACCGTGGTTATGTGGATTTTGCTCGTCTCTACAGCTTCACCCAAGCTTGTGCCTTCTTCGTCACTCGTGCCAAGAAGAATATGCAGTTCTACCGCCGCTCCTCGCTCCCTGTCGAACGCTCGACCGGAGTGCGGTGCGACCCAACCATCGTGCTAACCGGAGTCCGAACCGCTCAGCGATATCCCGACCCCTTGCGCCGTATCCACTATTTCGATGCCGAGAAGCAGTCACGGCTGACCTTCTTGACCAACAATTTTCTCCTGCCCGCCCTGACGGTGGCCCAACTCTATCGGACACGTTGGCAGGTGGAATTGTTCTTCCGATGGATCAAACAGCACCTGCGCATCAAGGCTTTCTACGGCACGTCCCAGAACGCGGTGAAGACTCAAGTTTGGGTCGCCCTCTCGGTTTACGCGCTGGTGGCCATCGTCAAAAAGCAACTGGGCCTCGATCTGAGCCTCTACAAAATTTTGCAAATTCTGAGTGTGACCATTTTCGAAAAAAACCCGATTTTACAGGGCTTTTCCAACTTCACCGACGGATCCCTGGATGTTGGTCCTTGTATCCAGTTGAGCCTGTTCGGGTTTTAATGGGACAGTACTGATCTC
>DASZAE010000101.1:0-9205 GCA_035945515.1 Terriglobia bacterium
TTCATTTCCATCCACGCCAACGCCAGTCAGGACCCTGACGCTCGCGGCGTGGAGGTATACTATCTCAACTTCACCTCGGACCCCGAAGCCTTGCAGATTGCGGCGCGTGAAAACGCAACCTCGCAAGAGTCCGTATATCAACTGCAAAGCTTGATCAAGAAAATCGCGCTGTCGGAAAAAATCGACGAGTCGCGCGAATTCGCTCAAATGGTCGACACCCGGTTGGTCGGACGTCTGGACGCGGAGGATGACGCGCAGCGGGACCGTGGCGTGAAGAAAGCGCCGTTTGTGGTGCTGATTGGCGCGAATATGCCCTCTATTCTGGCCGAAATATCATTTCTTTCCAACCCGCACGATGAACGCCTGCTGCGCAAGTCCGCTTTCCGGCAGCAGATTGCTCAGGGCCTCTACAACGGCATCGTCCGCTACGCGAGCAGCCTCGGAACCATCCGCGTGGCCGAGCGCGCGCCGCTCGATCCTCCCGCAACATCAGGCCCCTGATTTCTGATTTCCGGCCAAACGCTGGAAAGACAGCGGCAAGGAGAACAAGCAAAAAAGGCCTGCTTGCCTCTTAACTCTCGCCGCTTGGTCATCATCCTTGCCCCTCGCCTTATGTTATGCTAGGCACAAGGTACCACCATGCGCTTCTCAGCCAGGCGGCTATGGCCGTTTTTCGTCCTCGCGGCCGCTCTTCCGTTGGCGGCGTCGCAGAAGAGTGTCGTCATGCCGCTATTGCCCGTCTCTACCTGGAAGGTGCAATCAGAAGAAAAGCTTTCGATCGAGGAGTTCGCTCAATTTGGCGATCAGACCGCCGTCGACAAAGAGTTGGGCGTGACCGCGGGCAGCGAGCGTGATTACGCCAAGGGGAATCTTCAAGCAACGGCGATATTTGAAGAGGCTGCGGACCCTTCATCCGCGTATGCCCTCTACACGCTCTACCAAACTGTGGGATTTAACCCCGTGCTTGGCGTGCAACTGGCTGCGGCTGGCCCAAAATACGCGCTGATGACCCGCGGCCGCTACTTCATCCGCGTGCTCCGCCCTCTGGATTCGCAACTGACGGACCAGGACCTGCGCTCGCTCCTTATCATGATCGGCGGCGCTCATCTCTCCGCCGAAAATCTACGCAGCCTCCCAAGACAACTTCCTCAACGCGGACTGGCGCCGGGCTCGGAAAAATACCTTTTAGGTCCCCAATCGGCAAAGCTGGCCTTGCCTTCGTTTCCAGTCAATCTGATCGGGTTTGAAGACGGCGTGGAAGCTCATGTCGGCACATATCTCAGTGGCGGAAACCGGATGAAGCTGCTCGAGATTGACTATCCAACGCCGCAAATTGCCGAACTCCAGTTTCAGCAAATGACGAAGGCCTTGCATATTAACCAGGAGGGCGGCCTAGGAACCCCTCGGACGCCCATCTACGGACAGCGGCATGGGTCCTATTCGCTGCTGGTACTTGGCGCGGATTCGAAGGCAGCCGCGGACCAACTTTTGATGAGGTTTAGAGTAACTCAAATTGTGAGCGAGGTGCCGGAATATCCCGTCAAAGACAACTTTGCCTACCAGATGGTCGAGCTTGTTTTGGCCAACGGCGAGCTCGTGATCATTATCTGCCTTTTAGCCATTTTGGGCGGAATTGTCATCTATCTGACTAAACAACTGATTATGAAGCTGTTTCCCAACTCTGGTTTGATCCGGGCGGATGACGACATTTTGATTCGGCTTAAAATAACCTGATTTTTATCAATAACTTACTGCATTATGTGAAATGCGCTTCGTATTCGCGTGTCCGTATCCGGACGACGGACAAACAAGCGCCGCAACCGCTTTAACATATTGATAAAAAGCATGTTAATGGCATAAAAAAAAGCGAAAAAATCCCTTGACACAGACTGGGCCGATTCACTAGACTCGCTTCGGGTTTAGTTGGCGGAGCGCGTCCGCCTTTCTATTCTCCTCTCAAAAATGCTCACCCGCAGATTTGGCGACTATGCTAGATTTGTTGGGTGAGCATTTTCGTGTTTGGCCGGCGTAGCTCAGTTGGTAGAGCAACGGTTTCGTAAACCGTAGGTCACCCGTTCGATCCGGGTCGCCGGCTCCATTTGTTTCAATCACTTGCCTTAGTTTTGGGATGCCCCTGCCGGCCTCCGCATGTAGTGCTGCGCATAAGAACTATCCTAATGGACAATTGCATGGAAGAGACAACCCTCAGGACGAACGTAAGCTTTGAGGGGCTCACGGTCGCGGCATTTGAGAGCCGCCGGGCGGCGGAGATTTCTACTTTAATCGCCCGCTTCGGAGGTGTTCCGCAAGTGGCGCCTTCAATGCGTGAAGTGCCTCTGGAAGACAATTCCGCCGCGCTTCGGTTCGGCGAAAAGCTGCGCGCCGGGCTTCTCGACGTGGTCATTCTGATGACGGGCGCGGGCGTAACCCTGTTGATGGAGACGCTCGAAAGCCGTTACGCCCACAAGGATTTGATTGCGGCATTCTCGGCGCTTGTAGTTGTAGCGCGTGGCTCAAAGACGGTGCGGGCGCTCGAAAACCTCGGAATCCCGATCAAGCTGAAAGTACCCGAACCCAACACATGGCGGGAACTTCTACAGGCGCTTGATGGCGAGTATGGAAAGCAGGGGCTTGCGCGCCTGCGAATCGCTCTGCAGGAATATGGCGAGCCGAACAGCCGGCTGATCGACGAATTGCAGCGCCGCGGAGCAAAGGATGTCCTGCGCGTGCCCGTCTACCGCTGGGCGCTGCCGGAGGATACGGCCCCGCTTGAAGCGGTGACTGGCGAGATCACCGGCGGCCGGGCGCGCGTAGTGCTCTTCACCAACGCAGTGCAGGTAGATCATCTCATCGAATTCGCCGCCCAAAAGAATGCGGAGCTGCGCGAGGCATTGAGACATTGCGTGGTGTGCTCGCTGGGTCCAACCTGCAGTGAAGCCATCGCCGCTCACGGCATCACCGTGGATTTTGAATCCGAAAGCCACAAAATGGGCGCATTTATTCACGAGGCGGCCGGGCGCGCGCCCGAATTACTTAGAAAGAAAGACCGGCGGCGCTCCACCGGTACTTCCATAACCGTGGCCTCGCCACCCCTCCCATCCCAAGATGGATCAAAACCCGCGTACTATAATTCGCGTTTTATGAAGGCGTGCCGCCTGGAGCCGGTGGACGCGACGCCGGTGTGGCTGATGCGCCAAGCTGGGCGCTACATGCGGTCTTACCGCGACCTGCGCGCGCGTGTTCCCTTTCTCGATCTTTGCAAAAGCCCGGACTTGGCGGCCGAAGTCACCGTCTCCGCCGTCGAGCAGATTGGCGCCGACGCCGCCATCCTCTTTGCCGACCTGCTGCTCGTGGCCGAGCCGATGGGATTTAAGTTGGATTACGACCAGCCCGGCGGTCCTTGGGTCTCTCCCAAGCTGCAATCGGCGAGCGCAATCGACGCGCTCCTGAAAGTCGAACCTGCCCCGCTCGCGCTCGAATACGTATTCGACGCGGTGCGCCTCGCGCGTTCAAGTCTATCTGCGGCAACGCCGCTCATCGGCTTTGCGGGAGCGCCGTTTACGCTGGCTTCTTATCTGATTGAAGGCGGTCCGTCAAAAAGCTTCCGCCACACTAAGGCTCTGATGCTGCGCGATCCGGGCGCCTGGCACGCTCTCATGGACTATCTCGCGCGGCATCTGGCCGCTTGCATCAATGGCCAGATCGAGGCTGGCGCTCAAGCAATGCAGATTTTTGATTCGTGGGTTGGGTGCCTGACGCCCACCGACTACCACGAGTTCGTTTTACCCCACATGCAGAGCCTTTTCCGCGCTCTCGCGCCCGGCATCCCTATCATTCATTTCGGCACTGGAACAGGCACGCTTCTGGAATTGATGCGCGAAGCCGGAGGCAGCATGATCGGGCTCGACTTCCGGGTGGAACTCGACGAAGGCTGGAAGAGACTGGGGTCAGGAGTGGGCGTGCAAGGCAATCTTGAACCGGCCGTCCTCTACGCGGATTTAGCCCGCATTCGAGAACGCACCCTTCGGATTTTGAGGCGGGCGGGCGGACGCCCTGGGCATGTTTTCAATTTAGGGCATGGAGTGCTTCCCGAAACGCCGGAGCAAAACGTGGCGGACCTGATCAAAATTGTTCACGAAGAGAGCGCCAAACTTAAGGAAGAAAACCGGAGCGGCTCATTGTAGCGGCGGCCTCTGGCCGCCGGTTTTTAGGTATTAAGACCGGCGGCCAGAGGCCGCCGCTACAACACGAATACTGCGCTACAAAAACCAGCGACCTCAGGCTCGCATCTGTGCGCGGCTGACGGCGCGTTCCGGCTGAAGTTGCGCTGGTTGCAATTCCCGCACCCGAATGTTTGCCACCGCGTGGGCATATTTCTTCGCCGCTCCGGCTACAGCCTGCGAACCAGCCTCGGCTAGTAAGATCATAACCGATCCGAAGAAAAGAACTGCCCCAATCGCTGCTATGAGAGCTATGAGAAAGAAGTCAACAAGAATGCTATACATGTCTAACTCCTCAACGTCATCCAGTTAGATGCGTGAGGGCGCAGCAGGGTTTCGCCAGTTGTTTGGATGGTTCTTCAGGATATAACTTGGCTTGCTATCGCAGACGGGATAAAAAAAAGACCCCTCACCCCGTCGGGGAGGGGTCTGGCGATAAAGGGCTGTACGGGCTGAAGTAGCGCCGGCATCTTGCCGGCCACTGCCGCCGGGGCGGCGGCGCTACGGCCTGCCCCGCGCGAATCGTTAGCGGGTAGCCACGGCACGATTTGCGTGCCGTGGGTCTTGCCATTCCGCGCGAAAAGCCCACGGCACGGACAGCGTGCCGTGGCTACTTTGCGCCGGTATCCCTTCGTTGTGCTCACGGCTACGACGCTGTAGCGGCGGCCTCTGGCCGTCGGTCTTTATTATCTAAAAGCCGGCGGCCAGAGGCCGCCGCTACAACTGTCCCGCGCGAATTGCTAGAAATTCAGTTTCAGGCCGAAGTCGATGCTGCGCGAGCCGCCCGCGCCAGTCACCAACCCAAAACTTGAGCTGCCGAAGGTTGTGCCCGGCCCGTTAAACTGCGGATCGTTCAGCGCGCTGAACCAATCCGTCCTGAACTGAAGATTGAACCTCTCCGTCATGCGGATGGTGCGGAACAGCGCCGCATCAACGTAGAACGAGTTAGGCCCCGAGAAAACATAAGGGCCAAGGTTGCCAAACGTGGGCGTTTTGAAAAGAACGCTGGGATCACTGAATACCGACGTGTCAAACCAAGGCTGAGTATCCACGCCGCCGAGTTTCTTGAAGGGGCCGGTGATCTCCGGGGACTGACCGTTTTTCGGAGCGTTCAAGGACTGGCAAGTGCATCCAAAATTCAGAGCGCCGCCGGTTCTGAACGTGAGCACGCCGCTCAATTGCCATCCGCCGAGGATTCTGCTTTGGGGTCCGCTACTGAGAAAGCGGTGGCCATGTCCCATAGGCAGATCCCAGACGTAGCTTTGAACGAAGGTATGGGTATTATCATAGTCTGTCCGCGCATAATTCCTTCGGAAGTTGATATAGTACGTGACCCCACCAGAGTTATCACCGCTTTCCTCGGCATACCCCAAGGCCTTGCCGTAGGTGTAAGCCGTGGTCAGGGCAAACCCACCCGCGAAACGGCGGTCAAACTTCACCTGCAGAGCGTTATAGTCAGACGTCTCGCCAGCGAATCGCAGAGTCGAGTCGGCTGTTCGGCCAAACGCTACAAACTCTGGCTGCCCTGCGGGACCCGCCCCAATATCCGCCGGGTTTGTCACCGCGTTGAGATTATATTGCACCGGGATGTGAACACCCCGGTTGCCCACGTAGGCGATATCAAGAGTGAGTTGGCCCGGCAGCGCCCGCTGGTAGGCCAGATTCCAAGATTGGACGTAGGGGTCAACGTAGTTCAAGTTAATGACGTCATAAGATTGGTTGAGCAAGAGCGGAGTATTGGCCTGGATGATGCCATTCGATGGAATGGCTGCTACTAGCGGCGGGGGAAAGCCTTGTTCGAAAGTCGCCGGCTGTCCTGTAGCGAGAATGGCCGGGCCAAAGCTGCTGAGATTGTTGAAGGCGTTGTTCTGTTTCACTGGAAAATCGTAGGCGTAGGTGTTGTCCTCAAACGGCTCATAACTGATGCCAAAGCCGCCGCGGATGACGTTCTTATCCGAGATACGGTAGGCCAGCCCGAACCGGGGCGCGAAGTCGTGATAGCGCGACTTCATCCCAATGTTCAGCGGATTCCCTCCCACGCCCGCCACCACCAGCGTGTTGTTAGTGGGGTCGTAATTGGAAAAACCGCCGGGGAAGTGCGGCGTGGCCGGAGGATAGAATTCCCATCGCATCCCAAGGTTCAACGTCAGCTTGGAAGTTGTCTGCCACTTATCGTTGAAGTACAAGAAGAGTTGCGTCTGCCGGTAGGCAGGAAAGACCACGGGAAGGTCGCGGCCCACCGTATCCGGGACGTCCAGCAGGAAACTCGCAAAGTTATTGGCGAAATTTACCTTGGCGCCGGGAGTTGAAGTCTGGCCGGGCCGGAAATCCCAAGCTCCGCGCGGGCTGAATGTCTGCTCCTGTAAAAGGTCGTCCCGGATGCGGATGATGTTCACGCCCCATTTGATGGTGTGATTGTTAATGATCTTGTTCCAATTGCTGACGAAATCGAAGTCGGTTTCGGAACGGATCCAGGGCAAACTGGCCGAGTACCCGACCATCGGATCCGAAATCGTGCTCTGGATAAAAATGCCCGTCAGTCCGCTGGTAAACGGGTCGACGTTAACCCCTGGAATTCCGATATCTGAGGAAGCTTTTGATCCGTAGTCCGTCTGATTGGCCGTGTTGAGGTAGCGGTTGAGGCCGATACGATTCTGGACGATTAGCGTGGGCGAGAAAATATGGTCCCAGATGATATCGGCAGAGTAAGTGGAGTCCGTCCCGGTGGCTTCGAATCCGCCGCCCACCGGACCGCCGGCAAGGCCGTAAGCAGGGTCCTGAACGGTGATGGGACTCATATAGCCGAGACGCCCCGAGATGTGATCGTTCTGCCCCTGGTATTGGTCGATTTTCACGTCAAAGGACTTGTTATCCTGAATGTACCGGGTGGTTTGGAGGAAGTTCTGCTGGTATTTTGCGCTCCCGGATGCAGTGAGATTATTGTTGGGAAGCGGAACCAGCGCCACGAGCTTGGCGGAAATCGGATCGATAGCACCGCCAGGAATCTTGTTTCCGGTAAATGCCGTGCGTCCCGTCCCGCAGAGCTTACTGTTCCCGCCGGGGAGGCAATCTTTTGTGTCCCCCGTTGTGGGATCATAGATTGTATCGAGAGTTGGATCACTGAAGTCGCCTGCTCGCTCTGCGGCGGTGGGCACCGAATTCCGCTGAAATTGTCCTTCGTGATCGTCGGTTCTTAGGAAATCAACAAAGAAAAACGTCTTGCCCTTGCGGATGGGACCGCCAAACTGGCCGCCCCAATAGTTGTAAATCTTGGCTCCTTTGACGAAGGGCGCTCCTTGCGGGCCACGGTCAAAATAGTTCCGCGCGTTCAAAGCTTGGCCGTTATAGATTTCATAGGCTGACCCATGGAACTGGTTGGTGCCCGATTTCAGGATCACGTTGGTCACCGCGCCGAGCGCCGTTCCCTGCTCCGCATCGTAGTTGCTCGTGGTCACGTCCACGTCTTGAATGGCCTCGATGGGCGGGATATAAACCTGCAGCAAACCTGTCCGCTCATTGTCATTGACGCCTTCAATCTGGAAGTTATTACTTAGGCTGGAGGTGCCGTTGACTTCCGAATTCAGGCTGTTCTGGGGATTGAAAAAATGCGAGTGGTTATAGGCGGTTCCCGATGAGCCTGGAATCAGGTTGAGCAGGTTCTGGAAATTGCGGTTGGTGCCGAGTGGCAATTGCTCGGCCTGTACGCTGGTCAGCGTTCCGCCGGTCTTGGCCGTATCCGTTTGTAGCTGGGCGATCTGGCTTTGCACCGTGACGGTCTGAGTCACCTGGCCGGGATTCAGGCGGACGTCGACGCGCACCGTGGAATTCACCGCCAGGGTGACGCCGCTGCGCAAGACGCTGGTAAACCCCTGCTTTTCCACCGCGACCTTGTAATTGCCAGGAGGCAAATCGGGAAAAGAATAATAGCCGCTGCCATCGGTCGCCGCCGGTTCGCTGACGTTGGTGCCCACATTGGTGATCGTAACTTTTGCTTGCGGCACCACCGCGCCGGATGAATCAGTGACCGTTCCTACGACGCTTCCATTCACCGCCTGCCCAACTGCAAACGGCGAGAAGAAGATTGCTACGGCAATGAGAACCAGAAAAACTTCGAGGGCTTTCGATAAAATGCGAAAATGTTTAAACCCGCCCGGTCTGCCCGCGGACGGCGAAAGCAGATTCCCGGCTTTGCCGGCCGGTTTTTCTATCACAATGTTCTTTTTCATGACTACTATTCCTCCCAAACCATTATGATCTACCCTTTGGAACTTGTTCCGAAAGATTACCGCCCGGCTTTGCGAGTGTCAAGCCAAATTTTAGTGCTGCGCGATATGCTGATATCCATGCAATTAACGCATTCGCGGCGGTTTGAGGCAAAGCGCGCTCAGGCAGTTCCTCATTCCTATACGCGACGCCATAAGTCGGCGGCGCCTGATTCTGTAGCGGCGGCCTCTGGCCGCCGGTCTTTACTATTAAAATCCGGCGGCCAGAGGCCGCCGCTACAGCCAATGACCGTCGCTGGTTTATGACGCTCTGTATATTTGTTTTGCATCGCGCTATCTCCCTTTCTTAACACGCCTGTGAATAATCCGGGCGAAACTGGCAGAGGCGGAAACCACATTACCGCAGTCATCGCTTGCGCCGGAATCTGGAGGGTGTCGCCTCTGCCAAAAAAATGAAACCAGTTCCATCACATGACCGCCTCGCGCTTACGCAATAGATATTGCCGGGCAGTGACGCAGTTTGGTAGTAGAGGCGGCTTTACGCCGCCATTTGGCGAGGTAAACTCGCCGCTACAGAAGCCAAACTGCGTCATTACCCCCATCGTCAACCCTTGAACCTGTCCGATGGCTGTGCTAGTCTTCAGCCAGGAAAACTTTAATTCGGAGGTGACCTTCCCATGAGCAACTCGACCGAGACCGTCCGGAACCAACTGATGGTCAAAGATGCGGAATACCAGCGATTAAAGGATGAGCACGCTCACT
>DASZAE010000102.1:0-21470 GCA_035945515.1 Terriglobia bacterium
GGCCATCTTCACTTCGGAAATGAACCCGACATGGCTCGAAGAAATCGTCTACCGCGATATTCCCGTCGCCTGCTTTGACTTAGATTTCGTTTCCGAACGCGCGAGCAATGTGAAGGTAAATTACCTCTCCGGGATGCGGCAGTTGATCGACCACCTGTATCATCTCGGCCATCGTCATATCGCCTATGTCGGCGGCCGCCCCAAGCTGAAAAACATCATGTCGCGTCATGAGGGTTACTTGCAGTCGCTCGCAGCTTTGGGTCTTGAACCTGGGCCGGTGTTTACGGGCAACCAGCGGCTCGATGGCGGATACGCGGCGGGCATGTCCATCCTGGGCATGGCTTCGCGGCCCACGGCCGTGGTCGCTGTCAATGACGTCACCGCAGTCGGCGTGATGAACGCGTTCTTCGAGGCCGGCTTGAACGTTCCCAAGGATATCTCTGTCACCGGCTTCGACAATACGTATCTGGCGGCATACTTTGTTCCCCGGCTTACCACCGTGGATATGCACCCGGACATTCTCGGCCGCACCGCCGCCGACGCCCTGCACGATACAATTACTTCTCCGTCCGGTGGCGGGAAAGAATACGCGGTAAAGATTGACCTCGTCGTCGGCAAGTCCACCGGCCCCGCCCCGCATCAGTAGCGCCAGCATCTTGCCGGCAAATGCCGCCGGGACGGCGGCGCTGCATCATCCCTGCCCTCGCCCCGAAGGAGGCCGCCGCTATACCCCCAAAAAACTTGCGGTTCGTCCGGTTTTTTCCCGGACGGACCGCATTTGTTACCCAAGACAAACCCACCTCAGAATATGAACTGTGCGCCAAGCTGAAGCTCGCGCGGCAGCCGCGCGCTCGTCGCCTGGCCAAAGTTCCCGCTTCCAACGGTTGTGCTGAAACCCGTAAATTGGGTCGTGTTGAAGAAGTTAAAGAATTCAAACCTCAACTGCATGGTTGCGCCTTCCTTGTTGCCTGGGAAGGGAATGCCCGCAAAATTTTTGAATAGCGAGACGTCGAAGTTATCGATGCCTGCGCCATCCACAAGGTTGCGGGCGGAATCGCCAAATTCGTTGTTGGGAACGGGACCAAAAGCAGCCGTGTTGAACCATTCGGCCTGGGTGCGCGGCCCGTTGTTAGGATTGCCAATCAGCTCAGCGCGATAACCGCCGCATCCGCAATGCGCCGAATCCGCGCTTGAACCGATAGTCAGCGGATTGCCCGAATAAATGGTGGTGATCCCGGAAAGCTGCCATCCGCCCAGCATGGCTCGTTTGGCCCCCGTCGCCGTGTTAAAGATCGGGAGGCTGTAAACATAGTTCACCACGAGCATATGCCGGATGTCATAGCCGCATGTGCCATATTCAGCGGCAAGGTTATAGGCGTCGTTGATGGCCCCTCCGTTGTCATTGTCCGAATAATCGAGGCAGTGGGAATAGGTGTAAGACGCCCCGGAGGTCAAACCGTGCCAGTCGGAAAAGCGCAAGCTGGCTTGTAGCGAATTGTAATTGGCATTCGTCGAGTTTTCATACCAATTGATACCACCCCATCCGAGGTACGGTCGCGCCTGATTGAGGTTTGTGCCGCTCGGAACTGGAGAGGTGGGCTGGTTGATGTTCCGGGTAATCTGCTGGTGGGTTGACTTTGACCCAACATAGCTTAACGTAGCGACAGTCTTGGAATTAAACTGCCGCTGCACGCCCAAGTTCCATTGTTCGGAGTAGGGCTGCAGGTAACTTGGGTCGTAGGAGGTCAAGCCGCTGGGGCTGAGGACCGCGGTTCCGCCGCCTGGATTGTCCAGGGATGTGTTGAGAAGCTGCGGGCTGTTGGAGAAAGGCGGGTTGGGCTCGACGTTGTAAATGTCGTTGCCCTGGATGTTCTCAAAGAACAACCCGAACCCTCCGCGAACTACTGTCTTGCTGTCGGGATGCGGCTGCCAAGCGAACCCGAAACGCGGCTCGAAGTTAGTCCAGTGGTTGTCCACTAGGATGGTGGGAATTCCGTTCTGACCTGCTATGCCCATACCGTTGAGATAGGTGCCGTTGGTCAGAACTCCGGTCCCGGCAACAAAATGGCCGCTGGAATCAATTTGCGGCGCATTAGCAAAATTAAAGAGCGATTCCCGGAACACGGCCACTTGGTTGTGCCGTTCGTGAGCGTGCGGCATGTAGTCCCAGCGGAGTCCGTAATTCAGAGTAAGGTTGCTTTTTGCCTTCCACGTGTCTCCAAACCAGGGCTGGAAGAAGGTGTTAATAGCAGACGGAAGCGTCTGTACTTGCAGTTGGGTGTAAGTATAAGCGTTGCCCAGCATGAAGTCGGCAAATGAATTTCCATTGGTGCTCGTAACGGCGCCGGTGGCGGGATTGATGTAATTGCCCGCAGTCCCCAGCGTAGCGTTCTGGGAGTTGAAGTTGAAGTTCCCATTGGTGTTGCCGAACAACTGTTGCTCCTTCAGGTAATGCAGGTAATACACGCCAAAATTGAAGGCGTGGTTGCCGGAAACCTTAGTGGCCGAATCGCGCACCGTCCACGTGTTGAGCACGTTGGTCCAGGGCCAGGAAGCAATATCGTAAGCGGTGTTCAAAGGCCCTGCGAAGCTGATTGTCGGAATGCGGTTGTCAGCGTTCGGGGTATTCGGGAAGAGCCGGGTAATACTCAGTCCCGAAGGCTGCGCGAAGTTCTTGATCGGAAGCAGCGTGAGCGGCTGGCGGTTGAAGCCGATCATAAATTCGTTGAGCAGCGTCGGGCTGACGCTGCGTGTCAGCTTCAATAAGATGGATTGCGGCTCGTTCAGGAAATCCGTGCCCACGGTAGGATACGAATCACTGCTCCAGAGCGAGGTGGGGAAGTTCTGATCAATTCCGTCCCGGACGTAATGCATCATGAGTGATGTCTTATCCGAGAATTGGTGGTCAATGCGCACAATCTGCTCGTTCACATTGATGGGCGCGCTGGCCGAGCCGATGAACTGCGCCGAACCGTTGGGATTGTTGGCGCTATTGAAGATGAAGTTGGGTTGGGCTAGAAGCAGCGCGTTCTTGTCCAACATGCCGGTCGGAATCACATTATTAGGGAAGGGCTGGTAGCAGGTGCCGGTCCCGCACGCCACAGGCTTGGTTTTATCCAGGATCACCGGGCTGGCAGCCGCGAAATTCCCTTGCGTCCACGCGGCAAGCGGCGCGTTCGGAGTGTAGGTGTTGCCCTGGATCCACTTTCGCCAGTCGAGTTCGGTGAAAAAGAAGGTCTTCTTAGCGTGACCGGGAAGGGCGATAGGCCCGCCCAAATTGAACCCGAAATTGTTGATGTCGAGTTTGGCTTTTGGCTTATTGGCGGAGTTGCTAAAAAAATCGCCCGCGTCAAAAGACGTGTTGCGGTTGAATTCAAAAACCTCGCCATGATACTGGGAGGTGCCGCTTTTCAAAATGAGTTGGACGTTTCCGCCCGAGCCCGCGCCCACGTCTGAGGAGGCGCTGCTGGTCAGCACGTTAAATTGGGCGATTGCATCCTGATCGGGAACAATCTCAATGCAGCCGCCGCATCCACGGTCGTAGTTTTCCTGGCCATCCACGGAAAACACGTTGTGGGCTTGGCGCTCACCGTTGAAGTTGATGCCCGCGTTGGCGGTGACGCCGACCGGCACGTTCAGCGAGCCTACCAAGGACCCGCCGGAAGCTCCGGGAACCAGGGTAGCCAGTTGGATGAAGTTGCGCCCGTTGATATCAATCTCGGCCACGTGTTTGCCGGTGATCTCCTGGCTCTCAGCGCCGTTCTCGGTTTGAAGGTGAACCGCCGGAGCGGTTACGGTGACTTGCTGCGTTACCGCGCCCACCGTAAGCTGAAAGTCTACCCGCACCTGGCTGCGCACGTTCAAAACAAGGTCAGAGTGCACGGCCGAACTGAAACCGGTCTTTTCGGCGCGTAGAGTGTAGGTGGAAGCCGGAAGATCGGGGACAACGTAACTACCCGCAGAGTTGGTGGTGACGGTCCGGACGACATTGCCTCGGAGTTGGTTTGTAATGGTGATGGTGACGCCCGGCATCGCCGCGCCCGCGGGGTCTGTCACCGTGCCCGCAATCGAACCCAGGTCCTGCGCCTGTAAAGTAAGACCGCCCAGCAATAGAAACACCACCGGGAGCACTAACAAGAGCTTAATGGTGTTGAGCCGTAATGACCCAAATCTGTATGCTTCTTGTTTCATGAAGATATTCCTCCTCTTCTCTTCAATTAAATTCTGCATTGCCCCTTGCTCGCCAGAGCAACCTTAAATTAAGCCGTCGAAAGGGTGGTTGAAACGCTAAACCCGACTCGCGGCCTTCTCTTTGGTTGTGAATAGTGATTCCGTCGGGGCGGCCGCCTGCTCAATCGCAATGCCGCTCCAAACACTGTTGCCACGCCTCTTAAATTCATCACACCAATTTCCCGCAATAGTTTCTTATGGCTCGGGTGCGCCGTGCATTTACTATGGTCGCCTTGAGCATTTCGGTCATTTTTCCGTTGAATTGCTCGAAAGCGTGAACCCGCATAGGTTGATCGATATCCGGCAGAATTCGCTCTATTACATTTGTTTGATCACCGAACTATAATCCAAACATCGATAGGTGTCAATTAAAAATTTTTCGTTAACTTTGCGTTCCAGACTACCAGCTTTAGCCTCTAAAGGCCCTCAACGGCCAGCTTAAACGTTTTAGCATACTATTTCAGTTCGTCCGCACTGTCAAGCCTTAATTAGTTTCAAGATTCTTAGAGGTCCTCCGCCTTGAGAGCGGCCTTCTCTTTATGGCTTTAAGCCTATGGCTCGACTAAACCTCAATTATTGCCATCCTGAGCGAGGTGAAGCTCTGTTTGTAATCTATCCGCGATTCGTCGTGGTCTAAGTGGAGCAAAAACGGGCGGAGGGAGTCTCTGTAGACTATCACATGGCATTGAGACGTTTGACGCAAATGAGACACTTCATTAATTCAAAAGCTTTAATTTTGAGATGCAGGAATCAGGCGTGAACTTCGGCGGGTTCGGTCTGCGTTTTGACCGTAGACGAGAAAGAGGGGAGGTCGAGGCAGACAGCTTTTTCGAAGCAGTGGAAATAGCGGTCGCAGCGGAGGCAATCGCGCCAAACCTTCATGGGAAAACGCTCGCGCGCCGTCTCGCGGAATCCACACTTCAGAAAAAATTCGGGCGTTGTAGTCAGTGCAAAGACCGTCTTCAAGCCAAAACCTTCAGCTTCGGCAATCAACCGCTCAGTGAGGGCGCGGCCCATGCCGCGGTGCTGCGTTGCGGGAGACACGCAGAGTGAGCGGACCTCCGCCAGTTCGGCGTTGTAAAGCTTCAGCGCGCCACACGCAAGCACCATGCCGTCTTCGTCTTCCGCTACCAGAAACTCGCGCACCGATTCATAGAGGTCGGTCAGCGGGCGCGGCAGCATGATGCGCTCAGCCGCGTAGTGGTTGATCATCTCGAAAATCGAAGGCACGTCCCGCAATTCGGCTTTGCGAAGGTTTGCCAACCCTGTCTCCTTGAATCTTACGAACAGTTAATTCTGCAGCAGCAACAATAAAATAGCCTTCTGCACGTGTAGGCGGTTCTCCGCCTGATCGTACACCAGCGACGCGGGCGAATCGATCACCTCGTCAGTGACTTCCTTGCCGCGATGCGCCGGAAGGCAGTGCATAAAGACGGCGCCCCGGCTGGCGTTTTCCATCAAGTCCTGCGTCACCCGGTAGGGAGCAAATACCTGCTCGCGCAGATGCGCGGCGTATTCCTGCCCCATGCTGGCCCAGACATCAGTATAAACCGCCTGGCAGCCCCGGACCGCTTCAAAGGGATCGTGGAAAAACTCAATCACGGCGCCGGTGCGCGCGGCCACAGACTCAACTTGATCGACCATCTCAGGCTTTGGAGCAAAGCCGGGCGGCGTGGCCACGTGCATGGAAACGCCAAGCTTCGCCGCCACCATCATCAGCGAATTGCAAACGTTGTTGCCGTCGCCCGCATAAGCCAGCGTCAAGCCATTGAGGCGGCCGAATTTCTCTTCCAGCGTAAAGAGATCCGCCAGCGCCTGGCAGGGATGCAGCAGGTCCGTAAGGCCGTTAATCACCGGAATGGAGGAGTGGGCCGCAAGATCGAGCACAGCGTCATGAGAAAACGTGCGCGCGACAATGCCATGCACCCAGCGGTCAAGGTTGCGGGCGATATCCTTGATGCTTTCGCGCTCGCCCAGCCGGGGCTTCGCGTGGTCGAGATAAATGGCGAACCCGCCCATGCTGGTCATGCCCACTTCAAAGGTGACGCGTGTTCGCAGCGAGGGTTTTTCAAAAATCATAGCCAGTTGCTTGCCCTCAAGCGAGCGGGCAAACGTGCCGGGGTAACGCTTGACACGCGCCGCCAACGAAAAAATCAGATCGATGTCGCCGCGCGTGAGATCGCGCTCGGCAATCAGGTCGCGCACTGTAAGCTTTTCCTGCGTTTCAACCTGCGTCATGACCGGTGTCATGCGTGCACCTCCTGCCGGGCTTCCATCGGAAGCCCCGCGAGAATTGGGACTAGCGCCTCGATAAATTCGTCAATACTGCTCCGCCCAAGAATCAGCGGCGGCAGGAAACGCAGCACCTTTTCCTGCGTGCAATTGATCAGGAACCCAGCTTCGAGCGCCTGCTTCACCACGCTTTTGCCAGGCACGGCTAGCTCGGCGGCCACCATCAATCCGTCACCGCGAACTTCACGGATCACCGGCAGCGACTTCTGTAAATCGCGCAGTCTAGCGCGGAAGTAAGCGCCCGTTTCGCGCACGTGATCGAGGAAGCCGGGCCGCTCAAGAATCTCAAGCACCTTCAGCGCCAGCCGGCATTGCAGCGGGCCGCCGCCAAACGTCGTGCCGTGCAGCCCGGGCGAGAACGCCTTGGCTACCTTGTCGCGCGCGATGATGGCCGCTAAGGGCAACCCCGCCGCCAGCGGCTTCGCCACCAGCACCACATCCGGGTGCAGGCCGAATTTCTCGAAGGCAAACATTCTTCCCGCCCGGCCAAGGCCGCACTGAATCTCGTCGGCGATAAAAACTGCGTCTTGCTTGCGGCACAAATCCTCAGCCGTTTTCAGGAAGTCTTCGCTGATCTCCACCACGCCGCCCTCGCCCTGAATGGTCTCCACCATGAAGCCCGCGACGCGAGGCGAGAAATTCCTCTTGAGGCTCTCAACATCGTTCAAACCCACGAACTTGATGCCTGGAACAAGCGGCTCAAACGGCTTGCGGTATTTTTCTGGCCACGTCGCCGCCAGCGCGCCCATCGTCCGGCCATGAAACGAATTCTCCATCACCAACACTTCGACCCGCTCAAACGGCATGGACGGATGTTGCTTGCGCGCGTAAATCCGCGCCAGCTTAATCGCGCCTTCCGTGACTTCCGTGCCCGAGTTGCCGAAAAACACGCGATCGAGTCCCGCAAGCCGCGCAAGTTTCTCCGCCACCTGCCCTTGATATGGGTGGTAGAGCAGGTTCGAAACGTGCAGTAGACTTTCCGATTCGTCCCGCAGCGCCGCCATAATCTCCGGGTGGTTGTATCCAAGCGAGTTCACGGCCAAACCACCGAGCAAATCCAAATACCGTTTCCCCTGATCGTCATAGACGTAACAGCCTTCGCCCCGCACGACCAGAATAGGCAAACGCTCGTAGGTGGGAATTAGGACACGGCTTTCGAGCTCCCTGATGGCTTCGTAGTTCATTACAACCATTACCTCACAATGCGCGTGCCCGCGCGGCCACGGCCCTCTAAAACCTGCAAGAGGCCAGCGGACGCGGACGAAG
Organism: Terriglobia bacterium; assembly: GCA_035945515.1. GTDB lineage: Bacteria > Acidobacteriota > Terriglobia > UBA7540 > UBA7540 > RH2-MAG17b. The sequence goes on from DASZAE010000102.1 coordinate 7,789, forward strand.
AAATAATGTCGATTTCGCGCACTCCGCCCTCGATTACTTGCGCGCAAGAGCGGAGCTTCGGAATCATGCCATCGCGGACAACCCCTTTTTCAATGAGGTCCTCAATTTCACCCACCCGGACTTCGGGCAGCCGTTTGCGCTGGACATCCCACACGCCGCCGGATTCGGTGAGATAGATTAAGCGGTCAGCATGCAGCGCGTTCGCCAGCGCGGCGGCGAAATCGTCCGCGTTAATGTTGAAATATTCGCCGCGCGGGCCGGGCGCCATGCTTGCGACTACTGGAATCATGCCGTGCTCGAATGCCATCTCAAGAATTGCCGGGTTCACTTTTCCCGGTTTCCCCACAAAACCAAGGTCTTTGACTCGCCGCCCCGCGCGCATCATCAACTTGCGCGCTTCCATCAATCCTCCGTCGCCACCGCAAAGTCCAATCGCGCGCTCGCCCTGCGTCTCAATCTCCGCCACCCATTGTTTATTGACCATCCCCGCAAGCACCATCAGCGCCACATCGCGCGTTGGAGCGCCGGTCACGCGCAACCCGTCTCGGAACTGGGTGGAAATGCCCATGTCCGCCAGCACCCGCGTGAGCATCTTACCCCCGCCGTGTACCACCACCACTTTGTTCCCGGACCGGGAGAGCCGCACAATCTGCTTTGCCACATTGCGGCGCACGCGGCGGGATTCTACAGCTTCCCCGCCGATCTTAACAACCAGCGTCATCGCAACCCCTGGTCCTCCGGGTAGCCGAGCATCACATTCATATTCTGCACGGCCTGCCCCGCCGCGCCTTTGCCGAGGTTATCGATGGCGGAGACAATCACTGCGCGGCGTGTGGCAGAATCGACGGCCACCCCAAGGTCTGCGAATTGCGTGCGGGCCACTGCCTGAATTTCCGGCAGCCTGCCGTCCGCATAAACGCGCACCAAAGGCGCCTGCGCGTAAAAGCTTTGCAAGATTTGCAGCAGCTCCGCCTGCTCGCACTCGCGGCCGAGGCGAACGTAAATGGTGCTCAATATTCCACGCGACACAGGCAAAAGGTGCGGAGTAAAAATAAAAGATTCGCCTCTCAAATCCAGCTCCTGAAGCATTTCCGGCAAGTGACGGTGCCGGAAAAGGCCGTAAGCGCGGCAGTTCTCATTCACGTTTGCAAAAAGAAGATCATCGCGCAAGGAGCGCCCCGCGCCGGTTGCTCCTGACTTGGAATCGCAGATAATCCCGGCTCCTACGTCGATCACGCCTGCCTTCAGCAGAGGCGCAAGAGCAAGGATCGCCGAGGTGGGGTAGCATCCGGGATTTGACACCAAGCGGGCCTCGCGGATTGCGGGCGCGTTTAGCTCCGGAATGCCGTAAACGGCCTCGGCCAGCGCTCGGCCAGCGTGGTGCTCAAATCCGTACCATCCTGGATAAGCCCTTGGATCGCGCAGACGAAAGGCGGCGCTTAAGTCAATCACGCGCAGCCCGCGCTCAAGAAGCGCCGGCACAAGATCGTGCGAAGCCTCGTGCGGCGTGGCGAGAAACGCTACGTCCACTTCGTCGGGCGTCAGCCGCTCCAGATTCAGAGGCTCGATCGGAACCGAAGCAACGCCGCGCAGCGAGGGGTGCGACACCTCCGCAGCTATGGGATCATTCCCACTGCGCCCCGAAGACATCAGGCTGGCCAGACGCACCGAGGGATGCCCGGCTAGAAGCGCGATTAACTCACGCCCCGCGTACCCCGTCGCGCCCGCGACAGCGACCCGAACCGGCCGCCAGGCTTTCTGCTTTCCGCGTCCGGCGCCCGTCTTTGCCGCAATATCTTCTTCAGTTACCGCTTCCAATACCCTATCCTATCTCGTAGCATAATTATACATGCTACGTATAAATATGCTTTATTGTGCGCCCCATCGATTTTAATGTCAAGAAAAAATCGAGATTCCCCCGGCTTCAAAGTTGAGGCTTGAGGCGTGGCGCCACTCTTTAGGAAGGCATGTATTGAGCTGAAGTGTTTTGCGTAACACCTGTAGTCCGGCACTCAGAGAGAGCAACGTTACAGCAAAGGGCCGCCACCTTATTCTGTAATCCTTCTGTAATGATGGGCCGAAAAGGGACATATTAAAAGGGATGTCGGGAATTGTTATAGCATCGTTTATTGGCCGCGATTTCCATTGACAGCCCGGCGGGACTTTTGTACTTTTACATTTCACCTTGTCGCCTGGAAACTCCACCTTAAAGATGCCCGAAATTCTAATTTTGACTGTCGAACGTTACATCAATCCCACTAACGGATAGAAAGCAACTATGTTCGTTCCCAAAAGGATGTTTCTAACCAAGGGGGTAGGGAAGCACCGCGAAAAGCTGACGAGCTTTGAGCTGGCGCTGCGCTCGGCGGGAATCGCTGCCTGCAATCTGGTGCGTGTTTCCAGCATTTTCCCCCCTCGCTGCAAACTGATTCCGCGCAGCGAGGGGGCGAAGGAGTTGCGCCCAGGCCAAGTGACGTTCGTCGTCATGAGCGAAAATTCTACGCGCGAGCCGCACCGCCTGATCGCAGCCTCAGTCGGCGTGGCGATTCCGGCTGAGCGGGATATGTTCGGCTATCTTTCCGAGCATCACTCCTTTGGACAGCCCGAGGAGGTCGCGGGCGATTACGCCGAAGAGCTGGCGGCTGAAATGCTGGCCACCACGCTTGGCGTCGAGTTCGATCCCGATCGCAGTTGGGACGAAAAGAAGGAAATCTATCGCATTTCAAGCAAGATTGTGCGCACCATGAACATCACGCAGTCCGCTGTGGGCGACAAGCGCGGCCTGTGGACCACCGTGCTTGCCGCGTCGATCCTGCTCGGCGTTGAAGAATAAGGGGCTACTTTTATGCCACGGCGGCGTCTCGCCACCGGGCTTTCCAAAAATCGGCGGCCAGAAGCCGCCGCTACAGCACGAAAGGCGAAGAGGCTTTCTGAATGGCATTCGAGTCCGAGAAAATCATGTTTGAGATTTACAAGGAGACCACCTACCAGGGCCGCTACAAGGTGGTCTACTTCACCGAGTTGCAGGACCATAACAAGGAATTTGAAATCAGCCGCGCGATGGCGGGCGAGCACACCTTCGACGGGTTCATTCGTGGATTTAAGAAGGAAGAGGCAAAGCAGGCGATCCAGCAGGTTCTTGAGCGCATGAATTCAGGAGAAGTCTTAAATCCGGCGGCAATCGAAGAAACACTCGCGCCTTTCCTGGCAAAGTAAATGTCTTTTTGGCGAAAGAAAGTAATTGAGCCCGCGCTGGAAGCCGAAGAACAAGCCGTTATACATGAGCAGCAGAATCTGCTCGAAAAACAGTCCACCGATCCTAAAGCCTGCTATGCCCTTGGGACAATGGCCCACCTTCGAGGGCAAGTAGACGCCGCCATCCGCTATTTCCTCACTGCCATTGAGCTTGACCCCTCCTATGCACCCCCCTGCGTGAGCTTGGGCCGCATATATGCTGTTCAAGGCCAGAACGACCTCGCCTGGAAGCACGCGCGCGACGCAGAGCGCCTGGGCGACCGCTCGCTAGTAGAACAGCTTGAACGCTATCCCAACGCCATAAAACCGGAAAACCCGTAGCGCCGGCATCCTGCCGGCATTTTGATGAATCTGCCGCCAGGATGGCGGCGCTACCTGCCAATCCAGCTGGCAGCTTTGGACTGAAGATACGTAAGAGGGACATCGTAAAACATGGCCTTGCGGGAGTGGCGAAGGCTATCGTGGATAAAGCAGACGTGGGTGCACCAGCACTGGTCGTGCGTGATGCGGCCGGCTTCGCTCTTGCGCGCTTCGCTCGCCCAGAACTTGTCAAAGTCGCAGCCGTAATCGCGCAAGTTTCCGAGACCGCTGCGCAGTTCGCAGGCGCGCACGCCGCCGTTATAATCGATCACCAACGAGGTTTCACTGGCGGTACAGGGCATGGGCCAGGGGTGCGGTGCTTCGATATTTTGCAGTTGAATCTTATTGTGCAGCGATAGCATCCCCTGGTAGTAGATTTTCCCCACCTGCCGCTCAACACCCTCAAGGCGCCGGAGAATTGTGGGGGCGTAGTAGGCGTAGACGTTCTGGAGCTGTTTGTAAAGGCCAGGGAGTTGATCCGTGGGAATGCGCTTCAGGCTTTCTTCCTTAGCGTTGCCGCGAATGATGTTGAAATAGTGCCCGTCCACGCGGCAATTAACCTTGACGAAATCCGCGATGTCCATAATGTGATCAAAGTTTTCTGCGCAGATAACGGTGTTGATGTTGACACGAAGGTTGGGAAATCGCGCGCGGCAGGGCTGGATGGCCTCAATCGTCTTTAACGTCTTGGCGAAATTGCCGGGCACGGCGCGAATTGAATCTTGCATCTCGTGCAACCCGTCCATGGCAATGTTCAGGTCAAGATGAAGCTGAGGGTTGTCCGTAAGGATTCGCTCCATCCGCTCTGCCGTCCGCTCGGGCAGCAAGCCGTTGGTAGGTAAATTCATCCAGCGGATTCCGTTTTGCACGTAAAAAAGATGAACGATGTCCGTCAGATCACGGCGCAGCATGGGTTCGCCGCCTGAGAGCCAAAGGTCGGTGAAGCGGGGCATGGTGGCGGAAAGCTTCTGGATTTCGTCCCATGTGAGGTCGCCGCGCCGGTTAAGTTCCTCCCAGTAAAAGCACGTGCGGCATTTGGCGTTGCACACCGAGGTGACGAAAAAGATCACCATCTTCAGCTTTTTCTGGCCGCCGAAGGCATAGTGAGAGTACCCGTTTTCCCCGTTCGCGTGGCGCGGCATGTTTGTCTATCCCCATTCTACCCCAGGCTGGGGCTCCGCGACGGTGCGTATGGCCTCTGCATTTGATATCATCCATCGATGCCACAACGAAGCACAGGCATCTGGGGGGTCGAATATGGACCTAAAGGAATTGGAAACATGGTTTCAGGAAAGACCAAAATGGTTGCAGGATGCCGCCCGGCGGCTCATACAAAACGGGAACCTCAACGAGCAGGATTATGCTGACCTATACACCATATGCTCGAAGGAAGTGATTAATCAGCCTGTGGCTTATGTCGGCATTCCTACCGGATCGCTCAACATCCAGGATACTGCTCAGCCGCTACGACTCGATTCTATCGCGGATGTTAAAGACATAAATGCACTCTCCCCAAGCAAGCCTCTCGAATTCGGCGAGAATCCCCTTTACATAGTATACGGTCGCAACGCGACCGGTAAGTCGGGCTATGTGCGCCTGCTTAAGCACGCCTGTGGCGCTCGGCGGCCAGGCGATTTACTCCCAAATGTATTCTCTCCAGCCTCCAAAATACAGTCTGCGACCCTATGTTTTACCGTGGGTGACGGCGCCAGCCAACCGGTCCAATGGACGAAAGCGCCAATACCAGAGCTTCAGGGGGTGGAGATTTACGACACGGTGTGTGGTTTTGTCTATGTCAACGAAGAAAACGAGGTTGCGTTTGAACCGTGGCTTCTGCGGCTCTTTACCCAGTTGACGAACGCATGCACAACCTTGAGCGCCAAGATACAGAAGTCTAAGGGAGGACTCATCTCCAAGAAACCTATCCTGCCGCCAGAGTATGAGACCACTTCTGCGGGCCAGTGGTATGCGAATTTTACATTTACAATGACCGATGCTGAAGTGAACGCCAAGACGCTCTGGACGTCAGAGGATGAAGCTTCCCGATCTGAAGCTAATAGAAGGCTCGCCGAAACGAATCCGGCAGCCAGAGCCGTTTCGCTCCGCGGACAAAAGAATGTAATCCTGGCCCTTGAAAATGACCTTAGAAAACTTTTTGAAGGGCTTTCCGAGGATCGCTGCAATGCGTATCTGAACGCTAAGTTAGCCGCTGCGACCAAGCGGAGGGCAGCAGACGAATATGCAAAGGCGATATTCGAGAAAGCTCCGTTGACAGGAATCGGGTCGGAGTCCTGGCTGCTCTTGTGGGAAGCAGCGCGGAAGTATTCAGAGGTGCATGCTTACAAGAATTCATCGTTCCCCAATGTTGCCGAAGACGCCCTTTGTGTTCTTTGCCAGCAGACCCTTAACCGCGAGAGCCGTGAGCGTTTCAGTTCTTTCGAGGAATTCGTAAAGGGCGATTTGCAGCGGCTCGCAACCGAAGCTGAAAGCCTTGTTCTGAAAACCGAAAAATCGTTCCCGGAGGTACAAACAACCGAGGAGATAACCCGACGTCTTCAGCCTATAGGTATCCCAGGCGCGAACCTGCTTCCCGAAGCTACAGCCCTTGCATCAGCCCTTGCTATGCGAAGACAAACATGCCTTGCAGCGGTAGACATGGCTGGGATTTTCGCAATGCCGCACCCCCACATTTTGGCCCAACTGCATGGCTATGCTGACGAACTTGAAAAGCTGGCCCTTGCGTGCGACGAGGACGCCAAAGGGCAGAATAGATCAGAACTTGAGCAAAAGGCGAAGGGGCTTTCGGCCCAAAAATGGTTGAGCGAGCAACGTAAAGGGATTGATGAAGAGGTCAAGCGTCTCAAGCTCTTAAAAGTCCTCGAGGAGATGGACCGATTGACAAACACCCAAGCCCTCTCGGCCCGAAAGGCAAAGCTCACCGAAGAGCTGATTACAACCGCCTACATCGAGCGGTTTCGAAATGAACTCGTGCAACTTAAGGCATCTGGCCTAAAGGTGGAAGTCCAGAAAACAAGAGCACAGGTGGGTCGTGTGTATCATCGAATCATCCTCCGGGACGCGAGCCAGAACTGCAAAACGTCAGAAGTCCTCAGTGAGGGAGAAGTTCGTATTCTTTCGCTTGCAGCTTTTCTTGCAGATACGGAAGGACGCGGCGCAAAAACACCTTTTATTTTCGATGACCCAATCTCATCGCTTGATCACGTTTACGAGGAGGCGACAGCGAAACGCCTTGTTGAATTAAGCAAGGACCGGCAAGTAATTGTCTTCACTCATCGCTTGTCCCTTGTAGGATTTCTGGAAAAGTATGCGGAAAAGTGTCAGCGGAGCCACAAGCTCGCATGCCTTAGCCATTACAGGATTGGCGAAATCACGGAACTGCCGATTAACTTGAAGAATACCCAGGCCGCTGCAAATGGCTTGGCTCATGAGAGGCTTGCGGCAGCAAAAAAAGCTTTTGCCGACGGGGGCGAAGCCTATGAGAAGGAAGCAAAGGCACTGTGCAGTGACATTCGAAATCTTCTCGAGCGAATCGTTGAAAAGGACCTGCTCAATGACATTGTGAGACGATTCAGTGCGGAGGTCAACACAAAGGGGAAGATTCACAAGCTTGCAGAAATTACTAAAGAGGACTGCGAGTTCATCGATCGGTTTATGACGAGATATTCGGTCTTTGAGCATTCCCAACCCGAAGAAACGCCCGTCACATTACCAAAACCCGATGAAATAGAGAACGATTTGAAAGAGATCACCGGCTTTATTGACAAGGTTAAGGATAGATTAAAGAACTAATTGTATTGGGGGGTAACCACGGTCGGGCTTTTCTGACTGTGGGCTTCTGATTGAAATGTGAACAATCCTACGGCCAATTCCAACGACGAATTGACCGTGGCCACTACTGCGGTTAGCCAAGTCGTCATGCAAAACCGTCTCATTTATCCCGTTTGTATCAAACATCTCATCCGGTCGTGATACGCTGGGCGTGGAGTTCAGCAGCCCGGTCAATTCTCTGTCAGGATCAGAAAAGGGCTGGCGGGGAGTATTCGCCGAAAGAAGTTGCGGAACGAAGCCTAAGAGCCCTTTAGAATCAATAACATTAGAATTCTCTAACCAATCGGTCTGCGCGAAGGGCGTCTTCGGGGTCAGCATTTCGGTTAACATGAAATAAGCAAGGATCAACTTTCATGGACTTCAAGCTGGTTTCAACGTATCAGCCGCGCGGCGATCAGGTGACAGCGATTGAGCAGTTGGTTCGCGGCATCGAGAGCGGAGAACATCATCAGGTTTTGCTGGGCGTCACCGGCTCGGGTAAGACGTTCACCATGGCCAAGGTGATTGAGGCCACGAACCGCCCGGCCCTGGTGCTTGCGCATAATAAGACGCTTGCGGCGCAGCTTTATCACGAATTCCGCGCTTTTTTCCCTCATAACGCGGTGGAATATTTCGTCAGCTATTACGACTACTACCAACCCGAAGCTTACATTCCCGCGGGCGACGTCTACATCGAGAAAGAAGCCACCATCAACGACGAGCTGGATAAGCTTCGCATGTCCGCCACGCGCTCGCTCTTCGAGCGCCGCGACTGCCTGATTGTGGCCAGCGTCAGTTGCATCTATGGTCTTGGATCGCCCGAAGCTTATTACGGCATGTTGCTGCTGCTCGAAAGGGGACAGAAGATTTCGCGGCAGGATATTTTGCGCCGGCTGGTGGAAATCCAATACGAGCGCACCGAAGGCGACTTCCGGCGCGGCACGTTCCGCGTGCGCGGCGACGTGATTGAAGTTTATCCGACATACGAGGACAACGCCTACCGCATCGAGATGTGGGGCGAAACGGTAGACGCGCTTAAGCAGATCGATCCGCTGCTCGGCCAGGTGAAGCAGGCGCTGACGCGCCTGCCGATTTATCCGCGCACGCACTACGTGATGCCGAAAGAGCGGCGCGAGCTGGCCATCGAGCGCATGCAGAGTGAACTGGCGTGGTGGCGCGGCGAACTTGAAAAGCAGGGCAAGCTAGTGGAGGCGCAGCGCCTGCACCAGCGGACGATGTTTGACCTTGAAATCATGAAAGAGATGGGCTACTGCCACGGCATTGAAAATTACTCGCGGCACCTGTCCGGCCGTCTGCCGGGCGAGCCGCCGCCCACGCTGCTCGACTATCTCCCGCAGGACACACTCATGGTCATTGATGAAAGCCACCAGACGGTTCCGCAGCTTCGTGCCATGTACAACGGCGATCGCTCGCGCAAGCAGGTGCTGGTGGAATACGGCTTCCGGATGCCTTCGGCGCTCGACAACCGGCCGCTGACGTTTGAAGAGTTCGAGCATCGCGCAGGCCAGGTGGTTTTCGTCTCCGCCACGCCCGGGCCTTATGAACTCACCCAGTCGGCTGGGATCGTGGTGGAGCAGGTGATCCGGCCCACTGGCTTAATCGACCCGGAAATCGAAGTGCGGCCTACGCGCAATCAGATCGACGATTTGCTGGCTGAGATTCATAAGCGAGTCAAGACGGGTGAGCGGGTATTAGTGACGACGCTCACTAAGCGCATGGCCGAAGACCTGGCGGAGTATTACACCGAAGTGGGCGTGCGCTGCCGTTACCTACATTCGGAGATTGATACGCTCGACCGCGTGAAGATTCTGCGCAGCCTGCGACGCGGCGAATTCGACGTGCTCATTGGCATTAACCTGCTGCGCGAAGGGCTGGACCTGCCGGAAGTCTCGCTCGTGGCGGTGCTCGACGCGGACAAAGAGGGATTCTTGAGGTCAGGAGGCTCGCTGATTCAGACCATGGGCCGCGCCGCCCGCAACATTCACGGCAGAGCAATTCTCTACGGCGACACGATGACCGACTCTATGCGCTACGCTATCAGTGAAACAAACCGGCGCCGTGAAAAGCAGCTTTACTACAACCGGGAAAATGGCATCACGCCGCAGTCGATCATCAAGCCGGTGGATATGCAGCTTGCCGCGATCTCCGAAGCCGACTACGCGCCCTTGCCGGCGCTGGAGGACCCGCCCGAGCCCGCGTCTGCCGGCGAACTCACGCAACTGATTGCGGCGCTCGAGGAGCAGATGCGCGACGCCGCGCGCCAATTTGAATTTGAAAAGGCGGCGCAACTGCGGGACCGCGTCAAGGCGCTCAAGGAAAAAGACACGGGACTTGAGACAGCGCCGCCCTCCCAGCGTTCAACTTCAGGAAACGCCTGATTTTCGCGGCACTCGTCCGGAGACCGCAGGGTGATCGGCGGCGGCTTTTGCCCCTTCATTTCTGCGCTCGATGCGGGCTGCTTTATATCCGATTCCCAGCACCACGGAAAAGACGAGCGCGTTGCTTGGGATGTGGAGGTTGAAATCCGCAACACTGTGGATCAGCAAAGCGAGCGTGCTGCCAATGCACCCGAGCGTCACTGCAGGGCGATAGCGCCGCGAGTCGGTCAGGAACGACCGCACCATCATAATCAGCAGCACAAATATGGGCACGAAAAGGAGCAGCGCGCCCAGCCAGCCGGTTTCCGCGAGCAATTCCAAGTAGTCGCTGTGCGCGTGCGTATAGTAAAGAGTGAGGTAGTACGTCTGAAAATGGGGGAAGCCATACCTGAACGTGCCGAGGCCGATGCCGGTGAGCGGATGATGGCGCACAATTTCATAGGTGGATCGCCATGTAGGGACGCGCCCCTCTGCCTCAAAATACTTGGAGCCTCCTTCAAACATCGCAAACCGCGAGAGCACGGGATTCAGGCCGATCCACAAGCCATAGCCCACAGCAATCAGCACGAACGCAGCCAGGCCCAATAACCATGCCTTCTGACGAGTCTTCAGTTGGGCGAGCAGACCGATAAAAACAATCGCGAACAAGGTTGCGAGGGTCCCGGTGCGCGAGCGGGAAAAAATGACCGCCACCACAGAAACAATCAACAGAAAAGCATAAAACAACGATTGAACGCCCGCCGAGCTTGCAGTGGCCGGATCGACGCGCGCCGGGCCGCGGCGGCGCCCGTCGCGCCAGATTTGGAAATAATAAAATATGGTGCCCAGCACAAAAGGAAACGTGAGCTCAATAAAACCCGCAAAGTGATTATGATTGATGAACGTGCCTGTTCCGGCGTCTGTGTAATAAACCTTCTTCATGGTAAATATCTTTTGCCAGCCGGTAAGGTATTGCACAATGCCGTAAGCAGCTTCAAAGAGTCCCAGAAAAATCAGCGTTCTTACCAAAATACTGTTCCGCTGGCGTGAATCGAAGACGTAGGCGGCAAGCACAAAAGCGCCGAGGTAAGCGAGAAACTGAATCAGCGCGTAGAGCGTGGCGTGAGGATAGATGCTAAGGGGCACCGCGTGTCCCACCGTATGTTCGATGTTTTGAATGGCGGCTGAAGGCAGGCGCGCATGATCCAGCGCGGCAATCCATCCTTGCGGCAGAGGAATCAACTGAAGAATAACCAGAAGAGCGAAAAGCGCCGGCCAGAGCGGGATATCAAGCTGGATTTGTCCGTGGCGCGCCTGCCATACGAGTAAAGCCGCAAAAACCGCAAAAATGGCAATTTCCATCAAGGAATAAGCAAGCGGCTGCACTCCCCCGAACGCCAGAGTGGCGCCGATGATGGTTAAAGCGAGGACGATTTCAACGGCTCTCCGCATAGTAACGGCCAAACCCTGCGTTTACACAAAATGGGGGTCAATTTTGATTTACAAAAAACCACGGTCCCCTCCAGTTCAACCAAGCCCACGAAGGGTGTCGCAAACCGCGCACGCTTGATTTGCCAGTGTAACAGAACCTGGCAAAATTTAGCAGACGGCGCTCATCCACGGCCGAAAATAAAATCTACCGCCGAGAGGAGGTCGGGCGCCACCGCCGCCGGGCGGGAAGAATATCCTTTGACCAGGCTCGCCGGGTTTCCGCTAACCAAAATCGCCGGGCATCCCGCGCGTTCTGCCGCGATCAGATCGCTGACCGAATCGCCGATAAAGTAGGTGCTCCCCAAATCGAAATGGTTTTCCCGTTGCGCCTGGAGCAAAAGTCCGGGGCGGGGCTTCCGGCAGAGGCAGCGAGCGTCTTTGCGATGCGTGCAGTAATATACCTTATGGATGCGGCCGCCGCACGCTTCTACTCTTCTCACGAAACGCGCCGTGATCTGGTTCAAAGCAGGCAGCGACATCCGGCCCTTACCAACCCCAGCCTGGTTTGAGACGACAATGGGCAGGAAGCCGCCCGCCGCGAGCCGGCGCAAGGCTTCGAACGCCCCCGGAAGAAATAGAAATTCATTCCACTCGGTGACATAGCCATTCTGCACTTTGCGGTTGATCACACCATCGCGGTCAAGCAGGATGAAGCGTGCCTTCAAAAATTCTCCTTTGCTTAGTGCGCTGCATCCGAGGCTGCTCCACCCGCGCGGCTTACCATCGGCCATTCCCGGAGCCCCCTCGCATAATTCTCCGGTGTTCCAATATCCAGCAGGTAGCCCTCAAGCCGCGCGCCCCACATCTTCCCGACCAACTTCGGCAGGATTTCCTTGCCTAAATCCGCAGCGCGTGACGTCCCACCAGAGTCGTCAGGGTTAGTGGGTTGGGGCAACCAGTCAAACAATGAAGTCGAGGCGATCAGAAGTCCCGCAAAGGCCAGATTGCTGCGAGGATGGGCCGGTTTTTCCTCAAAACTGATGATGCGTCCGCCTTCGTCGAGCGTGACAATACCGCAATCCTGCGGTCGTGGCGTCTCGAAGAGTCCCATCGTCACCACTCCTAAGTTCTCGCGGTGCGTCGTCCTGAGACAGGAGAGATCGGTTCGTACTAGATTGTCGGCATAGAAAACATAGAAATTACTGTCATCCCCAACGAAAGCGCGATTGGCGGCGAGAGTTCCGGCGCTTCCGAGCAGCGCGGCCTCATGGAACAGTTGAATCTTAATAGCCGACTTCTGCTTTGCGGCCCAGTCGCTTACTTGCCCAGCGAGATGATGCGTGTTGATGAGCACTTCCTGCACGCCCAAGCGTTCACAAAAGTCCAGCCAGATGCTCAGCAGTGGTTGACCGTCGATAGGAACCAGACACTTGGGCGTATGATCCGTGAGCGGCCGCAATCGCGTGCCTTGCCCGGCAGCAAGCAAAAACGCTTTCGAGATGTCTCCCGGCATGGGCGTCCTTTGATGCGTGAGTCCGGAGCTCAGACAGACACAGACACTATTCTATATAGAACGCCATCCGTCAGCGAAGGTTATTGGCTGTAGCGACGACCCTTACAGGCTTCGGCCGCTGGTCTTTAATAGTAAAGACCGGCGGCCGGAGGCCACCGCTATACAGTCAGGCGCCGCGACTTATGGACTCGTGCAAATTTTGGATTTTGATATGAGAAAAGCCGCAGTTGTCACACAGGCTGCACGGCCGGAATTGTGCCTATGCCGATCCCGCCACGCGGCGCAATTGCTCAAGATTGGTTGAAAACGCCCAGCGCATTCCGCCGCGTCCGCTAGAATCGAAGAAAGGATCGTTATACACAACCCGGCTACCGCCCAGGTCGAAATGGAACCGCATCTCTTTTAAGCCGAAGGCCGCGAGACCAGTTCGCACGCTTGGTTGAGCCTCACGGTCGCAGTAAAGGAGCAGGAACCCGCCGCCGCCGGCGCCCGTAATCTTTCCTCCGAGCGCGCCCGATTGCCGGGCCGTTTCGTAGATATCGTCAATGCGGGAATTGGAAATCTTGGTAGAAATGCGCTTCTTGATGGTCCAGCCGTCGTGCAGCATAGCCCCAAAAGCGGCGAAATTACCGCTTAGGAGCGTCTTGCGCATGGTGGGAACCATATCCTTCAACTCGGCCAAGGCGTCGAGAACGGCGCTTTCGTTCTTCTGCACAGAGCGATCCTGTCCGCTCAAAATATCTGAGCTGGAGCGGGAACTGCCGGTGAAAAAAAGCATCAGGTTCTGTTCGAGGTCCATCAGCATATCCGGGCTCAGTTTGAGCGGCTCGACAGAGACGCCGCCGCTGGCCTCGAACTGTACAGTTTTTATTCCACCTACCGCCACGCCATATTCATCCTGCTTGCCGACCGGCCAG
>DASZAE010000103.1:0-22112 GCA_035945515.1 Terriglobia bacterium
GCGATAGTCGCTGAAATGGTCCTCCAGGTTCATGCGCACGCCTTTGAACAATAGCAGGCGACCCCTGGCATGAATGGAGAAATAGGACGGCAGCCATGCGTCGCCATCCACAAAGGTTTGCGCCAAGGTGACAGTGGTTCCCTTTTCAATCGAAGCCAGCAGGCCGCCCGCGATCTTATAGGAGCTATCGAATCCGGCCTGAAGCCGCACCACCTCGCGGGCTTGCGCGTCGATCCACGCCTCGCCCGCGAGGCAATAAACCATCTTTTCGACCAAGGTTTGGGGCCGGTAATCGGGATTAGGGTGAAAATCAAACGCCAGCACTCGGCGGCCGCCTAACCACTCCCAACGAGGATGGGTGAACAGGCTGGTGCGCAAGAAAACGCCCACTCCGACCTCGCTATCATCTTGCTTGTTGTTCTTCTTCTCCGCCTTCCGCTCGTATTTTTCCACCAGCTTGCGCACCCGCCCGTCTTCCTTTTTCTGCGCAGCGGCGCTCAAAGATTTGCCATCCTTCTTCACCAATCTCCGGATCAAATAGCCGCGCAGAAAAAACACGTCGTACTGGTTCACGTTCCCCGCCTTCACCTGGCCTTTCCGGCTCACACTGTCTTGCTCCTCAACCTCAGTAAACGAGTATCTCTCGCGGTCCTGTTCCAGGCGATCCTGGTTTTTCTGGACTTGCTTCAGCAGCGTGGCGACATCTGGCAACGCGGGCGGCGCCGAGAATGTTGAGGACGCCAACGGGGCGGGAGATGATTGACCCGCGCGAATGGGCAGCGCCATCGCGCACAGCAATGTTAGGAATAAGACGAAAGATAGAGCTTTATTTCGCATCGCCGCCAGAAGATGTGGGCGCCGCATTCTGCGGGGAATAGTTGCGGAGTATCTGAGGAAGTTGTTGGCTGAACGCAGAGCGCGCCAGGACCACGTCGCAACCCGCTTCGCGCGCCGACGTGATAAGGTCTGACTGGACGTGCGAGAGAAAGCCGATTACAGGGATTTCACGGAGATCGGGGTTGCGCTTCAGCTCGCGTATGGCCTCAATAGCCAGTCCCGCGCGATAATTCAAATCGCAAATCACGGCTGAGGGCGGGTCTTGAGAAAGCCTTTCGATCAACTTCGCGGGCAAGACAACTTCGATGGCGGTATTCACCAACTTCGCCGTCTGCTGGATTTTGGAGAGGAAAAGGAGGTCTTCGACCATCACGAGAACGGGCATGTTGGACGACCGCGCATTTCTAAGCAGGACGCCATAGTCAGCGGCGTCCGATTCTGTACCATGACCACCACTACTTCTTCTTTGGCCGGTAGAAGTCCGTGCTGGTGCCAAAGAAAACTTCGGCGGCTTGCATCACCGTCTCTGAAAGTGTCGGATGGGGATGAATCGTCAGTTCAACATCCGACGCCAGAGCTGCCATTTCAATGGCGAGCACGCCCTCGGCAATCAGATCTCCTGCGCCTACGCCCGCAATGCCCACGCCTAGAACGCGCTCGGTAGCAGGGTCAATCAAAAGCTTGGTTAAGCCGTCGGTGCGGCCAAGGGTTAAGGCGCGCCCCGAAGCTGCCCAGGGGAATTTGGCCACCTTCACCGGCCGGTTTTCCGTTTGGGCCTGGGTCTCGGTCAATCCGCACCAAGCGATTTCGGGGTCGGTGAAAATCACCGCTGGAATGGCACGCGGCTCAAAGGCCACCTTATGTCCCGCAATAGCCTCAACCGCTGCGCGTCCTTCGTGCGACGCTTTGTGCGCGAGCATCGGCTCGCCCGCCACATCTCCGATGGCATAGATGCTGGGGTCTGCCGTCTGGCGTTGCAAATTAACCTGGATAAAACCGCCCGAACCTACCACGACTTTAGTCTTTTCGAGTCCGGGAATTGCCGAATTTGGCTTTCTGCCGGTCGAAATCAGGACCTTGTCATAGGTCTGGCTGCTCGCCGCGCTCTCGCCCTCGAACTTTACGCGGATGCCCTTCTCCGTCTCCTTCATCTCAACCACTTTGGTTTTGAGCATCACGGACTGAAATTCCTTCTCCAGCCGTTTGGCGAGCACGTTGACGAGGTCACGGTCCGCCCCCGGCATCAGGCCGTCCGTCATCTCAACTACGGAAACCTTTGTTCCGAGCGCGGTGTAAACCGTGCCCAGTTCAAGCCCGATGTAGCCACCGCCCACTACCAGCAAGGTTTTAGGAACATTGGCCAAGTCTAAGGCAGATGTCGAATCCAGCACGCGGGCGCTCTTTTCGGGCGCGCCGGGAATCATGGCGGGCCGCGATCCGGTGGCGATAATCGCGTGCTCAAAAGAAAGCTTTTCTTCCCCGCCCGCCTTCGATTTAACGCTCAGCGTGTGTGAATCCAAAAAGCCGGCTGTGCCTTGGACGTAGCGCACAGACCGCTGCTTCGAGAGCAATCCAAGGCCGCCCGTGAGCTTAGAAACGACCGAATTCTTCCAACCGCGGAGTTTCTCCAAGTCGATCTTAGGCTCGGCATACTTAATGCCCCATTCGGCAGCCAAGTGGCTCTCAGCCACGAGTTTTGCTACGTGCAGAAGGGCTTTTGAGGGGATGCAACCGCGATAGAGGCAAACGCCGCCGGGATTTACCTCGGGATCGACCAGGGTCACTTGCATCCCCATGTCTGCGGCCAAAAAAGCGGCCGCGTATCCGCCGGGTCCGGCTCCGATCACCACCAGTTGCGTTTCGGGAGTCTGCTCGCTCATCTTTGCACTCTGCGCTTTGCGTTTGTATTTGAAATTGAAAATTGAGACCGCTACGGCCGGAGCCAAGCGCCGGATTTATCTATCCCTGAAGGGGCAGCAGGAAAGGCTGCTCGATAGCTTCCGCAACCCAGCGCAGAAAGCGGGCGGCGTCCGCGCCGTCAATGAGCCTGTGATCGTAGGAAAGCGAAAGCGGCAGCATGAGCCGCGGCGCAAACTGTCCGTCCAAATAAACGGGTTCCTTCTGCGATCTCGAAAGGCCGAGGATGGCGACTTCAGGATAATTCACAATCGGCGAGAAAGCCGTTCCGCCGATGCCGCCGAGGTTAGTGATGGTGAAAACGCCGCCTTCCATTTCCTCGAGGCCGAGTTTTTTGTTGCGCGCTTTTTCCGCCAGTTGAGCAAGCTCGGAAGAAAGTTGGATGATGTTCTTCTTCGCCACATCACGAACTACGGGGACGAGGAGGCCGCGGTCCGTATCCACCGCCACTCCAATATGGCTGTATTTCTTGTAAACAATCTCATTCCGCGCCGCGTCCACGCTAGCTGCAAACTGCGGGAAAACCTGCAGCGCGGCGGCCACGACCTTCAAGGCAATCGCCGTGACCGTCAGCTTGCCGCCAGCCTTTTCCGCGCGGCTCGCATACCGCTTGCGCAACTCTTCCAGCTCGGTGATGTCCGCTTTGTCATACTGTGTAACTTGAGGGATGTTCGACCAGGCTTGCGCCAAATGCTCCGCCGTCTTGCGGCGGATATTTGACATGGGTTGCGCCTCAACTTCGCCCCACTTGCGGAAATCAGGCAAGGGAGCCGCAGAAGGCGCGCCGCCAGCCGCCGGTTTGCCGCGGATGATGTCGCGCGCATAGTGCATCACATCTTCTGCGCTGATCCGCCCCCCTGGACCCGTGCCCGGCACTAGATTGATATCTACGCCAGTTTCGCGGGCGACACGCCGCACTGATGGCGCGGCCGGTGCAAGCCCACTCGGTCCAGCAGGACTTCCCTCCCCCGCAGATACCGGGTTTTCAACCGGTGGCGCCACAGCACGCGCCGTTGCAGCATTTTCTTCCGCTTTAATAGGCGCCGCTTTAGCAGGAGCGGGCGCCGGAGCCGCATTTGACTGCGGCTCCGCGGCGGCTGACGTCGTGGAGGGGGGTGCGACCGCCGCCGTTGCGCCCGAACTTTCTACAGTAAAAATTACTTGACCAATCTTGAGCTTTTCACCCGTTTTGACCAGAACCTGCTTGACCGTCCCGCTTACCGATGACGGCACCTCGATGGTTGCCTTGTCCGTCTCAAGCTCAAGCACCGCCTGGTCCTGATTGACTTTGTCTCCCGGTGAAATGAGCAGCTTCACTACGTCACCCGCTTGGATGTTCTCTCCAAGTTCCGGGAGTCTGAATTCTGTCGCCATATGAAGTCTCTTCCTTGCAATTATGCCAGCGCCGGGTCGGATTTTTCCGGATCAATCTCCATCTCTTTCATCGCTTTTTGAGCCACATCCGGCTTAATCTTCTTTTCCCGCGCCAGCGCCACGAGCGCGTTGAGCGTGATAAAGCGCGAGTCCACTTCAAAGAAATCCCGCAGCGCGGCGCGGCCCTCGCTGCGTCCGAAGCCGTCCGTTCCCAGCGAAACGAACCTCTGCGGCAGCCAGCGCGCGATGGAATCGGGCAAACCCTTCACATAGTCCGAAGCCGCGACAACAACGCCAGGCGCGTCTGCCAGACACTCTTCCACATAGGAGCGGCGCGGCGCCTCGCCCGGATGGAGCATGTTCCAGCGCGCGGTAGCGTGCGCTTCACGGTAGAGCTCCCGATAGCTGGTGGCGCTCCAAACATCCGCCGCCACGCCATACTTTTCTGCCAGCAGTTTTTGAGCTTTCACCGCTTCATTCAAAATGGCGCCGCTTCCGAGAAGCTGCACTTGCAGTTTCGAGCCTTTCAGGTCCGATGATTTGAAGCGATAAAGACCCTTTAGAATGCCTTCTTCAATGCCTTCAGGCATTGAAGGCATGACATAGTTTTCGTTCATCACCGTCAAATAATAGAATACGCTCTCTTGGTTTGCATACATTCGCCGGATACCGTCGCGGATGATTACCGCGATTTCATAAGCGTAAGCGGGATCGTAGGCGACTAAATTCGGAACCGTGTAGGCGAGCAAGTGGCTGTTGCCATCCTGATGCTGAAGGCCCTCGCCAGACAATGTTGTCCGCCCGGCCGTCCCGCCCACCATGAAGCCCCGGCAGCGACTGTCGCCCGCAGCCCAAACCAGATCGCCTACGCGCTGCTGTCCGAACATTGAATAATAAATGAAAAACGGGATGGTGTTAATCCCGTGGACGGAATAAGCGGTTCCGGCCGCGATAAACGAGGCCATCGACCCGGCCTCGGTGATGCCCTCTTCCAGAATCTGGCCGTCTTCGGCTTCCTTATAGTAAAGCAGGGTGTCCTTATCGACCGGTTCGTATAGCTGCCCCTGTCGCGAATAGATGCCCACTTGGCGGAAAAGCGCCTCCATGCCGAAAGTGCGCGCTTCGTCCGGCACAATGGGCACAATCAACTTGCCCAGTTCCTTATCACGCAGCATCTTGGCAAGCATCCGCACGATCACCATCGTGCTTGAGGCTTCGCGCTCGCCCGTGCCTGCATAGAACTCTTCAAAGAGGGAATTGTCCGGCGCTTTGAGCGGTGGAACCGTCACGCTGCGGGACGGGAGGTAGCCGCCCAGTTCCTTACGGCGCGAGTGAAGGTATAGCATTTCAGGGCTGTCGGCCGGCGGCTTGTAGAAACTTAAATGCGCCATTTCGTCATCTGGAATAGGAATGCCAAAGCGTGTGCGAAATTGCCGCACCTCGTCCTCATTCAGCTTCTTCTGCTGGTGGGTAATATTCTTCCCTTCGCCGCTCTCGCCCAGGCCGTAGCCCTTGATGGTGCGCGCGAGAATCACGGTCGGGGAGCCGCGATGCTCCACTGCCGCCTTGTAGGCGGCGTAAACTTTCTTGGGGTCATGGCCGCCAAGACGCAACTTGCACAGCCGTTCATCAGGGATATCTTTCACCAGATCGAGCAAACGCGGATCAACTCCAAAAAAATGCTCCCGGAAATATTTTCCGTTTTCCACCGAATACTTCTGCCGTTCCCCATCGACAACTTCACCCATGCGTTTCACGAGGGCGCCATCGGCGTCATTCGCCAGCAGCGGGTCCCAGTCAGTTCCCCAAGCAACTTTGATCACATTCCAGCCCGCGCCGGCAAAGATCGCCTCGAGTTCTTGAATGATGTTGCCGTTACCTCTCACCGGGCCATCGAGACGCTGCAAGTTACAGTTGACAACGAAAATGAGATTATCCAGTTTAGCCCGCGTCGCAAGCGAAATCGCGCCGAGCGTCTCCGGCTCATCCGTTTCACCATCGCCGAGGAACGCCCAAACGCGCTGACCTTTAGTATTCTTCAGACCGCGGTCTTCTAGGTAATGGAGGAATCGGGCTTGGTAAATTGCTTGGATGGGACCAAGTCCCATCGAAACGGTAGGAAACTGCCAAAAGTTTGGCATGAGCCAAGGATGAGGATATGAGGAAAGGCCGCCGCCCGGCTTAAGTTCGCGGCGGAAATTCTCAAGCTGCTTTTCGGTAAGACGCCCTTCGAGAAACGCTCTGGAGTAAAAGCCTGGCGAAGCATGGCCCTGAAAGAATACAAGGTCCCCTTCCTCATTTTCGTTCTTAGCGTGGAAAAAGTGGTTAAAGCCGACTTCGTAGAGCGTCGCCGCCGAAGCGTAGGTGGAAATGTGCCCTCCGATGCCGCTTTCCTGCTTGTTCGCGCGCACTACCATCGCCATGGCGTTCCAACGCACAAGGCTCTTAATGCGCCGCTCGATTTCAGTGTCACCCGGATAGGGAGGTTGTTCTTCGACAGGGATGGTGTTAATAAAAGGCGTGTTTGGAGCCGGCTTTATTCTGACTCTCGAAAGCGCGGCGCGATTTTGCAGCGCCCGGAGCAACTGCTCCACGCGCCGGGGATCTTCCTGCTCAATAACGTAGTCGAGAGATTCTATCCACTCCCGTGTTTCTATTGCTTCAAGCTCTGTAAACTCGTTTTCTACTGCTTCGATCATCGGTGCCTACTTCCTTTTTCCCCAAAGTCAATCCGTAGCGACGGTCTCTAGCCGCCAGTTCTTTGCAAATCTCGGCAGCCGAGGCCCCAAGGGCCGCCGCTGCTAAAGAAATGACCGTCCTGATTCAGGCCGCTCAGTATGCCACTCTTATACGTTAGCGAGTCATGAAGGGTTCTGTCAAAGAAAACGGTCATGAACCAATTTGGCGTCGAGCGGCGGGTTTACTTTAGCATCGACTAATGGCGCGCAACTCAGATACGTGACACATGACGAGCGAAGGGCCCAGCATGACATCGGGACAGAGGACGAAGTCGCTTCCAAACTGACCCACTCTCCAGAAAACCGGCCTCTAAACGCGGGCAGTTGAATCCTGAGGATCCCCAATTCTTTATTTGCCGCCCAAGCCGTATAAAGGGCAAAACCGCTTTGTAACGTCAAATCCATAACGCTACAACGAGATCATTTCCCTAAATGGGGTTCCATGCGTGCAGAAACGATGTTGAAGCTTGATAGCCTCGAGTCAGCGGCAATTACGCCGCCACGGAGGCAATACGGCGCATGAGATCCGTCTGCTCGGCGATGTTTTCGGCGCCGATGGTGAACGCATCGAGCGCGCCATTTGAGAGCGCGAAGTGGAGAGCCTCATCCTGCCGGCTGCGCATGTCGCCCTGACCGAGAATCTTCATGCCAACCACGCCCTTGCCCTGCGCCTTCATCTGGCGCAACACCGCAAGAACCGTGGGAGGGTCGGCGTCCATGTGAGATCCGATTGGATTCATGCGGGCAAGGTCAACCTCCACCCAGGGTGAAGCGGCGGCCGCGCGCAGCGCGCCAATTTTATGGCATGAGCATCCGTGGGCGCGAATCCAGCCTTTTTCTTTGGCTTCCGAGAGCACGTCCATCGTCGCGCGATAGCGCGTGGTCCAGTCATCCTCCAACATGCAGTGCATCAGGACAATGTCGATATAATCCGTTCCCAATTCACGCCGGAAGCGGTCAATATCCGACCTCATGCCGTCAGGGTCGCGTGTATCCGACTTGGTCAGCACGGTCACTTTTTCTCGCGGCAACCGCTTGAGCGCCGCGGCGACGGCCGGATGCGAACCATAGGAATCCGCCGCGTCGAAAAAGCGGAGGCCGTGATCGTAGCCATGCACGAGAAGATCAGCAAGCCCGTCGACCCCAAGCCGCGTCTGATGGGAGTGCCCTCCGCCCCCAATCGTTCCCGTGCCACAGGCCAAACGGCTGGTGCGAATGCCCGTTTTACCGAGCGTAACGGTGTCCGCCGCGCTGAATCGTTTTGCCGTAGTCGCGGCGGGCATGGCCTCGCCGGCTTGTGTGGCAAGCCATGTAGCCCCGAGTCCCATCGTTGTTTTGGCGATAAAATCTCTGCGATTCATAGATGACCTCCTGATGTACAGGCTCGTCAAACGGGACTGCGAACGTCCTTGCTATTGATCATGACGCGGCCAATTAAAAAATCCTTTTGTGCTTAAGTATTGCTGCCGCGCTAGGTTATAGCCAGTAGCGTAGCATACCCGCGTCATGAGGCAAAGCCTGTTTTGTAGAAGTCCTGTGAGGGGTTTAGGGCGCGGGACCGGCTACCCAAAAGGCTTGACCTAGTCAGCGCAACAGCACCGTGATCCCGACACGGCTCTATGGTAACCAAGGGGCCAAGTTGGCTACATAGAGCCATCTCTGCCTGTTCTTGAGCAAGCATGTAAATCCACTTCGAGAAATTTGTTGGTTTACTCCGTCATGCAGTTTGTAAGAATATAAATGAGAAGCGCGGCAGCGTGATTAAACTTGGGAAAGAAAGGGCGCGCAATACAACAATGTCCGACGGCTGGCGGGATTTTCAAGGAGTCAACGCGGGGTATGTGGCTGAACTGTTCGACAGGTTCCAGCAAGACCCTAACTCTGTGGATGCAGAGGCGCGGGCGCTCTTCAGCCAGCTTCCTCCGCCGGGCGCTACAAACGCCGCATTACTGGCCGCGGGCGCGCAGCCCACGGGGCTGATGGCCAAAGTAGTGGCCGCCGTCAACTTGGCGCAATCGATCCGGAAGTTCGGCAATCTGGCGGCGCAGCTTGACCCGCTTGGCAGCGAGCCTCCGGGCGACCCGTCGCTTCTTGCCGGGAATCATGGAATTACAGAAAAAGATTTAGAGACGCTTCCGGCTAATATTATCGGCGGCCCGGTGGCGGAAGGCGCAGCCAACGCGCTTGAGGTCATTCGGGCCCTCCAGCAAATCTACTGCTCTCACAGCGGTTACGACTATGCGCATTTGCGCGACCCTGAAGAGCGCCATTGGCTTGAAAACGCCACGGAATCGGGAACCTTCCGTCCCCCCAAGGACCCCATCCACGAGACTGTGGTGCTTGAACGGCTCACACAAGAAGGAGCGTTTGAGTTGTTCCTACACCGCACTTTCCCCGGTAAAACCCGGTTTTCGGTTGAGGGACTCGGTATGTTGATCCCGATCCTTGACGAAACTATCAGTGGCGCGGGCGAGGCGAAGGTGCAACAAATCCTGATCGGCATGGGACACCGAGGACGGCTGAACGTGCTGGCTCATGTCTTAAAGAAGCCGTATGCGCAGATTCTGGCCGAATTCAAGGACCCTGTGAAAGCCAGCTTATACCGCGGCGACCAGGGTTGGACCGGCGATGTGAAGTACCACTCGGGCGCGCGCCGCGCGATTGCAAGCAACCGCAAGCTGAACATGATTATTTCACTCGCGCCCAACCCCAGCCATCTCGAAGCCGTGGACCCCGTGGTGCTCGGCATGGCGCGAGCGGGAGGAACGCGGGTCGACAAGCCCGGCGCGCCCCAGTTTGATCCCACGCGAACGCTCCCTATTCTGATCCATGGCGACGCGGCATTTCCCGGACAAGGCGTTGTAGCGGAGACGCTCAACCTTTTTCGCTTGCCGGGCTATAGCGCCGGGGGAACGATCCACATTATTGCCAATAACCAAGTGGGCTTTACTACGCCTTCCGAACAAGAGCGCAGCACAATTTTTGCCAGTGATCTCGCGCGTGGTTTCCGCATTCCGATTGTTCATGTCAATGCCGATGACCCGGAAGCCTGCCTGGAAGCGGCGCGCCTTGCCTTTGCCTACCGCGTCCGCTTCCACAAAGACTTTCTAATTGACCTCATCGGATACCGCCGCTACGGGCATAATGAGGGCGACGAGCCCAGTTTCACCCAGCCCTTGATGTATCAGAAAATCGCAACACACCCTACCGTCCGCCAGCTTTGGGTACAGACCCTCATCAGCCGGGGTATTATTCAGGAAGGTTTTGCCGAAGACCTCGTCCGCAAACATACTGCCGCGATCCAGAGCGCGTTTACCAAGCTCGTGCCGGAGAAGCATTTCGTTGAGCCCGTGCCCGAGCCGCCTGAACCCGGCGCGGCCAGCCATGTGAAAACGTCTGTCCCGCTCAACCAGCTCAACGCCCTGAACAAATCGCTGCGCAAGCTTCCTCAAGGTTTTACCCTGAACCGCAAGATCGAGCGCGCGGTTGAACGCAAGCTGGCCATTTTCGATAACGTCAGCGAGAAAAGCATCGACTGGGCTTCGGCTGAAGAGTTAGCATGGGGGTCGATTCTGGCAGACGGCATCGCCATCCGCGTAACCGGACAGGACGTGGAGCGAGGCACGTTCAGCCAGCGGCACGCCGTCTTCCATGACGTAGAAACAGGACGGAAGTTTATCCCTCTACAAGCAATACCGGAGGCAAAGGCCGCGTTTGAGATCTCAAACAGCCCTCTTTCGGAAAACGCGGCGTTGGGCTTCGAATATGGCTACAACGTCAACGAGCCGGGGCGTCTGGTAATCTGGGAAGCTCAGTATGGGGACTTCATTAACGGCGCTCAAACCGTAATTGATGAGTTTATTGTTTCGGCCAGAGCGAAGTGGGGCTTGACGCCCTCTCTTGTGCTCCTGCTGCCCCACGGTTACGAAGGCCAGGGTCCTGACCACTCGAGCGGCCGCCCGGAGCGTTTCCTGCAGCTTGCCGCGGCGATCAATCTGCGCATCGCCAACTGCACGACGGCGGCGCAATACTTCCACCTATTGCGCCGTCAGGCCGCCCTGCTCAAAACAGACCCGCTGCCCCTTGTCGTGCTTACCCCAAAGAGCCTCCTTCGCCATTCCCTGGTGGCTTCGGCGCCGCGCGAACTCGCAGAGGGGTGTTGGCAGCCCGTGATCATTGATGAACAAGCCGCGCAATCGCCCGAAAATATCAGAAGACTTATCCTGTGCAGTGGAAAAGTGGCGGTGGACTTAATTACATCCCCTCAGAGAACGAAAGCCAGCCAGGTAGCCATCTGCCGCGTGGAGCAGATATACCCTTTGCCCGTTGACAAAATCAAGGATACGTTGGCGCGCTATTCTGGCATCGAGGAAGTGGTGTGGCTACAGGAAGAGCCACGTAATATGGGCGCATGGGAGTTTGTGCGCTTGCAGATTGCCCGCCTGATTGACGGCCGCTGCCCGCTGCATTATCTGGGACGTCCGCGTAGCTCGAGTCCGGCAGAAGGGTCATCAGCCTGGCACGCAGCCACTCAAGAGGCGCTTATCACCCAAGCGTTTGATGTGAAGGAAGTCAATACCGAAGAAACGGTCGTACTGAAAAAAGCGTAGCCCGCTGTTGAGGGACATTATGCCAACTAAAATTGTGGTTCCTGAGCTCGGCGAGTCTGTTCTCGAAGCCACCGTCGGTCATTGGAGAAAAAAAGAAGGTGACCACGTCAGCCCCGGCGAGGTTGTGGTCGAGCTTGAAACCGATAAGGTTGATCTCGAAGTAGGCGCTGAACAGGCCGGGGTGCTCGCCAAAATTGAGCGCAAAGAGGGAGAGGACGTCCACATCGGAGACGTGCTCGGCCTGATCGATGAATCCATCGAAGCGCCGCTCACTCCTGCTGATGGCGCTTCCGCTGCCGCCGCACAAACCAGCCCCGCCTCGCCTGCTGCCAAACCTGAAAAACAGGAGCCCCTAATACCAGAGAAACCAAAGGATGCTCCGCCTGCCTCTCGACCCTTTCAACCAGCGGCTCAGGCTAAACCCGGGGTCATGCAGATTACGGCTGAAGAGCTGGCCACGCCATCCGCGCGGCGGCTGGCGCGCGAGCAGGGCCTAAATCTCGCGCATACTCCGGTAACTGATACCACTGCCAGGGTCACTCGTCAGGAAGTTCAAAACCTTGTGGCGGCCTCCGCTGAGGAGCAGCCGCCAGCAGCCCCTACCCAACCTGCCGGGCGCGAGGAGCGGGTGCGCATGTCGCGCCGCCGCCAGACCATCGCCCAGCGGCTCGTCGAAGCTCAGCACACGGCCGCTATCCTGACCACATTTAATGAAATCGATATGGGCGCTGTGATGGCATTGCGCCAGCGTCAGAAAGAAAGCTTCAAGGATCGCTATGGTGTGAGTCTTGGATTGACTTCGTTTTTTGTAAAAGCCTCCGTAGCGGCGCTTCGCCGTTTTCCCCGTTTGAATGCGGAAATTCAAGGGGATGAGATCGTTCTAAAACACTATTACGATATCGGCGTGGCAGTCGGAGCCGCGGAAGGATTGGTGGTGCCCGTCTTGCGCAGCGCCGACCAAATGTCTTTCGCTGAAATCGAAATGGGCGTGAAGGAATACGCCCGCAAAGCGAAAGAAGGAACACTCACCCTTTCCGATCTGCGCGGCGGCACCTTTTCAGTTACTAACGGCGGTGTGTTCGGTTCGCTGCTCTCGACCCCCATCTTGAACCCGCCACAGGCCGGCATTCTGGGACTGCATAAAGTGGAAGATCGCCCCGTGGCCGTCAACAGTGATGTTAAAATTCGACCCATGATGTACGTTGCGTTGAGCTATGATCACCGCCTGGTGGATGGCCTCGAAGCCGTGCAGTTCCTGGTGCGGGTGAAAGAGCTGATTGAAGATCCAGGCACGCTGCTGATTGAAAGCTGAAAATCTGGGCAATAAATCAGAATAAGCACGTCTATGACTGTTCTGCTCAGGGGAAGGACTCAAACATGGCGCTCATCTACACAACTCGATTTCTCGAGGACTCGCGGGCGATTTTCCGCCAGTACAAATCGCTGGCAGAAGGGGCTATGTCGCAAGTGAGCGATGAGGAATTTTTCCGCCCTCTCGATTCAGAGTCAAATTCAATCGCCCTCGTGGTCAAACATATGGCCGGCAACATGCGTTCGCGTTGGACCGACTTTCTTATGTCGGACGGCGAAAAGCCTTGGCGCGACCGCGACTCAGAGTTTGAAGACAGGCGCGATCTTAGCCGCGCACAACTGCTCGAACTATGGGAAGCAGGGTGGAAGCTTGCTTTGTCAACGCTCGAATCACTGACAGATGCGGACTTGGAGCGCACCATTACCATTCGTGGGGAAAAGCACAGTGTGCTGCAGGCAATCAACCGCCAGATTGCCCACTATGCCTATCACGCCGGTCAGATTGTTTTCCTGAGCAAGCATTTTCGCTCCACGCAGTGGAAGACGTTGAGCATCGCCCGGAATAAATCCGGGGATTTCAGCCGGCAAGTGGCAAGAGGCGAGCTAAACCAGAGATAATTTCCGCGCGCCTTGAAAAAAGCGGTTGATGCAGCGGCCAACTTCCTATATGGAAGATGCCGGACGACGCCCCCTTTACGCTGCTGACCTGTTCCAGACGTAAGCTCCAAAGGTTTGAAAAGTCTCAAATCCAAGATGGTCGTAAAAGCGCACAGCTCCCCGGTTGGCGTCCGTCACCGTCAAGGTTACTTCCTGGAATCCAAGCTTTGCGGCTTCGCGGAAGGAGACCTCCATGAGCGCCGCGCCGACGTGGCGGTTTTGGAACTCAACATCAACCGCCACCTGGGGCACGTGAGCGGTGGCCGCGCGCACTGCAGTCAGCGCGATGATACCGGCCAACTTCCGCGATGCACGGTGAATAGCAGCGAAGGATGCCTGCGGAAGATGCTCGCCACAGCCGCGAAGGTGCACAATGTTTTCGATCAGATGAGCAGTTCCGCCGGTGGAGGCGTATTGATCGTTGATGCGCGCGTCCACGTGAGAGCGGTAGGCGCGGCACAATAGCCGGGCCGCTTCGTGGTTATGCTTTTTTTGCCACGGTTCGATTTCAAATTCTTTGTCCCATCCGTCCGGCTTGTGCTCCACTTCGGGGGCTTCAATCCTGCGGCTCATGAACCGGCGAAGATAACTTTCAAAGCGATGGCGGCTGAAACACGCATCGAGTTCAACCAAACTGAAGTGCGGCAATTGCGCCTCGACGCGCCGCACGCCCGGCGTGGCTTTGAGTGTTTCGATCACGTGCTCAAGCAGCGACACCGCGTTTTCAAGCATCTCACTGCTGGGCTGGACAAAGAGATCTCCGATCAGGCCCTTTTCGCCTTCGTAGAGAAAAAAGCTATAGCCTTCAATTTTTCCGCCATTTACGAGCGCATATCCTGAGAGCCGTTTATCCGCAAGACAGGCGCTGATCAAGCGGGCGGAAGGCGTATAATCCCAGCGAAGGGTTTTGAACCAAGCTGCGGACTCGGCTTCAAGGAGCGGGGCGAAGTCCTTAGCTTCAAAGTGCCGGATGTCAATAATCTCAGCGGTCAAAGGTGTTTTCCTGCGCGGCCTAAAGAGCAATCAGCAGTCAGCAAAAACATCAGCTTTGATTATTATTTTTTGCTGATTGCAGATTTCAAACGGCTCATTATATGTCCGCCAAACTCTTGCGCTTTATGAAGAAGAGAGTATAACGCAATTTAACCATGGGTTTGCACGCACTGGATCATGTCCCGGCAGGAGAGCCTGGGACTGCGGAAAGGCGGGAGGCGATGCTGCCCTCCTTGCGGCATCGCGTGGAATACTGGGCAGCCAAAGGCGCGCTTGTATTTCTGGGCGCGGTCCCTCATCGCGCGGCGCGCTGGTTCTGCTCTTTGCTGGCGCCGTTTAGCTATTGGTTATGGCCTCGCCTGCGCCGCACCGGCTTGTGGAATCTTCAACTTGCATATCCGGAATGGAGCGCCCGCGAGCGCCGTCTCGTGTTATTCAAAAGCTTTCAAAGCCTCGGCCGGATGCTTGCAGACTTCGCGCATTTCCCCCGCCTCAACCGCGCGAACATCAACCGCCTGATTGTTTATGACGGGTTCGAGCACTACGAACACGCCTGCCGCATGGGCAAGGGCACGCTGTTTCTAACCGCACACTTTGGCAACTGGGAGTTAGGTTCATTTGCGCATAGCCTTTATGGTCACCCCGTCAATTTCGTAGCCCGGAAACTCGATAATCCGCTGATCGACGCGATGATCAACTATTACCGCTGTCTGAGCGGCGCGAAACCCATCGACAAAGCCGAGTTCGCTCGCCCAGCCTTGCGCGCCCTGAGGCGCAATGAGTCTGTGGGCATCCTGATGGATCAGAACATGATGCCCGCCGAAGGCGTCTTTGTGGATTTCTTCGGCAGGCTTGCCTCAACTACCGCCAGCCCGGCGCGCGTCGCGCAGAAAACGGGCGCTGCAATTATGCTTGGGCTCGTCATTTGGGATGCCGGTCTCGGCAAGTACCGGCTAAAATTCGAGAGCGTCGAATGGATCCACCACGCGGACCCCGACGAGGAAGTTCTTGCGAATACCGCGAACTTCGCGCGGATTCTCGAGCGGTATATCCGCCAGTATCCCGCGCAATGGCTTTGGGTTCACCGCCGATGGAAGACGCGCCCGCCCGGCGAAGCTCCGCTCTATCCTTTTTAAGGATGCAAAGAAAGAGCGCAGAACGGCGTTTGTATAGCGGGTCAGTTTGGACTCGCGCTGAGTGAACCGCCAAAATTCGAGGCTCCAGTCATGACGGTGGACGAAGTCGCACAAATCGTGCGCGGCATAGCCCAGGGTAATAAAGACCATGCGCTCGGCGGGATGGCCCAACTCGAAACCGCTAAGGCAAGCGATCTAGCCTATGTGGAAAGCAGTCGCGCTCTTGCCCAAGCCGCTCAATCCAAAGCAGGTTGCATTTTAGTGCGCGACGCTTCTTCTCTCCCTGGCCGCACCACCATCGAAGTTCAGCATCCAAAGCTCGCTTTCATTCAAGCTGCGCAGGCGCTCGCGCCCAAAATCCAGCCGCCTGCAGGCGTTCACCCTAGCTCCATCGTCTCGGCGCGAGCTAGCCTGGAAGAAAACGTTTATGTGGGACCTCATGTTGTCATTGAAGATGGAGTTCGCGTGGGCGCGCGCACGGCGCTCATGCCTGGAGTCTGCCTTGGGGCGGGCGCGCAAATTGGAGCAGACTGTGTGCTCCACCCGGGAGTTGTCCTCTATCCAGGCGCGCAGCTCGGAAGCCGCGTAATCCTCCATGCTGGCGTGGTGATTGGGGGCGATGGTTTTGGCTACGCCTTTGCTGAAGGCCGCCACCAGAAGTTTCCGCAAATAGGCGGCGTAGTGATTGAGGACGACGTGGAAATCGGCTGCAACAGCACGGTAGACCGTGGCTCACTTGGAATCACCGTCATCGGAGCAGGAACCAAGATCGATAATCTCGTGCAGATTGCCCACAATGTTCGCATCGGACGGCACTCAATCGTCGCTGCCCAAACCGGAATTTCCGGTAGCGTGGAGATTGGCGACTATGTGGTGATTGGCGGCCAAGTGGGGATCGGGGATCACGTTTGTATCGAGACTCGCGCTGTCGTCGGCTCCGGCGCCGGCATCCTGCCAGGCAAGATTATTCACGAGGGGAGTGTTGTTTGGGGCACCCCGGCAAGGCCGCTCGCAGAACTTAAGAAGCTTTACGCCCATTTTGCCCGCTTGCCTGAGCTGGCGCGAAGAGTGAGAGAGATTGAGAGGATTGAAAAGCGGAAGTAGAGCCTTTGAGAAGCATACTTAAAGAAATTCGCTGCTTTGCGCTTCCCTTGCGCCTTGGCGCGAGAAGCTTTGAATTTCTCTATTTCGCCCAGGACCAAAATTATTGAGGATCATAAATTATAATGACAACAAATATTGTAGCGGCGGCCTCTGGCCGACGGCCGGTACTTAAAACGGCGGCGCTCAGCGAGCGCCGCTACAGAAAAGATTGTCACTATAATTTCGTAATCCTCAATAGATGCCCGGAATGGAGGCACAGCGCAACTCTCGGAGTTTCATCAACAAATTAAACAACCAACCCAAATAAGGCCTGACCATATTCTACTGGCTGGCCATCTTGGACAAAGACGCTAGCGATCTCTCCATCCACGTCTGACTCAATCTCATTCATCAGCTTCATGGCTTCGATGATGCACAAAACTTGCCCCGCTTGAACTTTGTCACCCGTCTTTATAAAAGGCGGTTTGTCCGGTCCCGGCGAGGCATAAAATGTGCCGACAATCGGTGATTTAATCACATGGAGACCTTCGTGGGCGGCAGCCGTGGCTTCAGCCTCTGCCTTCGGCCCTTCCCGTGGCGATTCTGTATCTACCAAGCGCGGGGCCGGAGGCGGGGATTGAACTGGATGGACAACAGCAAAATGCGGCTGAGCCACGGACGGCGCGGCTTCAACACTCGTCGGAGCCGCCGCCTTTTTGACGCGCAAGCGGAAGCCATTGTTTTCCAACTCAAACTCGTTGATTCCCTGCTCATTCATCAAATCGAGAATCTCACGAATGCTTTTAAGGCTTCCTAGCCCTTGTGATTCTTCCTTCGGAATGTTTTTACCTGGCATTCTTTTTTGCCTCACTCCAGTCTCACGCCGCTCTTTGGCTCCGCAGGGTAGCCCCGCTTTAGAACGGTCTCTGCAGGGCTGAAGCGTGGGCTACTCCAGCCACCAGCAGTCTTTGGCCGCAGGCGTCAGAGTTTGCGTCCCTGCCGCGCCTACCAGAACCGTATCTTCAATTCGGACACCCCCAAAGTCTTCGATGTAAATTCCCGGCTCCACGGTCACAATGCTGCCAGCGGGAATCGGCGATTGCTCACCCCGGCCTATGCGAGGTCTCTCGTGAATCTCAATTCCAACCCCATGACCCGTGCTATGAGTGAAGAGTTTGTCCAGCTTCTTGGCCGCCAACCGCCTGCGGGCAGCGGCATTGACCGTGCCAGCCTTTACGCCCGCGCGGAGCGCCCCAATAGCCTCCTGCTGTGCTTCGAGCACCGCCTCATAGAGGAACCTCACCCGCTTTCCGGGCGAGCCCAAGTAGACGGTGCGCGTCATATCTGCCGCATATCCGCCGAGTATAGCACCAAGGTCGAAGATCACCAACTCCCCTGCCTTCAGTGCTTTTGCCGACGGACGAGCGTGTGGCAGGGCGCCACGCGGCCCTGACGCCACAATCGTTTCAAATGCCACGCTATCGGCTCCTTTGCGCCGCATTCGGAAGTCAAGCTCGCTAGCCAGATCGCGCTCCGAAACTCCAGGGCGCGCTTGCGGCAAGACTTCCTCATAGGCCCGTGACGTCAATAGGCAGGCGGCGCGGATTTGACTGATTTCGGAATCATCTTTGACCACGCGAAGTTCTTCGATCAATCCCCCAGCCGGCTTCCATGCACCTCCCAGAGGCCCCTGTTTTCGCAGCCGCTCGAATTCCTCAACCGTGAGGTGGTTTTCCTCAAATCCGACACGGCGGGCGCGCAGTTTTTGCAGCCGGCGGCCAGCAGCGCGAAACAAGCCTGCCGTCACTTCTTTCACCTCGACGCCGCGCGCCTGTTCTGCCGCCTGAATCGTATAACGGGGATCCACCAAGAGGTGGCCGCCGGAAGGCCCGAAAACCGCTATCCCTGCGCTTCCCCGAAAACCTGTGAGGTAAAAGATGTTCGCAGGTTTCGTCACCACAAGGAAAGGCAGATCTCGGGCGTCTAGCCGCGCAAGCAACAGACGCTGGCGGGTTTCAAAGAAACACGAGTCGGGTTGTGTTTTCATGGTGTCGAAACGGGCGGACGGTTTTCGTAGCACGCCGCACGGGCATTGACAGGCTGGTGGACGCGAAGGGATTCGAACCCTCGACCTCAGCGTTGCGAACGCCGCGCTCTCCCAACTGAGCTACGCGCCCGTCGTTCAGGAAGCCCAACTCAATATAGCAAAAAGCGCCGTCCTCACGCAAAGACTCGCGTCAATAGGACATTTGAAAACAGCTCCAGCGGTCGGCCATAGCGCATACCCTGTTCCGGGCTCCCAATTCGCAGAAACAGGCCAGCAGCTTACAGTCACCCCCCGAGCACGGCCACATACGTTCAACTTGACAATTCTATAATGGAGTAATATAAGTAGAACTTCTAGGCATGAAAATGGGTGAAGAGAAATTAGAACTTCTCAAGGGAACGCTCGATATGCCGGTCCTTCAAACGGCCGAGTAGCCCAATGAATAGAAGGTTTCTGAAAAAAGTGTAGCGGCGGTTTTATGCCGTCATGCGAGCATTAGGAAGATTGGATTTATGGCGACGTGAAGTCGCCGCTACCCACGCCGAATCAGGCTTTAATGTGATAGAGAGGGAGCGGAACATGCGTTGGTATCAACGACTATTTCGGAGAGAGCGAACTGAAAGGCAACTCGACGCCGAACTTCGGTTTCATCTGGAGCAACAGATGGCCGATTACATCGCAGCGGGCATATCGCCGGAAGAAGCGCGCCGACGTGCACGGCTGGAATTCGGAGGGCTTGACCAAGTGAAAGAAGAATGCCGGGACATAGGTGCGGGGCGGTTTGTTGAAACACTGATCCAGGACTTGCGCTTCGGCTTGCGCCAACTGCGCCGCAATCCGGGGTTCACCGCCGTCGCCGTCGTCACACTTGCCCTCGGCATCGGCGCGAACACTGCAATGTTTAGTATTGTCGACGCGGTCCTGCTTGAGCCGCTTCCGTTCCATGATCCAGCTCGCCTGGTAACCATTTGGGAAGCCAACGAAGCGGACTCGTCTACCATCGGTCGTCCCGCATCTTACCCTGATTTCTTTGACTGGCGAGCACACAGTCAGGCGTTTAGTCAGATGGCGTCATTCCGCACGTATAATTTCACGCTATCTGGGACCGGTCAACCCATTCATCTTTACGGAGCCATTGTTTCAGCGAATTTGTTTTCGCTCCTTGGAGTGAGACCGAGTCTGGGGCGTACATTCCTGCCACAAGAGGATGAACCGGGCGAACTGAACGATGCGGTGATCTTGAGCCATCGCCTGTGGCAGACAGAATTCGGCTCGGATTCCCAAGTTCTTGGGAAAACCATCCGCTTGAACGATCATAGCTTCACAATTGTTGGTGTGATGCCTGCCGGCTTCGAGTTCCCGGTCCAAGCGGAGCCTGCCCAGTTGTGGGTAACCATGGCGGCTGATGCGGTGCGTACACCAGGCAACAGCCCTCTCACGGCTCAGCGTGGCTCGCATTCGCTGAAGGTTATAGGGCGGCTACGACCGCATGTAAGCGTAGCCCAAGCGCAGGCCGCTCTGGACACCGTGGCACAACGACTCGAAAAGCAGTACCCCGGAAGCAATTACCATCGGGGGGCGGTGAAGCTAGTCCCAGAGTTTCAACAGATCGTGGGAAATACTCGCACCCTGCTCTTGGTGCTTTTCGGCGCTGTTGGGATTGTCCTTTTGATTGCCTGCGTTAACGTTGGAAATCTCATGTTGGCTCGCGCAACAACGCGCCGCAGGGAAATTGCAGTACGGGCGGCGCTTGGGGCCGCGAGGGCGCGGATAGTTCGTCAACTCCTTACGGAGAGCGTACTCCTCTCAGCCATCGCGGGCGGACTCGGCGGCCTGTTAGCTTTTATAACGACGAAGCTTTTCGTGAACCTTAGCCCCGGCAACATTCCGCGGCTTAACCAAACTACGGTGGATAGCCGCGTATTGGGCTTCACTTTGCTAGTCTCCCTTGTTACGGGAGTGCTCTTCGGTCTGGTTCCGATTGTAGGAGCTTCAAAACCTGATCTAAACGAATCGCTCAAGGAAGGGGATCGCAGCTTGGCACACGCCACGCCGGGCGACCGTACACGCCGGTTACTTGTGATCGGCGAGGTGGCGCTGGCTATGATTCTCCTGGTTGGCGCGGGCCTGCTGGTGCAGAGCCTCGTCGGCTTACTCGAAGTAAACCCTGGATTCGATCCAAGCAAGACTCTGACTTTCAGCCTTAGCTTGCCTGAAGCGAGCTACCCCTCTGCAAAGCAGGTGGCCTTCTTTCGCTCGCTCCTCTCGGACATCGACGCGCTGCCCGGAGTTACATCCGGCGCAGCGATTTCCCCGCTACCGCTAAGCGGCAACAGCCAGGGTGCGAATTTCGAAATCCAGGGACAACCGTTAACCATCAAAGAACGGCCCAATGCCAATCTTCGTGTAATCACCCCGGACTACTTTCGTGTAATGCGAATACCTCTCCTGAGAGGCCGGGCGTTTACCCAGGAAGACGGGGCGACGTCGCAACCGGTGGTCATCATTAACCAGACGCTTGCAAGGAAGTTCTTCGGAAATGAGAATCCCATCGGGCGGCGCATCGAGGTTCCACTTAATGGAATTATCCGAAACGTCGTGGGAGTAGTTGGCGACGTGAAGCACAAGACCCTGGTTGCAGAAAGCGGAACGGAGGTTTATCTGCCGTATACTCAATGGCCCTCTAGCTTTATGACCGTTGTTGTGCGCACGGAGAACGATCCACGAGGAATTATCAATGCCACGCGCAAAGAGGTCACGTTGCTCGACAAGGACTTGCCCGTCTTCGATGTCAAAACACTCGATCAGTATGTCGCTCACTCACTAGCGCAGCCCCGCTTCAGTGCGCTTCTCCTCAGTTCGTTCGGAATCCTGTCTCTATTTCTGACCGCTATTGGTTTATACGGCATGATCAGCTACGCCGTCGCGCAGCGCACCCATGAAATCGGCATTCGCATGGCGCTGGGAGCGCAGAAGAGGGATGTGCTCGGGATGGTGATTGGACAAGGTGTGAAGCTGGTACTGATTGGTGTCACCGTTGGCATCGCCGGGGCGCTGGCACTGACTCGATTTCTGTCCAGCCTTCTTTATGGGGTCAGACCGACAGACCCCGTTATGTTTCTCGCTGTCTCGCTGGTTTTAATTGGCGTAGCATTGCTCGCGTGTTACATCCCCGCGCGGCGGGCAGCGAACGTCGATCCTATGATGGCGTTACGGCACGAGTAGCTTTCTGACATCAGGTTTCGATATCAGAAACGCAGCGGGATTGCAAAACCAGTTTCACGGCGGGGCCTAGCTGTTCCATCGCGCGGCGGCTGGCGGCAACCAGACGGAGCGTTCTTAGCGGCGAGCGCAGCGCAACGGCCAGCGCCTTGAGATTGCGGATCCCGCCTTCGGCACTGAGGGCGCG
>DASZAE010000104.1:0-5727 GCA_035945515.1 Terriglobia bacterium
CGTCGAGGCGCGGCTTACGGCTCTGGCGCCGGAACAGGCGCCTTTGGAAGAGATGGCGCATGGCATGGCCGGGGCTGTGCTCGAAGTGCTGGGCAGGGGCACGCAAGCGGGCCGCGCGCCGACGGCCGCGGACCTAAGGCGGATTTCCGCCACGCTTCGTTTGATCGAAGCGAATCTTAAGGAGCCATTGCCGCTCGAACGGCTGGCCTCCACAGCAAAGATGAGCGAGTTTCACTTTCTGCGCGTCTTCAAGCAGGTTACTAAGGTAACGCCGCACCAGTATATTTTGCGCGCGCGCCTGCGCGAAGCGGCGCTGTGCCTCAAGACCAGCGCCGGCTCCGTGCTCGACGTGGCGCTTGATATAGGGTTTGGCGACATCTCAAATTTTAATCACGCCTTCCGCGCCGAATTCGGCGCGAGCCCACAAGCTTACCGGCTGCGAGCGCGCGGCCGTGCCAGGAAAAATTCCGCACCGAGCCGCTCTAAAAAATGACTAAGTCGGGCTTGGCGACCGGGCAAAACAACGAAGCTCTTCGGTAAAGTCTTGACCTTTTGGCAATGGGTTGTTACCTTCTTCAAATCCTCTGAGCAAGGAGAAATTATGAATCTGAAACTTGCGGCAGTTATTCTCTTGTGCGCGTCGGTTGGCTATGCCCAACAAGCGCCGGCGCCGCCTCCTACCGTTGAGCAGATCATGAATAGATCCATCGAAGCCTTGGGCGGACGCGCGGCGATCGAGTCTCTGACGAGTGTCGTCATGACGGGGACGACGGAGGTTGTCGCTTACAACTCGTCGGGCAATACGACGACCTACGCGCAGTCGCCGAACAAGTTCGCAACGATGACTGATTTCGAGGGATATGGCGCGGTGGGGCATGGATACGACGGCAAAACCGCCTGGCGCGCCGATCCGCAACAGGGGAATACCGACCTCACGGGCAACCAGCTTGCAGACGCCCGGATCGAAGCTACGTTCGGAGGCGCTTTACGTTGGAAGGATTTGTATCCGAAAGCCGAAGTGACCGGCACGGACAAAGTGGAGGGGCGAGACTGCTGGGTAGTAAAGCTTACGCCTGCCCAAGGCGATCCAGCCACG
Source organism: Terriglobia bacterium (assembly GCA_035945515.1). Lineage (GTDB taxonomy): Bacteria > Acidobacteriota > Terriglobia > UBA7540 > UBA7540 > RH2-MAG17b. The sequence goes on from DASZAE010000104.1 coordinate 1,097, forward strand.
CGGTACTACGACACTCAGACGTTTCTCCCTGCCAAAATGGTTCTCACAGGCGATACGCCTCAAGGGCCGGGCGAAATTACCATCGAGTTTTCCAATTATCGCGACATCGGCGACGGGGTAAAGCTGCCTTACACACTCAAGTTGACCGTGCCGGGCGTGGGCGATCTCGTGACTACCTATCAAACGATTAAATACAACGTCCCCATTGATGCAGCGAAGTTTGCCAAGCCCGCAGAATAAGCCATTGCTGCTGTAGCGGCGGCCTCTGGCCGCCGGGTTTTAGTAAATACCGGCGCTCAGAGAGGCCGCTACAACATGTTTATTGTCCGCAACCATTGCTATTTCTCCTCCCAACCTGGAATGACCACGTCTACCGGGTCCTGTCCGGCGGGCTTGGTGGTTATCAAATCCCCAGTCGCTGTCCGCACTACAGAAACGCTTTCGTTCGCCGTATCCGTTACCGTCAAAAACCTTTCGTCGGGCGTCAGCGCCAGCGAGACAGGCTTCATGCCCGTATGAATGAGCGACTTCACCCCGCGTGTGGCCACGTCCATCTCCGTCACTGTTCCGTCGCCCGAATTGGCAATAAAGAGCAAGCGCGAATCGCGGCTGAAGACAGCCGCAACCGGATTCGCGCCGGCGGTCATGCTCTGCTCGACGCTATCGTGAAAGGCATCGAGGATCGTCAGAGAGGAATCGGCGGAGCTGAGAGCGAAAATCTCTCCACCGTCAGGCTTCAGCGCCAGGAGGCTGGGAGGCGAGCCTACCTCAATCCGCGAGAGAATCTGCCGGTTCCCAACGTCAATCGCCACTACTTCATTGCTTCTGGTGACCGCAATGAACGCCTTCTCACTGCTTGGAAGAATTACGAGTGAGGCGCCGCCTTTGCCCACTTCCATCGAGCCTAGCGGCTTTCCGCTTGCGGCGTCCAAAAAGAACAACTTCCCATCAGCGTCGTCTAGGGCAAGCAAAGTTTTGCCGTCAGGGGTTAAAGCAATGGTTGAAGTTGATGCTGGCAGGCCGAATGTGCTCTCTGCGCGGCCGGAAGTGCAATCGACCTTGACTATGGCGCGGCCACCACCTTCGAGGAGAAACGCCGCTTGCCCGTCCGGCGAAAAAACGATCTCGCTCGGTCCATGTCCGTATTGGCCGCTCCTAACCACAGCAAGATCGGGAAAGCGAATAACCGCAATTTCGCCCGTGTCCGAGACCGCATAGACCTCGCGACCGCGCGGACGCACCACAAGCCGCGCGGGGGCAAATCCTAAGGGAATCATTTTGGCGATATCGAAGCGGGCCAAGTTGAATACAGCCACACTCTGCGAACCCTTATCGGCGATCAAAGCCAGGTAAGACCGGGGCGGCGCCATACTGTGTGAGCACCCGGCAAGAGGAAGGATCAGGGCCAGCCCAACAAGCCAAAAAGTCCAAACGGGCCATGTACTCCAGACAGGCAGGCCAAACTGCGCTGGGGTTGCAGGCGATTTGCCGGCATGGAAATAGCGAAAATCATATTTCATGGAATACTTGAATTGTCGGCGCGCCGACATACTTTGTCGTTGTAGCGGGGCGTCTCGCCGCCGGGTTTTTGTTCTATGAAACCCGGCGGCAAGACGCCGCTACAGCAATACCACCGCTCTCAAAAGGATCTCAGTGGTCAGCGTGGCGCAGCGCATCCAAGAACCGTCCCGGGTCGCTGACACTCATCAGCAGCAGCCAGCCTTTGCGGTCCGGCACGACAACCACTTGCTTCCGGTCGGTGACAAACAACAAGGCCTTCGAACCACTCGCCAGCCTGAACCAACCGGCCGAATAACCTGGCATTCCTGTCCCGTTGGTACGCTTCCTGGGGCGGAGGTTTTCATCCATCGTCAAGTCCACAACTTTGGCTTGGCTTAAATCCAAATCAGAGAGTGGAATCTTCCGTCTGTAAATATCGCCGCGAACCCTGAGTTGCCCCTGGGAAACTTCGAAGCGCACGTGCCCGGGCGCATAAATTAAATAGAAAAGCAATGCAGCAACCAGCGCAAAAACCACGGCGATGGGAATCACCACAATGAGTCCCCGGCTTGCGGCGGGAACCATAGGGAATGTCTCGGTCATTGAGGCGCCTCCCTTGAAGCTGTGGCGGCGGGACGCCGTCGCTACATCGTCGTCACGCCGTAGCTGCCTTGGGCTTAGTCCGGCGAATCGCCGCCTGCGCCGCTGCGAGCCGCGCGATAGGCACGCGATACGGCGAGCAACTGACGTAATCGAGTCCCGCTTCGGCGCATACGTCAATCGAAGCCGGATCGCCTCCGTGCTCGCCGCAGATGCCTACCTTCAGCTTGGGCCGCGTCTCGCGCCCCTCTGAAGTCCCGATTTTAATCAGCCGCCCCACTCGCTTCGGATCGAGCACGGCAAACGGGTCTGCGGGCCAGATTTTCAGCTTGGTGTAGGCTGCAATGATCTTGCCGCAATCGTCGCGCGAAAGGCCAAAGGTTGTCTGCGTCAAGTCGTTGGTGCCGAAGCTGAAAAATTCCGCTTCACGCGCGATTTCGCCCGCCGAGAGCGCCGCCGCTGGCAGCTCGATCATGGTGCCGAGCAGGTATTCTACTTCAATGCCTTTCTTGCCAAACACCTCTTTAGCCACCCGGTTAACGATCTCCTTCTGCGCCGCTAACTCCTTGACTTCTCCGACGAGTGGAATCATAACCTCAGGTTTTGCTTCAATACCCTTCTTCTTGCATTCGCACGCCGCCTCAAAGATGGCGCGCGCCTGCATTTCGGTAATTTCGGGATAGAGAATGCCCAACCGGCAACCCCTTAGCCCCAGCATGGGATTGAATTCATGCAATCCTTCAACAACTTCCAACATTTTCTTGAGCTGGCTAAGCTTAGCGCCCTTCTTATGCTGCGCTTCGAGAGTTGCGATTTCGACCATCAGTTGCTCGCGCTTGGGCAGGAACTCATGCAGCGGCGGATCGAGCGTGCGGATCGTGACCGGGAATCCGTTCATGGCCTTAAACAGGCCGGCAAAATCCTTGCGCTGCATGGGCAGGAGCTTGGCTAGTGCCGCCCGGCGCTCCTTCTCGTAGCGCGCCGCTTCTTTGGGGTCTGCCGTCTCCTTGCAGGCCATAATCATTGCCTGAACGTGCGGCAGGCGATCGGCGGCGAAAAACATATGCTCGGTGCGGCAGAGGCCGATGCCTGCGGCTCCAAAAGCGTGCGCAACGGCTGCGTCGCGCGGGATGTCCGCATTGGCCCGCACACCCAGCTTGCGGTGCCCGTCCGCCCACTTCATGAAGGTGGCAAAGAATCCGCTATTCGGGTCCGGGTCCACGGTCTCAGCCTTGCCGAGCATCACTCGCCCCGTTGACCCGTCAAGCGAAATCCAGTCGCCTTCTTTGATCACGTGCTTGCCGATTTTGAGAATCTTCTTTTTTTCGTCCACGTCGGCTTCAGAACATCCCGCCACGCAGCACTTCCCCATGCCTCGCGTCACCACGGCTGCGTGCGAGGTCATGCCGCCGCGTGAAGTAAGGATGCCCGCCGCCACTTCCATGCCGTGAATGTCATCCGGAACCGTTTCGGCGCGCACCAGAATCACCGGCCCGCTCTTACCTTGGGCAACAGCTTCGTCAGCGGTGAATACCACGCGCCCGACCGCGGCTCCTGGCGATGCAGGCAAGCCTTTTGCAATCAAATGTAAAGGCTTCTTTTCATTAAGCACTGGATGAAGTAATTGGTTGAGCTGTTCCGGCTCAACCCGCATTAGAGCCTCTTCCGGCGTCAGCAGACCCTCGTTCACCAGGTCTACCGCAATGCGCACGGCGGCATTCCCCGTGCGCTTCCCGTTCCGGGTTTGCAGCATGTAGAGCTTGCCTTCTTGAATGGTGAATTCAAAATCCTGCACGTCACGATAATGCTGTTCAAGACGCGATGTGATTTCGCGCAGTTGGGCGTAGACCGGCGGCATGACGCTTTCAAGCTCGGCAATCGGCAGCGGTGTTCGCACGCCCGCCACCACATCCTCGCCTTGCGCGTTCATCAGAAATTCGCCGTAAAACTGCTTCTCGCCCGTCGCCGGATTGCGCGTAAACCCGACGCCTGTGCCGGAAGTCTCGCCCATGTTGCCGAAGACCATTGCCTGCACGTTGCAGGCAGTTCCGATATCGTCGGGAATCTTATTCAACCGCCGGTATGTGCCCGCTCGCGGGTTATACCAGGAGCGAAATACCGCTTCGATGGCCATCTCAAGCTGCACGCGTGGGTCTTGCGGAAACTCCTTACTCGTCTTCTTGCGCACTAGTTTCTTGTATCCGTCGATAATCGCCTGAAGGTTTTCGGCGGTCAGCTCAGTATCAAGCTTAAAACCGCGCTTTTTCTTCTGGCCGTCGAAAATGTGCTCGAACTCTTCCTTGGGAAATTCCTGCACCACATTGCCGAACATCTGAATAAATCGCCGGTAGCTATCGCGGGCGAAGCGCGCGTTTCTTGCTTTGCGTGCAAGGGCTTCGACGACGGTGTCGTTCATGCCCAGGTTTAAGATCGTATCCATCATGCCCGGCATAGAGAATTTGGCGCCCGAGCGCACCGAAACCAGTAACGGCGACTCCGCGCCGCCGAGTTTCTGACCGAGCAGTGTTTCC
>DASZAE010000105.1:0-13685 GCA_035945515.1 Terriglobia bacterium
GCGAAGCTCGAATCCTCGCGGCAGAATCTGGCGCGAATCAACGACATCCTGGAAGAGATCGTCAAGCAAGTGAACTCGCTCAAGCGCCAGGCGTCGAAAGCAGCGCGGTATAAGGAACTACACGGTGAGTTGCGCGCGCGCCAGAAGATCGTATTTGCGTCGCGCCTGATTGCGCTCGAAGCGGAGTGCGGCCGCTTGCGCGCAGAGTTTGCCGCCGTGCAAACGGCGTGCGCTGAGGCGGCAGCCCAGCTTGAGGCGCTTGAGAGCGAGCGCGGCGGCGCGGCCGCGCGCTATGAACAACTTGAAGAAGAACTGAAGCGAATGCGCGAGGCGCTTGCCGCGAGCGAGCTTGAAAGCGAACGTCTCCACTCGCGCCTCGAGAAGGCGAGACAGCAGCTTGCGGCTCTCGAAACGCGCGCCGTGGAAGCGGCTGAGGAGCGCGTCCGGCTGGAGGAGCAGGCGCAGGCGCTCGACGGCGAGGCAGGCGAACGCGAGCAGCACGCGGCAGAGGTGAGGAATGAATGGTCGGGGGCGGAGCAAGGGGTGGCGCAGCTTCTGAGCCAGCGCAGCGACCTTGCGTGCGCGCTTGATTCCGCCGAAGCGCGGGTGGAAGCGCAACGCAGCGAGATGCTGCTTTCGGTCAGCCGGGCTTCGGAAGTTCGCAATGAGGTGGTCAAAGCGGAGGAAATGCGTCTTTCCGCCGGCCGCGAGCTTGCGCGCGTCCAGGCGGAGCGCGCCACGGTGGAAGAGGAGTATGGGCGTCTCACGGCGGAGATTGAAGCCATCCGCGCCACGCACGTCCAAAGCGAAACGGCGCTGGGAGAAGTTACCCGGCTGGTCGCGGAGATGCAGGCGGCGCTCGAATCCGCTCGCAGGGAAGAAACGGCGTTGGGCGAGGAAGTGGCGGCCATCGGGCATGACCTGTCACAGGCGTCGGCGCGCAGGCAGGCGCTTGAAGAATCGCTTGCCCGCCATGCGTACTCGGCAGACAGCGTGCGCCGGCTGCTCGCCGCCTCCACTGAAAGTTTCCGGCCGCTCGGCGTGCTGGCAGATTTCCTCGAAGTGGATTCGGGTTATGAGGAAGTTGTAGAGGAGTTCCTCAAGCGCGAACTGGATTGCATTGTGGTTGAGCATCCCGCGGAAGCTCACGCGGGAATTCGGCTGCTTGAGGGCGGCGGGCGCTCCACGTTCTTCATGCGCAGCTTCCTGTTGAATGATCGAAACGACCCCGCAACCCTGCTGGCCGAAGTGAAGAACCGGCCCGGCGTTGTGGCGGCGCTTAGCGACGTGGTGCGCTTCGAGTCGCGCCTGGGTTTGAATGGCTCGCTCGCTTTTCCGGTGCTGGCAGCCTCCTTCATAGTCGAAGATTCCGCGGCGGCGGAGCGCCTGGCGGCAGAGTTTCCGTCGTGCCATTTTCTGACTCCGCAAGGAGAGCACTATCATCACCGTTGCGTGTCAGGCGGCAATATGTCGAGCGCGGGACCGCTCGCGCTGCGGCGCGACTTCCGCGAGCTTGAGCGGCGCGTGGCGGAACTTCAGTCTATTGCGATGGACGCCGAACGCCGGTGGGCAGAGACGAAAGAACGCCGGGCGGCGCATGAGAGCGAACTGCGGCGGCTGAGCGCCGAACAATTGACGGCAGAAAAGCAATCGATGCTTTCAAACGAAAAACTCCGACAGGCAGCGGAATCCGCCGGGCGGGCGCAGGAACGGATCGCCGTGCACGACCGCGAAAGCATTCTGCTTGCCAGGGAGCGCGAAACCGCGGAGCGGCGCTGCGAGTCTTTGCAGGCGGAGCTTGAGCAGGCCAAGCTTGAACAGGAGCGGAAGGAAAGGGCCATCGCGGAGGCGGTGGAATCAGCGCGGCAGTTGAGATCGGACCTCGGCCAGATCAGCCATTCACTGACCGAAGCGCAGGTGAAATCGAGCGCCCTTGAGGAGCGTTGGAGAGCCGCCGAAGCGGACCGGGCGCGGGTGGCCGGGGAAGCCGCGCGCGCGCGCGAACAGCTTGGTCATCTGCTGGCGCAGGCGGATGTCTGGAGCGAGGAGCGGCAGCGGCTCGTGGAGGAAACCGCCGGCGCCGAAGCCGCGCTCACGCGGGCCGCAATCGCGCAGCAATCCTTGCGCGAGCAGTTGGAAAAGCATCGCGCAGAATCACAGATGGCGCGCGTCCGCCGCGACGAGCTTAGCCCGCAGGTTGACGCCGCGCGAATGCTGCTGGAAGAACGGCGGCAAAAGCGTTCCGAAATTGAGGTGGCGCAAGCGCGAGCTGAATCCGATCTGGGCCACCATCTCCAGCAATGCCGTGAGGATCTAGGCGCCGAGCATGACGCGTTGCGCGCCGAAGCTGCCGAGCCGCTAGAAGGCGAACCGCTGCGGCTCGCCGAAGAGCAAGTGCGCGAGCTGAAGGCGAAGCTTGAGCGTCTTGGCCCGGTGAACATGATGGCGCTTGAAGAGCTTGAAGAAGCCGAAGAGCGCCTGAGCTTTCTCGACACGCAGCGCCAGGACCTGCTGGCTTCGATCAATGATACGGCGGAGACAATCCGCGAAATCGATGGCGCTTCGCGGCGCAAGTTCAGCGACGCTTTTCGCGCCATCAATGCCTTCTTTGCCGAGTCATTCCGCACACTGTTTGGCGGAGGCGTGGGCGAGATGCGCTTCAGCGATGAGGCGGACCCGGAAAGCGGCATTGACCTGGTTGCGCAGCCGCCTGGCAAGCGGCTGCAGAACGTGTTGCTCCTCTCCGGTGGCGAGAAGGCGCTCACGGCGCTGGCCCTGCTCATCGCCGTGTTCCGCTTCACGCCCAGCCCGTTTTGCATTCTTGACGAAGTGGACGCCCCGCTCGATGAATCAAACGTGGTCCGTCTTGCGCGCATGATTGAAGGCATGAGCGAGCAGACGCAGTTCATCCTGATTACGCACAACAAGCGGACGATGGAAACCTGCCGCATGTTGTATGGAGTCACAATGGAGGAGGCTGGCGTCTCGAAGCTGGTCTCGGTGCGGTTTGCCGCGAAAGAGCACGAACCGGTTGCCGTGCCGGCCTGAAAAGCAGGGACAAGAGACAAGTAGTGACTGCTTTTATAAGATAAATCGCTGGCGATTTTGTAGCGGCACGGCCTCTGGACCTTTTTTGAAGGATAAAAAACCGGCGGCAGCCACCATAGCATTGTCCCTCAATATGAGGCGTTGGTTCTGCGGCCCTGGTTTTCGCCGCGCAGCCAGATATAAACCGGTGCGCCCGGGGAGGGCGGCGGCCAGGGGAGCTCAATTTTAAGGGTTTGCTTGATGTTGCTCCCGGGGACAGGCGTAGGAATACCCTGGACCGGATAACCCATGGCGGCGTTCCATCCAGTCTTTTCAATCATCTGCAAATCCTGCCCCGTCAGCGTGCCTGCATAGAGCGATCTACCGAGTGCGTCACTGCTGAGCGAGAACTTGCCGATGTGCGGCAGCCTGATTACCCGGCCAAGCGTGACCGGGTCCGAAGCACCCGCATCCGAGGTCGTCACCACCGCCGTCAGTTGACAACCGGATTGGCCGACGGTTCCCGGATCGAGCGAGAGGAACAGAATCCCATCGCCTGCATCATCGAGCTGCGCCAAACTGTTTTGCCCCAACGGCCCACCCGGCTTGAGATCGAGGGCCATCCTCTCATCTGTGGTGTTCGCGCAGGCCACGTCGAGAGAGGGCGCGGTGGCATTCTCGGTGTGAAGGGAGAAGCTTACGGCCTCGCCTGCAGGAATCTCACCTGTCCGCAGCGCCACATTGTCCGCCGTAGGAAACGAATCCGTCACGCTCATGATTTTGGGTCGCGGCGGCGCCACGCGGACGAGGCCGGGGATGAGGGTGGGCTGCCCGATGCCTTCTATTGTCATGTTGGGAGAAAGCGTCTGGCCCGCGCTCAGCCCTGCGTGAAGTTTGATGGTAACGCTGCGTTCGGTCAAGCCGTGGCTGCCCTCCGGCACAGGCGCAAGCTCCCACGCGGCATTGTCGCCGGCGAGTCCTTCAATCCGCTCGAGGCTGGTTCCGTGGATTATGATCACCTGGCTCGATTCGCCCAGATTAGCGGCATAAGGCGCGTCTGCAATCTCCGAATTCGGAGGATGCACGACTACGGGAACAGCCTGCGTTTTGCCATCGGTTTGAGTGAGCAGGATGCGATGTTTGCCCGGAGTTAGGCCGTCGGTGGCCACCTTCACGTCCATTTGCAGTTGCTCGCCCGCATCGGCGCCCGCGGGCAGAGTAAAGGAAAGAGGCTTGGCGCTGGATGCGTTATCATCCGTTTCGAGAGTTGCCTTGCTGACGAATTCGAAATCAGCCCCCACCAGATTCAGGTTGACCACTCCATTTTTAGCGCGCAGCGCGTCGGCGGAATCAGGCGTCAGCTTAACCCCTGAAAAATCGCTGTAGGGGCGCAGGCGCACGGAACCTTCCACTTTCATTGGCTCCCAGTCCCACAGCGCGGCCAATTGATAATCTCCGGCGGAAAGCTTGGCGTGGGTTAGATCGAGCGCCAGCGTGTCATGCTCTGTCCCCACCGTAATTTTCCCAGGCACGTCGACGCTTTGCGCGCCGGATACCAGCCTCCAACCTCGAGCGCGTGGCAGCAAACGGAGTTGCTCATTAGTCGCGCCGGTGATCTTTAAATCAGACTTTGATCCCATCGGTAGAGTCTCCGTTTTCGCCAGAGACGCCGTGGGCGCGTCGGCATCTGGCACCTTGAGCATCCAAAGATAAGCCAAGCGGGTGCGCGGCACCGGCTTCTGGTCCTTGGAGCAGAACTCCATACCGTTCGGGATTGCGGGTTGGCTGAAAGCAGAGCGAAAATCCGTGCCCGGAAACATCATGGTGCGCATGTTCACGAAAAACGCGGCGCCGCCCGCGGCAAGCCCGACCGGCGTGCCATAAAAAAGAGCCGCTACCGAAGCGGCAAGCCCTGCTGACTGCGCCACCATGGCTGAGCGCGCCGAGGTCAGCGGGTCGTAGTTTGAAACCGACGGCATCACGGCCTGCAGCAGCATGCTGGCCTGCTGGTCTGTCGGCGTGCCCGACGTCAGCCGTGGCAAGGCGACTCCGTACTCGGCGGAAAATCCTCCTAAGGCGGCGTTCAAATCCTCGCTGCCGGGCTTCGACTGGTCGTATTGAGAAAGGGTTTGGACGAGCGCATTCACTTCTGCCGTCTGCTCGGCATAAGTAGCGAGCTCAGGAACCAATTCGGGATCGCTCTGAACCAGCGAATGCACCTTCTTCACGCTCAGCCCGCGGGGACCAAACACGACGCCTACTACTGAAGCGCGAAAGGGAATGGTCCACTCGGCGGCATCCTTGGCTGGTTGCGCGTCCAGCACCTCAATGCCCTTGTCTTTGGCTTTCACCGCCGGAGCAAGCACGATAGCCACCCGAGCCTGATTGCGAATCGGGCTGGGGACCATGATGGGCTCATACTTTAGCCTGTCTCCGGCGCGCACAATGTTCACGTCCTTTACCGGCAGAGGCGTGCCCCCTAGCGAGGGCACAATCAGCAGCTTGAACGTAGCGACTGGAAGCGTTCCACCCACGCACGGACGCGGCAAATAGGCGAAAGCCGGAAGCGTGATAGCGAGAATGATGCCAAGATTGACAAGGATTCTAATCCGATGCTGGTAAAATGAGGCAATTTGCATAGTCCCTATTTTACAAAAGGTCCAAACATTTTTCAGATTATTGAAGAATTATATATTATAGCGTCATTAGCCATTGCAGCGATGGCCTCTAGCTGTCGGAATGCCAGTGGCCGGGGAGCACCGTTACGGCATTTAGGGGCAACTCGGATATAACCTGCAATAATATCATTACTTGGAGACGGAGGTGATTTGATGGCTGCTTCAAAACGAGTTGGGTACGCCTTGGTGGGGTTGGGTGGCATCGCGCAGAATGCCGTCTTGCCCGCGTTCAAGCACAGTAAAAAAGCGGCTCTGGTTGCGTTGGTGAGCGGTGATAGAAATAAAGCCAAAAAGCTAGCCCGCAAATTTGGCGCGCGCGAAACCTATACCTATGACGAGTACGAGGCGTGCCTGACGAATCCAGACGTGGGTGCGGTCTACCTTGCCAGCCCCAACGGGCTGCACTTCATGCAGACGCTCCGCGCCGCTGCCGCAGGCAAACACGTTTTGTGTGAAAAACCGATGGCGAATACGGTCGAGGAGTGCCGCAGGATGGTTGAGGCCTGCCGCAGCCACCGCGTCCGGCTGATGGTCGCCTACCGCAAATATTTTGAACCCTCTTCACTCGCGCTTAAGCGGCTGGTGACGAACGGCAAGCTTGGCCCGCTGCGGGCCATCCAGACCGCATTCACCATCATGATCCGGCCAGGAAAGAGGGAAGGCTGGGGGTTCGAACCCGCGCTCGCGGGCGGCGGCGCGCTACCCGACGTGGGCGTCTATTGCGTCAATACGGCGCGCTGGCTGACCGGCCTCGATCCCGTCGAGGCCGAGGCTTACGCCTGGATCACGGACCCGCGGTTCAGCGAAGCCATCGATCAGCATATGGCGTTCCGGCTGAATTTCCCTGGCGGACTGGTGATGCAGGCCGTGGCGAGCTTTGGCGCGGCGCAATCATCATCCTTGTTCATCCACGGAGAGAAGGGCTGGGCGGCGCTCGAGCCGGCTTATCCCTGGAATGAGGAGCGGCGGCTATTCGGCGCCTCGGGTGGCCGGCGATTCGAGAAAACCTACGGCATTTTGGAGGAGTTTGCGCTTGAGCTCGACGCTTTTGCGGATTGCATCCTCAAGGGGCGTGATCCCGAGCCGGACGGAGTCCAAGGAATGCGCGACGTAGCGGTGATGCAGGCGATCTACCAAGCCGCGCGCGAACACCGCGCCGTTCCCGTCATATATCCAGAATGATATAAAGACAGTGACGAGTGATAAGTGATGAGTGACGAGCAACGGATGAATAACTCATGCTGGTAATGTGTTCCTCGACCCTTGGCCCTTAACCCTTGTCACTCGTTACTGCTTTTGAGACGCGAAGGCTGCCGATGAGGCCGTTTAGATGGACACGGTGCCGCGCGCAATAGGCTCGGAGGCCTTCGACGATTTTCAGCGGCGTTTCAGGAGCGTAGAAGTTCGCCGTGCCCACCTGGATGGCGCACGCGCCGGCCAGAATAAATTCAAGCGCGTCTTCGGTGGAGGCGATGCCGCCAATGCCGATAATCGGTATTTTGACCGCTTGATGCGCCTGATAGACCATGCGCACGGCCACCGGTTTAATGGCTGGTCCCGAAAGTCCCGCCGTGACGTTGGAAACGCGCGGCGTGCGGGTCTCCACGTCAATCGCCATGCCGACGAACGTGTTCACCAGCGTCAGGCCGTCCGCGCCCGCGTTCTCCGCCGCGCGCGCGAACACAGTGATGTCGGTAACGTTTGGTGAAAGCTTCACCAGTAGCGGGCGCCGCGCGGCGCGTTTTGAGGCCGACACCACTTCTTCGGTGAGCTTGGGATCGCTTCCGTAAACCATTCCTCCGCACCGGGTATTGGGGCAGGAAATATTGAGCTCGTAGCCGTCAATCCCTTCCCCTTCGTTAAGGATTTCGATGCAACGGACATAGTCTTCCGTCGAGTAGCCGAATACGTTTACCAGGCAGCGCGCTTTGAGCGTGCTAAGAAACGGAAGCTTTTCTTCGAGAAACCTCCTTGCGCCCACGTTCTGCAGGCCAATCGCGTTCAACATCCCGGATTCGGTTTCATAGATGCGCGGGGGAGGGTTGCCGGGCATTGGCTCGGCGGAGATGCCCTTCACCGCGATGCCACCAAGCTGATTCAGGTTAATAATGTCTGCGAATTCCCGGCCGTAGCCGAAGGTGCCGCTCGCGGTGAGCACCGGATTCTGGAAGTGGATTCCAGCGATGGTGGTGTCGATGCGTGGCGTGAACACGTCAGGCCGGGCCGTCTCAGCCACTGAGGCGGAAGAAGATTGTTTAGCATCGCTCGTCACTTGGCGCTCGTCACTACGTTTTTGGGATGTCCTCTTTCTCCCAGATAACCTGCTCTGACCAGAATACCGGGCCTTCAGTGCATACGCGCTGATACGATGCGTGGCCTTCGCCCGCTACTCGGATGCAACAGCCAAGACACACGCCGAGGCCGCATCCCATGCGGTTTTCCATCGAGACCAGGCACCGGTGCCCGTATTGCGCGGCACATTCAACCGCCGCCTGCAACATAGCCCACGGGCCGCACACCATCAGCAGAAATTTCCGGCCCCGATTGCGGGCAAGATATTCGCTGAGCGGCTGGGTGACGTAGCCGCGGTGCCCGCGTGAGCCGTCTTCTGTAGCGAGGACAGGCTCGGGCGCGAGCGGTGCGAAATCTTCGACGCCTACCAAATCCCACTGCGTGCGCCCTCCAAAGAACAGCCGCTGCCGGACGCCGTGTTCCGCAATCGACTTGGCTGGGAGCAGCAGCGCCGCGATACCGATGCCCCCCGCCACGTGCAGCACTTCGTCCACGCCCTTGACCTCTGCCAGATATTCTTCCTCGAAAAAGCCGTGTCCCAGCGGCGCCAGCAAGCCGGCTGAGTCACCCGGCTTCAACTCCGCCATCAACTGAGTCCCGCGCCCCACAACTTTGTAAAGCAATTGCAAAATTGCGGGCGAGTTAGCTTTTTGAGCGCCGGCGCCGTTCGCCGGTTTCACATCGTAGATGCTCATGGGCCGGCGCAAAAGCACGTCGGAGCGCCCAAGCAGCCGCACCATAGCAAACTGCCCCGGACGCGTCGCGCCCGCCTGGCGAGGAGATTGTAAGCTGAGAAGGAAGTGACCGCCGGTGAGAGGCCGGTTCTCCGTCACGACCACAATTTCATCGGACATCGGTTTGATGTTAGCAGATGTGGCGGCGCGGCGTCGACGCCGGCAGCGTGATTACAGAGGTCTGCATGTGCTATCCTTTTGCGCGGCTGAAGAATTGGCCTTATTTATACCAAGTATTGCAGCGTTCGTCTTCCAATGTTGCGGCTTTTTGGCGCTTGCGGTTCAACGGAGGCAGGGCAAAAGGATAGGTTCTGCTACAACGATGTGCGAACACAAAGGTAAGCCACGAAAGAGCCGCGAAGTCCGCGCGGCCTCTGCTTCACGCCTTCTGCTTATCCCGATTATGATGACGTTCTGCGCCATGTGTTTCGCGCAGGACCAGCCAATAGCTTCGGATGCCCTCCTTGACAACAGGGGCCAAGGCTTTTATCTAAACGCCAAACCCTACATCTACGACTCTTTGCCCCAATTGAAAAAGGAGGTGCACGAGTTGCGTGGCCTCCATCCGGCCGTCAGCCAGAAGCCCTTGCCGATGATTCTGAGCCAGACGGGCAGCCATCTGAAATCGATGGTGGCCAGCCTGCCCAACTTGGTGGCGATGGAAGACGTGATTCAGTTTCGGGCGGCAAACAATGGAAGCGGCGAAGAACGCATCCGGAGCAGATACGATTATCTGATTCTGGTGTACCTGGATGGCCAAGAACCTGGTTTTGAAGAGCGGCGGACAGCCTTTAATGGGCGGCACACCAACCAGGCCGGACTCGAGGAAGGCTTTATCGTGACGACCGGCTTTGCCACAATATGGCGGTATTTGTTACCCTCGATCCAACCGGAGTCGAGGTTCCGCTACCTTGGGAGGCAGCAAGTTAATAAGACGCCCACCTATGTTGTGGGCTTCGCTCAAAGGCCGGGCTGGGCGATGACCGTGATGGATTTCATGGGAAGTCAAAAGACAACGGTCTGTCTAGTACAAGGTGTTGCGTGGATTGAGACGTCCAGTTTCCGCATTATCCGCCTGCGCACGGATCTTCTTGCGCCCAGGCCCGACGTCGGCTTGCAAAAGATGACCACCATAGTCAATTTCGGCGCGGCGCGCATCGCACAGGTCCCGTCGCCGCTGTGGCTGCCGGTAAAAGCAGAGGTGGAGGTCCATGACGGGGGCTATTCGTTTAAGAACATTCACCGCTATTCCAGGTATCAATTATTCCGGTCGCAAGTCCACTTCCTCCCGCCGTCAGGCAAGCCTTAGCCATCAATCGCCGAATATTCATCAGGCTACTGCTTCAGCGCGGCAAGGACTTCATGGATATGGCCGTCCACTTTGACGCGGGGGAACACTTTCTTAACCTTGCCATCCGGGCCGATGATATACGTGGTGCGCACAACGCCCATGCTTTTGCGGCCGTACATATTCTTTTCCTGCCACACGCCGTAAGCCTCGAGGGTTTGGTGGCTGGTGTCGGAAAGCAAAGGGAAATTCAGTGAATATTTATCACGGAATTTCTGCAAGTCTTCAACGCTGTCGCCGCTCATGCCCGCCACGCGGCCGCCGGCCTTTTCAATTTCTTTCTTCGCGTCGCGGAACTGGTTGGCTTCGCTCGTGCAGCCGGGTGTATCAGCTTTGGGATAGAAATAAAGGACGAGCGTTTTATCGAGCAAACTCTTCAGGCTGGTCTCTTCGCCTGAATCGGAAGGCAGGGAAAAGGACGGAGCTTTGTCGCCTGGGTTGAGCATGATTCACCTCGTTACGTTATGAGTTCTTTCTTTAAGATGTCTTGGACCAATTGCGGGTTTGCCTGGCCTCGCGTGGCCTTCATCACCTGGCCCACGAACCAGCCAAGCGTGGCTGTTTTGCCGCTGCGGTATTGCTCTGCCTGCTTGGGATTAGCAGCGATGATTTCGCGCGCGGCGGCGGCAATCTGGCCGGGATCGTTGATCTGTTCAAGCCCTTTTTCCGACTTGACGGCCTGGGCGCTTTTGCCGGTGGTAAACATTTGCGCCAGAATGTCCTTACCCATTTTCCCCGAAATTTCACCGGCGGCGATCAGCCGGACCAATCCGGCAAAATCTTCCGGGCAGATGGGCGACTCGCCGATGTCCTTTTTTACTTCGTTGAGGAGATACATCAACTCGCTCAGCAGCCAGTTGGAGGCGAGTTTGGCGTCTGCCCCGGCTTTCGCCGCATCTTCGTAGTAATTCGCCAATTGTTTCGACCCGGTCAACTGGGCCGCTTCCTGCGCGCTCAAAGCATACTGGCGCTGAAACCTATCCTCGCGCGCGGCGGGCAGTTCCGGCAGGAATTGCCGCGCCTCAGCCTTCCAGCCGTCGCTGATCACGAGCGGCAGCAGGTCGGGTTCCGGGAAGTAACGGTAATCATGGGCGGATTCTTTCGACCGCATTCCGTAAGTGCGCTGCTCGTGGCTGTCCCATAGGCGGGTCTCCTGAGTCACCCGGCCGCCGCCCTCAATCATCGCAATTTGCCGTTCCCTTTCATAGGCGAGCGCGCGCTCAAGAAAGCGGAAGGAATTGAGATTCTTCACTTCCGTTTTAACGCCGAGCGCCTCGGCGCCCGCAAGCCGCACGCTCGCGTTGGCGTCGCAGCGCAAGCTGCCTTCCTCCATGTTGCAGTCGGAGACTTCGAGGTAAAGCATCATCGTGCGCAGGCGGGTGACGAACTCGTGCGCCTCTTCGGGTGAGCGCATGTCGGGATCGGTGACAATCTCGATCAGCGGCACGCCGGAGCGGTTGAGGTCGATGTAGGAATTGCGGTCTGAATCGGGAAAACCCTCGTGCAAAGACTTGCCCGCGTCCTCTTCCATGTGCACGCGGGTAATGCCAATGCGCTTCCGCTTTCCGTTCACCTCGATCTCCACCGATCCGTGTTCGGCGAGAGGCTCATCATATTGCGAGATTTGGTATCCCTTGGGAAGGTCAGGATAAAAATAGTTCTTGCGCGCAAGGCGGGAGCGCGGGTTAATCGTGCAGTTAAGCGCCATGGCCGCCTTCATCGCCATCGTGACGGCGTCGCGGTTGAGCACCGGCAGCGCGCCGGGCAGGGCGAGACAGACAGGGCAGGTATGTGAATTGGCGGGCGCTCCGAATGCAGTGGAGCAGCCGCAGAAAATCTTTGACTTCGTCAAGAGTTGGACGTGAACTTCCAGCCCGATCACCATTTCGTACTTTTCGAGAACCGCTGAGGGCATAGGCATGGTCCGAGGAAGAGCAGCCGCGTCGCTTTCGTAGGTTTTTTAGGACTTTTTATTATACCGGAAGACTTGAATCCGTTTGGAATGCGGCGGCTTGCTGCCACTATTTTCCAGGCCAGGTTGCTGGCTGTTAGAAATCCATCCTGCGCCGCAAGCAAGCTCGCGGGCGCAAAGCGGCAGCAAGCTGCCGCACTCTAAAGTCTTCTACATGCCACTAGTAAGAGACTAGGCTAACTCTTTGGTTCAAAATATCCGACCGGGTAGGGATCGTTATAGCGCACTTTCGTGCGGAAGGTTTCCGCGACACGGTTGCCGTTTTCATAGCGGACGATGTGCATGGGCGTTTGAATGCCTTGGAACGTCTGATAGTCGCTGTAAATGTCAGTATAATCGTCCCACTCGTGAGTATCAGGGTTGAGAACACGGTACATCACTTGCGTAGGCAGGCTTGTGGATTGGTTCAAATAGAGCTTGAGTTCCACTTGCCGCGAATCAAAGATGTCGAGGATCAGCATGGGGACATTATCGACAAAGTCTTGTCCGCCCGTTTGCACCAGCGTGCCGGGCTCGCGCACCCGGAGGCGGAGCAGATTTTCCAGGCTGTAATGGTTCGCCAGCCGCCAAGCGCGGATTTCTTTGGGCGACTGCTCAATTAAACCGTAGCGGTCCATTTCCCAGCCTTGGCCTCCGTTATTGATGAGCGTGACGGCTTTGGATTTTTTGGAGAGACCATAGGAAAGGCGGCGCTTGGCGGGATACTCCGTGGCGCTCTGATACAGCACAAAACCTTGCGTCGCGCCATCCGAAATGGAGAAAGCGCGGCCATTTGAGTTCATGGTTTTGAAGTTAAGGAACACCGCGCCGCCAAGCGCCTGGATGACTTTATCGAGCAGCGTCTGCGCAGCGGGTTCAATATGCGAAGGGGGAAGGGGATTATTCTGCCCCGCGGTTAGAGGGTGTAACCACGCAAGCAGCAAAAGCGCGGACAGCACGCTGGTAATGAATGGGGTTTTTTTGATTCGGTTGGGCCGCCTGACACTGTGGCCGTTGACACTCTGCATATCGGGGGTCCCGCCACCTCCTTTCTGTATGATGCTGAGCACGGCTTGATTGTGTGCCTGAACACTTACGATATTCCGCCCGGTTAAACGAGAGGTTGCCGGGGTCAGAAAGGCGCTGATTGTGCGCCACTACCCCGCTAATTCGGGCCTGGCCGGAAGCTCGAAAGCACTTGGTCGCGGACGCCGCTGGAGAGCGATTCAACATCCTCCAATGTCAGGCCAGCAGTGGGAATAGGAGGATGAAATATGATCTCAACTGTGCCTGGCCGCACGATGGCGGAGTCTGGCTTTAGTACCATGCGGCTTCCATTGATGGTCACCGGGACAACCGGCACGCCGGATTTAATGGCTAGGTAAAATGAGCCGCGCTTGAAAGGTCCCAGACTCCCGTCCCTCTGCCGGTGGCCCTCCGCGAAGAGCACCACGGGGCAGCCAGCCCGGATTCTGTCTGCGGCTTTATCCAAGCTTTTCACGGCCTTGTGCGGGCGGTCGCGCTCGACGGGAATATGTCCGGAGCGCCACAGATGCCAGCCCAAAAACGGCACGTCAAACAGCGACCGCTTGGCGACGAAGCGGAACTGAATCGGCAGGCAAACAAACAGAATGGGAATATCCATGGCGCTTGGA
>DASZAE010000106.1:0-4145 GCA_035945515.1 Terriglobia bacterium
CGCGTTTGGAAGCGACCGTTGCCACGTGCTCGACGATCCCTGGCGCGATGGCGCTTTGGCGCTGCGCTTTGAAAACCCGGAAGAGTCAGCGCAGCGGGTTGCCGAATACGCGCGCTTGAATCCCCTCGATGCCATTGTGCCCTTAGGCGACCGCACCGTCTCCACGGCGGCGCGCGCTTGCCGGATGCTCGGCCTCAACGCCCACCCTCCCGAAGCGGCGGATATTTGCCGCGATAAGTTCCGCTCGCGCGAGCGTCTGCGTGATGCCGGACTGAACATTCCGCAATTCCGGCGCTACCCTCTGACCGAAGACCCGCGGCGCATCACGGACGTGGAGTTTCCGTGCGTGATTAAGCCGCTTGCGCTTTCCGGCAGCCGGGGCGTCATCCGCGCCAATAACACAGAGGAATTCATTCGCAGCTTCGAGCGCATCCGGGCGCTGCTGCGCTCGCCCGACGTGCAGGTGATGCGCGAGGAAGCGGCTTCGCATCTCCAGGTGGAAAGCTACATTGAGGGAACGGAAATCGCCGTGGAAGGGTTTGTGGAGCGCGGCGCCATGACGATTCTCGCCATCTTTGACAAGCCCGACCCGTTGGAAGGCCCTTATTTTGAGGAGACGATTTACGTCACGCCCAGCCGTCTGCCGCGCGAAACTCAAGAGCAGGTGGCCCAGACCGTCTACCGCGCCATTCAAGCTCTGGGCTTGTTTCACGGACCTTTTCACGCAGAGTTGCGCGTCAATTCAAAGGGCGTCTGGCCGCTCGAAGTGGCGGCGCGAAGCATTGGCGGTCTGTGCGCGCGGGCGCTGCGCATGGAATCGCCGTCGCTGGGCGGTGCAATCCCGCTTGAAAAACTGGTCATCGCTCTGGCTTTGGGATTGGAGGTCCAACCCGTCTGCCGCGAACCTCAAGCGGCTGGCGTGATGATGATCCCCATCGAAAAAGGCGGCGTTTACCAGGGAACTGAAGGATTGGACGAAGCGCGGGTGACACCCGGAATTGAGGACGTGGTGATCACGGCAAAGCCGTCCATGCGCCTGATCCCTTTTCCCGAAGGTTGTAGTTATCCGGGCTTTATCTTCGCGCGCGGTGACACCCCGCAGTTTGCAGAGAATGCGCTGCGCGCCGCGCATCAAAAGCTGCGCTTTATTATCACGCCTGATTTACCAATAGTCTGAAATGCAGTGACAGGTGATGAGTGACGAGCACTAGCCCGATTTATTCACAAAGCGTGACTTGGCAACCAGGAGGGCGCGGTTTTAACCGCGCCATTACAGGCGCTTAAGTGAATTACCTTCGTTTCGCGCCACGGGCGGCTTGCTCGAGCAAGCCGCCCGTGGCGCGAAACGCGAAAGCGGGAAAGGGCCGTATTTTCGGCGGGGTTGAAACCCCGCCCCCCGACAATGGCAGTAGCTTCATGAATAATCCAAGTTATGACCCAAACAAGCGGCTCATCATTGACTTCTGTTTTTTGCCTGCCGCCGCTTCACTCACCGGAAGCATAGCCAGCAGGCCTTCCACCTGCGCGACCGGCGAGGCGGCTGCGGCCCACCGCCAGTATGCAAGTTCTCTGAGCGCGGTCCAGCATTCAAGGCAAGTTAAACACTCGCTAACGTGTTTTTCGGCGGGGTCCTTCTCCTGCCATCCGATTTGTCCTTCATGCACGCGGATAAAGAGCCGCGCCGAGGGGCACTTTTCGGTTTTTGCCGCCCACAGCTCGCCAAGCATTTTCAGCCACGCGGCGGGGCGCAATCCCTCGTCCGTTTGATTGCCGAGGGCATTGGAATAGGTTGCCTTCAGCCGCTCAAGGCTGGTTTGCGCGACAGACGGCGTGAGCCTGAAAATCTTTTCCAGGGTCGCATCGGAATATCCGGCGAGTTTCAGAAATAGCACTTCCTGATGGACTAGCGGCGCGCCTTTCAAAACTTCCGCAATGCCCGGCGGCGTTGGCTCTGGAAAATCCTTGCGGTCGAGGTCCGGGTCGAGCGCCGGCTGGCTCTTTCGCAGATAGAACATTCTCAGGTCCAGGAGAAACTCGCGCTCTGATTGATGTTCAAAACCACGCAGCGCGTTGAAATGGTCGCGGCTCAAGTCAAGTAGAGTTTCCTTCCACAGTTGCTCGGGATGCGCGGCGCCCGGCAGGTAAATGCGCGTGAGCTGATGAATGAGAGGCGTGTAATCGGTCAGAAACGCGCGCCACGCTGCGGCATCCCCTGTTTCGCAACCCGACAGAACCTTGTGAAAAGTTAGCAATGCCATTTTCCTCGTCTCACAGCGCGTCTTTCCTGCAGCGCCGTCTTGAAATCGTATTGTGTTTCATTATGACAGCGTGGCGCAGGCTTTATGCAAGCGGTCTGTAAATTTGTTGCCTGAGTCTATCAGTGGCCCGGCTGAAGCAGGCTCTGGCGCAAGTGGGTCACAATGAGGTTTGCGGTCTCCGAGACCGCCTGGGGCAGCGAGGGCGGGTGGTAGGGCTGGTGAATCACATCCTGCCAGATTGATTTGCCATTTTTCCCGGTCAGGAAAACCTCTGAGTGTACTTCCCTGAGATGCGCCGAGTCAAAGCAGGTGCCTTGAAGAACGGCATCAGCAGCGTTCCGGTTTGCCACCACGCGGAAAGGTCCGGCTTTGGCGAAGTCATTGATCAGGTCGAGGTTGAGCTTGTTGTCTATCATCCCGATGTAAACCGTTCGCACGCGCCGCAGCGCCGCCGCGTTCAGCGTGGTGGAGGTCAAAGGTCCTCCGAGTGAGGGACCTAGGGTTGGCCGCTTCGGCCCCGTCTCGGGACCGAGCGTTGGGGGCTGCTCCTGTTGTTGGGAATTCTGTGAGGATTGCGGTTGCTGCGTGTTCTTCTGGGCAAGCAAAACCGGCGCCGCAACCAAGGTCAGAGCGAGCATTAGGCTCAGTCTGTTCATAGGAGCCGCCTCAGCTAATTCTGATTCTATCAAAAAACGGCGTTGTGTGAGAGTTAGAATGAGGGTGGAGATAATCGATCGGCGGCGGCCTTGTGCTGTAGCGGCGGCCTCTGGCCGCCGGTCTTTACTATTAAAAGCCCGCGGCCAGAAACCGCCGCAGTGTGGCGCGTCCGCTGGTGAGTGGGGGGCTTAATATAATGAATGCGTGCTTCGATATTTCATCAACCGCTGCTGATCCTTCATCGCTTGCAATTGATCTTTCTGCTGCATCTTGAGGTTCCGCATACTGCGCTGTAGTTGGTGCTTTTCCTGCAGTTGCTCGGCGCGAGGGATGTGCTGCCCGTGAAACGACCGTTTCCAGATTTTTTCTTGCAGTTGCAATTGTTTTCGCTGAATTTTTTGCTGCCTCTTGGTTTCCTTCAGCAACTGGGCGGAGGATGTTTGGGCGCCGCAGAATGCGCCCGCGCATAAGGCCAGAAACACCGGAAGCAGGCAATACGAGAGGAATTTTTTCATCGAACCTCCGCACCTCTACGATTCAACTACTCAATGATTCAATCTCTAAAGCACCGGCGTCCCGGCCTGATTACATATATATTGCCCGTCTTGAGCTTATGGTAGTCCCAATAAGGTTAATAATAAAGCTTAAAATAGGGTAGTCGTTTATTTGTCGACTGTCTTATGAACCCAACCTTGGATTCCTCAAAATCAACGCGTCGAAATCAATGTAGCTCAGAATTTTGTTTTCAAACCGCTGCACTATGCGTGCCTCCTTTGGAGAACGGTGTCAGAGGCTCCTGTTAAAACCGCGGTCAGAATGAAAAAATGACGCTCAAGAGTGGAAAATCTTCTCTCTTCCTGCCGTTGAATCCCTACAAAAAGCGCAATGGGCAAACGGCAATTTTAGACGCCATAATTTTAATGCTTAAAATACTATTATCTTTAATTATAACTACTTACCCTTGCTTGCTGGATGGCTGGGGGGTGCTGCGACCCCGGGTCGAACCGTGGATCGCTTTTTTGGCATTTTAAGTGCTTATTAATTCTTTATGTATAGGAATGTTGAAGTGTATATAGCCAAGCAGCGAGACTGTTCTGAGGAGAGGTTTCATGGCTGAGTTGCCACCCGACCAGGTCATCTTCGGAGTTACGGGGATGATGCAGGAAATTCGTTCAGAAATGGAGAAGCTGGCCGGAACAGACCTCCCCATCCTGGTTGAGGGTGAAAGCG
>DASZAE010000107.1:0-22485 GCA_035945515.1 Terriglobia bacterium
TTCACATACTGAACAGTGATGGTGTTATTGATGTTCGTCTGCACGGGAACCTGAACGCCTTGCTGCACCTCGCCCAGCACGTTATCCTGAGTCACGATCGTGGGGCGCGAGATGGTCCGCGCCTGATCATGCTCTTCGGCAGCAGTGATCGCTGCATTGATCGCGTACCGCGCTCCGGCGTTGCTAATTGCAAACGCCCCAAATCCGGTCGCGCTGACCGAGCTCGGTTGGGTAATCGCATTGAGCGGCGGCAAGGGCGATGCCGTGGCCGCCGAGCCTGTAATGCCCTGGCCTGTGCCGCCTGCGGAGTTCGTAGTTCCTGACCGGTTGCGATATGCGGAGGCGAGCACGCTCGAAAGCGTGCGGCTGAAGTTTGCGTTAGCCAGGATCACCCGCACTTGAATCGAGACCTGCTTGGCTTTTGTATCAAGCTTGTTGATCACCGACTCAATCACCGGGATCTGAGAGGGCACATCCGTGATGATAATCGCATTATCGCGCGGATCCTCGACGATGCTTCCCCGGTCGCTCAGCACGGTCCCTTTCTGAAAACCCTTGAGAATTGTGGCAATCCCTGGGATCGACGTCATGCTACCCCCCATGCCGCCGCCTCCGCCACCGCCCCCTCCTGCCCCTCCCGCGCCGCCGCCGGTCATCGAGGGCTTCTGGTCGGACGCATGAGCATACTTGAGACGCCGGAAGATTGTGACCAGCGGTTCGGACTGCATCTTTGCCGCGCGTAGCGTCGATTGCGATTCTGCCTCCGCTGTGAGAGTCTGCACCCTCGCGATGCGCAGGACGTTGCCCTCAAACACTTTGCCGAGGTCATTGTTCTTCAGCACCAAGTCCAGCGCCTGATCCCATGGCACATCATCCAGCACCAGGGTGACTCTACCCGTGATTCCCGAATCCACGACAATGTTTAAGCCGCTCACCTGATGGATCAAACGGAAGAAATCACGGATATCCACATCCTTCAGGTCGAGCGAAATCAGCTTTCCGGTATAGACCGGGGCCGCTTGTTGCACCGAAGGAGTCGAAAGGATTTGGCTTTCAAGCGCCTGGGGCGGGGTGTCAGTAGTCCCCGCTGCGATTTGCGCCGCGCGCAGGGCCTCTTGCACCTGGGGAGGCATGGCTTCCGCTTCGGCCACCTGCGCCATTGCGGGCCTCGGCGTTGGTAGCGTGGAGCGGGGTGCCTTCACTCCGGCTGATTGGGCAACATGCGCCCGCTCTTGGACCGTCGCCGCGGGAGTTCCACCAGGCCTCGTTGCATCCCAATCGACCTTAACCGGCCGGGATAAATCAACCATCGCGGGAGCGGCCGACCGCAAGGGCTGCGGGGCTGCCGGGGGTTTGGCCATCGCTGTCTCAATGCGTCCCGGCGCCGCTGTGTGAGCAGCGCCCGTCTGCAGGGAAGCCGCTGTGGCGTGGCCGGCGCTCGTCTCCGCCAACTGCCCCTGAAGCTGAATGCGCACGCCGTGCGGGCTGGCTTGAACGATCGAGGGCGTATTTGCGTCAAGATCGGCCACCACGCGCGTGACCATCGAAGGTTGAACGCTGAATTGTGCCACGCGGACGTCTTTTAAGACGTTTGACCGAGGCGCGCTAATTTCCTGCGCGTGGCCCGTCTCGGTTTTTTGGAGGTCTACCACCAGCCGCACTGGGTTCTTGAGCCGGAAAGGTTTGAAATCAACCGGCCCTGTAGTGCCGACATCAACGATGGTCTCTCCGTTTTCACCCGGAAGAACGGAGACCTGCGTGATCCTTGCCGCTTGAGCGACCGCCACCAGGCCCAAATTCACTGGAACCGCCGCGCCGGCATTCAAAGCCCAAGAAGTCCGGCCGGACGTATCCGCGGAAGGGCTGAATGGGTGCGTCGCTAAACGGCTTGTGGCCGCGCGTTGGCCCACCGGCGTCAGCGCGGTCGCCAGAAAAAAGCAAGCCATCAATAGCAGCGCCGGTATCGAATTTCCTCTCATTGTGCGTCTCCCGGTTTCAAATTCAGCCACTTCACAACCTGCTGGACGCTCTCATGGCCTTTTCGGTCTCGAATCGTCTCCATAAAATAAGCCGCTTGCGAAGTAATCTTGGTCAACCTGCCGTCAAAAAGTTGCTCGTTTTCGCGCAGAAAGTAAGCCCGGCCGGTGCTATTCGTTACGACGGCGATCATGTCGTGGCCCGAATTTTCAGATACAATGCCGTCGAGCGTGAGATCACTCACCAGCAGGCCGTGAACTCCCGGAGGGCGATGCGAGGAAAGCATCATGCCGCCCTCGGAGCCGTCCGTAGGCGGAGGAAGCTTAAATGGATCGCGGCGCCCGGCGGAAGGCGCCAAATCGCCGCGAGCAGATGGATCATCTTCCGGTAGTGTTTCTGAAGCAGGTAGCAGACCGTGATCGCCGGCTCTCATGGCTTGACTCACAGGAGCAGCCTTGCGTAAAAGCGGCGCCGCGGACTTGGTGGTTGGCTCAGCCCCGGCGGCGCAGCAGGCCAACACGAACACTGCGCCGAAAGCGTAGAATGCCATCCTGAAGGTAACTTGATTCCTCATGACGCCACCTGCCCACTATCTGCCCGGCTTTTTCGGTGAAGAAACCAGGAGCGGTGTGTTATAAAACGTGGTCAGCACGCAATTGGCGGCTAACGTTTCTTGGGCCCCGGGCTTGTACGAACCTCTTCCGCCGCCCGAAGCAGCAGGCGACGAAAGCGAAAGGCCCGCTACATTCACGATCCTGGGGCTGCCCGCCAGATGCGCGAAGAAGCTCAACATGCCGTAGTACGTGCCGTCCAAATGCACTTGAAACGGCATCTCGGCGAAATAGGTTTGCCTTACCGGAGGGGAGGCTTGCACCACGCGGATGTATACCGAGGAAGCTTTAGCCGTGCTGTAAAGCATGGTGACAAACTGATCTTCGGCGGGCTCGTCCGGAACGATTTCACGTAGCGCGGCAAGGTCATTCTGAGCCTGCGCGATTTTCTTGCGCAGTTCAGCGCGCCGCATCTCGAGCATTCGCCCTCTCATGTTCTGTTGGTGCAGCGCCGTGACTTGTGTCTGGAGCTGTGACGCCTGCTTACTCAGAGGCGAGACAAAGTTATAGAACACTACGAAGGCCAGCACGATCGGCAGCAGCGCCAGGATGAGGCCCTGTTGCTTCGGAGTGAGATCGCTAAACTTTCTTGAAGCCATAAGCGTTCTCTTTCAAAAATTTAACGACCTGGAGACCGCCCCGTATTGCCGGAGGGGGGGACCGGCAGAGTTGAGGCGGCCATTTCTACAGGAGGTTTGTAGAAGCAGTCCAGGTCGAACTTGAAGCTGACCCGTGCGTTTTGGTCATCTTCGAAAAATTGCTGCAACTCCACGTCGCTGAATGAGCCGATGCTCTTGAGGGCGGCGATAAAACCCGCCAAAGCATCCGCGCTGTCGGATTGCCCGTGGATTGCAATGTGATCGGTCTGGGCGTTGACCGAAATCAGATAGACGCCGTTCACCCGGTTCGCCGCGTCGCCCAGCAAGGTCATGAAATCGCGCGGTCCAGTGCGGCTTTTTTCCAAGGTCCGGATCACATTGATGTGCTGGTTGATTTCATCAAGCTGCGACTGGTACCCCCGGTTCTGCGCCTCGACCGCCGCCAGACGTGACGCCTCCCGCTGCTCCACCACAAGCTGCAGGTTGAGGGTTTCGATGCGATGGCTCGAGGTCCAATAAAGCAATCCGACCACCGCAAAGCAAACCACCAGGGCAAGCAGGGGAAAGAATTCCTTCCGCCCCTGGAGAGCTTCAGACGTCTCGGACTTCGCTACCGCCTCCCTTTCGGGAGCTTGAATGAGGTTGATGCGAATCATGCGGCGTCAAATCCTCTCAACGCCAGTCCCACGGCTATGGTCATGCGCGGGGCGGCGTCACTGACAAACGAGGGATCAAATTTCCCTGGATTTACGTGGATCTTCCGGAAGGGGTCGATAATCTCGACCGGCACGCTGAACTCCGCCTTGAGCAAATCCGGCAGGCCCTTTACGCGCGCCGTTCCTCCCGCCAGATAAATCGCCTGAATGGGGTCCGAAGAAGTTGTGTGCCGGAAGTAATCAAACGTTTTCTGGATTTCGAGCAGCAGGAGTTCTGAGATCGAGCGCAGATGGGGCGCTTCAGAATCGGGAGGCACCTGTGCCAGGGGCTGCCCCATCTTCAGCTTTTCGGCGTCGTCAAAGCTCAGATTGAGTTCCTTTTGCAAAATATCTGTGTATTGATTCCCGCCTACGGAGACGTCGCGGGTAAAGAGGGGCATCCCGCCGCGCGTAATGTTAATGTTCATAATGCTGGCGCCGATGTTGAGCAGGGCAATCGTCTGGTCAGGCGGGGGATCATAGCTCAGTTCAAACGCATTCTGCAGGGCAAAGGCGTCGATATCGAGCACCACGGGCGTCTTATTCGCCTGGCTCAAAACGTTAGCGTGGCTCTGCATTTTTTCCCGCTTCACCGCAAGCAGAAGAACGTCGAGGCCCGTCCCCGTCGCAGCGGGGCCGAGCACGTAGTAATTGATATTGACCTCGCCCAGGTCAAAGCGAATGCTCTGCGTGGCTTCGCGCTGCACCGCGGCTTCGAGTTCCTCCTGCGTGGCCGCATTCACGGTGAGCCGTTTCACGATCACCGCATTGCCTGAAACCGAAGTGGCCACCCGGCCGGATGTGATCTTGTTCTCCGAAAAAATCTTTTCAATGGCCGCCGATACCGAGAGCGAATCCATAATCGCCCCGTCCACAATGGTGTCCTGGCTAAGGCGGTCGAGCGCCAGGCTTACAAGCTCGTAGCCGTCGCTTTTTTGCCGCAATTCAACCGCTTTCACGGAACTCGACCCGATATCCAGCCCAACCAACCCCGTCGACTTCTTCCTCAAGGACGCGAACATTGAGAGCCTCAATTTGCCGCCGACCGGCGCGCCGCGCGGCCCGGCTTATGACGGCTTTGCTTTTCCATCCAGCGGTCCAGCACGTTTTTCTTCAATCGCCACCGGCTGCCCAGCTTGAAGGCGGGAATGCTTTGTTTGGTCAAATATTTGTAAAGCGTCTCCTTCGATACACCCAGGTACTGAGACGCCTCACGAACGTTCATGACCTCCCGGTACTGCGCCATCCCATCCTCTCGACCTTTCTCCCGTGGCAAAATCAAAACCTGTTCAGATCAATTAACTCTGGCTGTAATGAAGTTCGTTATTGTTTCTACTAGTTATTTACTTGTTTGTCAAGTCCATTATTGAATAATTAATTGCTTACAATAAAATTGCAGAAAATAGAAGGGTAATCTGTGAAATTTCACGGAGATTCCAGGCTTTCGGAATTCTTTTGCGCGTCTTTTGGGGGAAACTTCATGATCGCGCCCGTAGCCGTCCGCGAAAGCTGCTCACTCCTAACGAATAGGCGTTATTATCTATCGGCAGGCGCAGCGAGGAAGATTAGCGTGAACGAATACGAGAGATACCTCCAGGTAGCTGCCAGGTGGGCTGCGGAGTTTGAACGCAACCGGAAGCTCCACGGCGATAAGATTCATTGTGGCAAAGGTTGCTGCGATTGTTGCAGCCAGATGTTTCAAATTACAGAAGTTGAAGCAGCTTATATTTCTTCCACCATCAAAGAACTTCCTCCAAACCGCCAATCGGAAATGCGCGCGCGCGCCCGCAAATATCTCGCTCAGCGCGAGAAGCTGCTGGCTAGCCGCAACGTTCCCGATGCTTGGGGGTCGCTGCCGCCACCCGGATTGCGCCTTCCCTGCCCCGCGCTTGAAGATGGAGCGTGCTCAATCTACGACCATCGACCGATGATCTGCCGCAAATATGGCATTCCGCTTTATAGTCCTCAGAAACCCGACCGGATTTTTGCCTGCGAGCTGAACTTCAAGCCGGGGGAGGAAATCATCGACTCTGATTTAGTTCAGATTCATACCCAACTCTACGACCGCTGGGCCGGCGTTCAAGCGGAGTATAACCAACAGGGCGGCCGCCGTGATCCGAAACCCCTCACCGTAGCGCGCGCCATCCTGGAGGACTTCGAGCCTTGCTTGCCGGAACAGCGGACGAGGAGCAAGTAACGAGAGGCCGAACGCAGCGTAGTGTAAACTGTTAATTTCAGATGGACGAGTTGGGCAACGTCCCCCGGCGCACTACGCCAGACGACCGGATTATTTGCTAAAACTGGAACCCGCGCCCTATTCATTGAGAGAGGACCATTAATTGCCGCCTGACCGAATTCCGACCCAAATTGATCCAAGCTCAGAGGCATTTGCCGGCAACACACGCTATATGGCAGACCTCATGATCGAAATTAAAAACCAAGAAGAGGCGTTGCGCGGGGGCGGCGGCGAGCGTGCTATCGAGTCGCAACATAAGAAAAATCGCTTGACGGCTAGAGAGCGGATCG
The DNA here is from genome assembly GCA_035945515.1 of Terriglobia bacterium. GTDB lineage: Bacteria > Acidobacteriota > Terriglobia > UBA7540 > UBA7540 > RH2-MAG17b. The sequence continues at coordinate 6,409 of DASZAE010000107.1, forward strand.
CGCAATTGATTGACCCGGAGTCCGAGTTCTTTGAGCTAGGTGTTTACGCGGCATACGGAATGTATGAAGAGTGGGGCGGCGCGCCGTCGGCAGGAGTCATTGCCGGACTTGGGCGAGTCCAAGGCCGGCTCGTCATGATCGTCGCCAACGATGCCACGGTGAAGGCGGGCGCGTTCTTTCCCCTCACCGCCAAGAAAGTGATCCGCGCGCAAAACATCGCGATGGAGAACTGTATCCCTGCCATCTACCTGGTAGATTCCTCCGGCATCTTTCTACCGCTTCAGGAAGACGTTTTTCCAGACACCGACGATTTTGGGCGTGTTTTCCGCAATAACGCAGTGATGAGCGCGCAGGGCATTCCGCAAATTACCGCCATCATGGGGATGTGCGTGGCCGGAGGCGCTTACCTTCCGGTGATGTGCGATCACATTTTAATGACGGAAGGAAGCGGGCTTTTTCTTGCTGGCCCTGCTCTAGTGCAGGCGGCGATTGGCCAGCGCACTTCGGCGGAAGAATTGGGCGGAGCCAAAATGCACGCGCAAATCAGCGGGACGGTTGACTTCCGCGAGCCAGACGACGAACACTGCATCCGCCGCATTCGCGCCCTGGTTGAGAAGATGGGCGAGCGCCCAGGAGCGCCGTTTAATCACCGGCCGGCAGAGCCGCCCGCTTACTCCGCCAGGGAAATCTACGGTATTTACTCCCGAGACCATCCCTACGATATGCGGGAGATCATTGCACGTATCGCCGACAGCTCGGCTTTCGAGGAATATCGCGCCGAATACGGTGAGACCCTTCTTTGCGGCTACGCGCGCGTTGGCGGCTGGGCGGTGGGCATCGTGGCCAATCAGAAAAAACACGCGCAAACGGTCGCGCCCGGCACTGGCGAAAAAAGGATGGAATTTGGCGGGGTAATTTACACCGCGTCGGCGGAAAAAGCCGCCCGCTTCATCATGGATTGCAATCAGAATCTAGTTCCGCTGGTTTTTCTGCACGACGTGAACGGGTTTATGGTGGGTAAGGAAGCGGAGTGGAGCGGCATCATCCGCGCTGGAGCCAAAATGGTGAACGCCGTCTCCAACAGCGTAGTGCCGAAGATCACCGTGATCTGCGGAGGGAGCTTCGGCGCGGGCCATTACGCCATGTGCGGCAAAGCATATGACCCGCGATTCATCTTTGCCTGGCCTACCGCGCGGTACGCCGTGATGAGCGGCGCGTCAGCCGCGTCCACACTGGTTGAAATCCGCATCCGGCAGCTTGAGCGCGAAGGTAAAAAGCTCAACGAAGATGAAAAGAAGGAGCTATTTGAATCTATCCGGCTCACGTACGAGCGCCAAACTGACCCGCGCTACGCAGCGGCGCGGCTTTGGGTTGACGCCATCATCGATCCGGCGGAAACCCGCAGGGCGCTGATCTGGGCGCTTGAAGCCGCTGCGCTGAGTCCGCGCGTGCCTGAGTTTAAGACGGGCGTGTTGCAGACGTAAACAAGTGGAACTTTGAAAGCTATGTAACGCAGGGGATGGCATGGAAACCGTCAAAATCGTCGAATGCACGCGCGACGCGTGGCAAGGATTGCAAAAAGTCATTCCCACCGAAGGTAAGGTGGCATATCTCCGTAAACTTATTGAATTAGGATTCAAGCACATTGACGCCGTCAGCTTCGTTTCTCCCAAACGCGTGCCGCAGATGGCGGACAGCGAGAGCGTCCTTGCCGAGCTTCAGTCGGCCGGCGTGTTGTCTCCGCCTGCTCCTCGCGCCAATGGCCATGACCGTTCTGAACATCCGCCAAACGACCTCTCCCGGAGTGTCGAGATTATTGGCATCATTGTGAACGGCGAAGGCCTCGCGCGCGCGCTCAATGTACCCGGCGTTACGACCCTGGGCTATCCCTACTCTGTCTCCGCCAATTTCCGGCGGCAGAATGCAAATATGTCACAGTCGGAATCGAGAGATCTGGTCAAGAAAATTCATCAAGCCGCGCTTGCGCGAGGCCTCAATCTAGTGGTTTACATCTCAATGGCTTTTGGCAATTCCTTCGGTGAGCCGTGGAGCGCCGAGGTGACTGCGGGGACGGTGGAATGGTTGAAGACCGTAGGAGTTAAGGCCATCTCACTCGCGGATACCGTGGGCATAGCGACTCCCGAAGAGGTGGCGAACGTGTACCGGCAGGTCCAACAGGTCGCGGAGGGAGTTGAGCTGGGCGCCCACTTGCATGGCCGCCCCGAGACCGCGGCTGAAAAAGTTTTGGCTGCCTATGAAGCGGGTTGCAGGCGCTTCGACGGCGCGCTCACGGGACTAGGTGGATGTCCTTTTGCGGGCGACCATCTCGTCGGAAACATTCCGACTGAAGTGGCCGTCCCGGCGCTCGCAGCAAAGGGCGCGGCGACCAGCATTGAACCGTGGGCGATGCTCTCCGCCGTTGAAATCACCCAGGCGCTGCGAAAAATGTACGCGTGATCCCGGCAAACTTCAAATTTGTAATTTCAGATATCTCAATTTAAAGATCAGCACATGGCTTACCAAACACTGACTCTCGAGCAGGATGCCGAGCTTGCATTACTCACGTTGAACCGTCCTGAGAAATTGAATGCGCTCACGCACGAAATGATGGATGAGTTTCACGCCGCCTTGCGCGAAGTTGAGGCGGGTGCAGCGCGCGTGCTCATTGTGACCGGAGCGGGAAAGGCGTTTTGCGCGGGAATGGACCTTTCGGTGCTCAAGCAAATGAGTTCTGCGCCATCGGAACCGTCTGGGTCGTTAAATCTACTCCAAAACGCCACACCCGACCCGAAAGTGCTTGCCGATTCGCGACGTATTGTTGCGCTTTTCCGCCACATTTACACGTTTTCCAAACCCATGATTGCGGCTGTCAACGGCCATGCTGTAGCGGGCGGCTGTGGCATTGCAACGCTCGCCGACATTACACTGGCCGCCCCAGAAGCAAAGTTCGGCTACACCGAAGTGCGGGTTGGGTTCATGCCCGCGTTCGTTGCTGCTTTTCTGATTCGCCAGATCGGCGAGAAGCGCGCGCGCGATCTACTCCTGACAGGCCGGATCATCGAAGCGGAGGAAGCGCGGCAGATAGGCCTTGTGAACGAAATCGTCGGGGGCGGAAAATTACTTGACCGGGCGCGGGAAATCGCCGCGCAGATGATTGCGGTAAGCCCTACGAGCCTCCGTTACACCAAGGGGCTAATCGGTAATTTTTTCCAGAACGAACTCGATCGCGAACTGGAAATGGCAATGCAGATGAGCGCGCGGCTTCGAGCCACTCGGGATTTTCACGAAGGGCTGAGCGCATTTCTCGAAAAGCGCAAGCCCCGGTGGCAGGACTTGTGATGAATTCAAAAGCCGCAACTGCGATGCTACACCCCTGGAACCGGAGAAACTCAATAACGCCAATGGTGCTGAAGCCGCCGCTGCGTCTTTGTGCCGGTGGCTAGGTATCGATCTGCGCGCGCTGGAGCTTGCCGCTGAAGTCGATGTAAATTGATTTCCATTCGGAGTAAAAATCGAGCGCCGCAAGCGCGGCTTCGCGGTGGCCGTTTCCAGTTTGCTTGACCCCGCCAAAAGGCAAGTGAGTTTCGGCGCCGATGGTGGAGGCGTTCACGTAAAAGATGCCCGTTTCCATATCCCTCATGGCGCGGAACGCCTTGTTCACGTCTTGGGTGTAAATCGCCGAGGAAAGCCCGTAATCCACGCTGTTGCCAATCTGGATAGCCTCCTCAATCCCGTTGCATGGAATAACAGCCACGACCGGCCCAAAGATTTCTTCTTTTGCAATTCTCATGCTGGCATGGCAATCGCCAAAAATCGTGGGCGCATAGAACCATCCGCGCGCGCAATCCCCACCCGTGACGCGCCCGCCGCCGCACAGCAGCCTCGCGCCTTCCTCCTTCCCAATACGGACGTATTCTTCAATCCGGTCGAGCTGTCGCGCATTGATCACAGGACCAACTTGCACCGAAGGATCAAGGCCGTTACCCACTTTCAGGGAATGGGCGCGCTCAACGAACTTTTCCGTAAACGTTTTATAAACTCTTTTGTCCACCACAACCCGGCTGGCGGCAGTGCATCGCTGGCCGCTCGTGCCAAAACCACCCCAAAGGGCGCCGTCGACGGCGAGGTCAAGATTGGCGTCTTCCATCACCAGGATCGCATTCTTGCCGCCCATCTCGAGCGTCACGTGCTTGAAAGAGTCCGCACAAGCCTTGGCCACCTCGCGGCCCACCGCTGAGGAGCCTGTGAAGGAGACCGCGCGGACGTCACCGTGTGCTGCAAGCGCAGCGCCCAGTTCTGCCGAACTTCCGGTGACGCAGTTCACCACTCCAGGGGGAATGCCGGCTTCCGCAAAAATCTCCATTAAACTCAGCATGGAGCGTGGCGACTCGGGCGAAGGTTTCATCACTGCCGTGTTTCCACAAATCAACGCGGGCATCGATTTCCAGGCGGGTATTGCAAGAGAGAAATTCCAAGGCGTAATCAACGCGCATACGCCGAGCGGAACGCGCTGGGTCATGCAGTATTTGTTTGGAAGTTCGGAAGGCGTGGTTTGCCCGAACTGGCGGCGGCCCTCGCCGGCCATGTAATACGTCATATCGATGGCTTCTTGCGCGTCGCCACGCGCCTCGGCCAGCACTTTGCCCATTTCGCGCGTCATTTGCTGGGCAAGCTCTTCCTTACGCCTTTCGAGCGATTGCGCCACCCGATAAAGCAATTCGCCGCGCTTCGGAGCAGGCATTAGCCGCCATTTCGGATACGCGCGCGCCGCAGCCGCAATGGCACGATCAACGTCGGCAACGGTCGAATCCTGGAAGAATCCCACCGCTTCCCTGTGATCCGCTGGGTTCACTCGCTCGAACGTTTTTCCTGACGCTGATTCGATCCATTCTCCGTCAATGTAGTTTTTGTAGATTTCCGCCATGATGCCTTCCTCTCGCATTTCATTATGGCTCTATAGGCAAGCGCCTGTGCCATGCTTGACGGCCAAGTAATTTTCCCCTAGTGTTCATGTCTGGCCTGCTGAGCGTCACAACAACGCAGGCCGAATGTAAGGAAAGTCACTCGGGTGCGCTTCGAATTGCCAACTTATCGCTGTTTCTCCATTTATTCCCAGAGCGCAAGCCTCTTTCATTACCCCGCCCGCTTCAGCGGCGTGTGGCGCGTTGCTTTAGTCGTGCTAGCGTTGATGTTATGGCAACTTCCCACCGCAGTTGCTGATGAACCCATGGCCGCTCGCAACGGCATGGTCGTGTCGAGCGAGGCGCGCGCTTCCCAAGCCGGCGTGGAAATTCTGCGCGAGGGCGGAAATGCCGTGGACGCCGCCGTGGCCGTGGGTTTCACGCTGGCGGTGACTTATCCATTTGCGGGAAACATCGGCGGCGGTGGCTTCATGCTGATCCGCATGGCCAGCGGCAGGTCCACAGTCGTCGATTACCGCGAGGAAGCGCCGGGAGCGGCATCGCGCGGCATGTACCTGGACTCGCATGGCAACATCATCCCGGATGCCAGCATTGTTGGCGCGCGCGCGGTCGGCGTGCCGGGAACGGTGGCAGGCCTTGCGTTGGCAGAGCAAAAATACGGCAAGCTGGGATTGGCGCGCGTTATGGCTCCCGCGATACGGATTGCGGGGAAAGGTTTTCCTGTCGGTTATTGGCTCAGCCAGTCGCTTCTCGATCATCAGCCTCTGCTCTCAAAGTTTCCTAACTCCCGCGCCATTTACCTGCACGGCGGGGAACCGTATCAACCGGGAGATATTTTCAAGCAGCCTGAGCTTGCCCACACATTGCGGGAGATTGCCCGGCGCGGCCCCACGGCGTTCTACCGTGGCGATATCGCGCGGGACATTGTTGAAACCGAAACGCGGCTCGGCGGAATCATGACGCTCGCCGATCTCGCTCATTATCAAGCCAATCTCCGGCCGCTGCTCCAGGGGCGCTTTCACGGATACACGATCCTGACCGTTCCACCACCAAGCTCTGGAGGGGTGGCTCTGATCGAAATGTTGAACATTCTCGATCCGCTCAATTTGGGCGAACCCGATTCTTACAATGCCATGCGCTTGATTATCGAAGCACAGCGGCGCGCTTATGCTGACCGCTCGCGTTACCTCGGAGACGCAGACTTCGTTTCTGTGCCCGTCGGCGGGCTTGATAGCCCGGCCTATGCCGCCAAACTCCGCCAGGAAATCCTGACTTCAAAACCTGACGCCCCCGTTGCAGCGGGCCAGCCCGCAGGCTACGAATCCTCGAACACCACGCACTTCTCCGTAGTCGACGCGGCGGGCGACGCGGTATCGAACACCTATACGCTCAATAATGGCTATGGCAGCGGAGTGACGGTTGACCATGCGGGCTTCCTCCTCAACGACGAGATGGACGATTTCACAAGCAAGCCTGGCGCCCCGAATATGTTTGGCCTGATTCAGGGCGAAGCCAACGCCATTGCTCCCTACAAGCGCCCGCTTTCCTCGATGACGCCAACCCTTGTGCTCGAAAATAATGCGCCGCGCCTTGTACTGGGGGCGCCGGGCGGCGGCACGATCATCAACACCGTGCTTGAGGTTATGTTGAACGCGCTCGTCTATAAAATGGACATTCTGCGCGCCGTGACGGAGCCGCGCTTCCATAACCAATGGATGCCGGACAAAGTGTTCCTTGAACGAAATGGTTTTTCCGCCGATACTGTCGAAAAACTCCGCGCAGCGGGATACAAAATCGAATGGGTCGACCGCATGGGCGAATGCGAAGCCATCGAGGTTGATCCCAAAACGGGCTGGCGCTTTGGCGCAGCCGATCCGCGCGGCAGCGGGGAGGCGGTGGGCAACTAATGGAGATCGGGCTTTCAACACGGCATCTCGCCAATCAGCGCCTCACGCCGCACGTGCTCGACTCCATCCGCAAAGCAGGTGTGAATCAGTTTGAGATTTTTGCGGCGCGTCAGCATCTCGACTACTACGATGCGAACCACGTGAGCGACGTAGCGCAGTGGTTCAAAGATAATAGCCTGACGCTGAACTCCGTTCATGCGCCTCTCTTTGCCGGGTTCGATAATGGGCGGTCCGGCGGACTCGCCATCTCGCCCTCATACACAGAAAAGCGCCTGCGCATCGAAGCGATGGATGAAATCAAGCGCGCCATTGAAATCGCTGAGCGGCTGCCTTTCCGCTATTTGGTGCTGCACTTAGGCCGCCCGGAGGATGAATACGACTTGCGTAAATTCGACGCGGCTTTTACCTCGCTCGAGCACTTGAGGATTTTCGCCAAAGAGCGCGGCGCCGCAATTCTGCTCGAAAACACAGCCGGCCCGCTTAGCACGCCCGAGCGCCTGCAAGAATTTATCCAATACACCCGGCTTGACGTGAAGGTCTGTTTAGACATAGGCCATGCCCATCTGACGGGCGAAGCGCCCCCCGCGATTGAACTCCTGAAATCATCCGTCGCCACCGCTCACCTGCACGACAATCGCAAGCAAGAGGATTCGCATCTGATGCCTTTTGAGGGCACGATTGACTGGCCTGCGGCCATCGCCGCGCTGCGCGCGCTTCCGGGCGCTCTCGTCGCGTTAATCGAGCTGCACGAGCACGGCCCTGGACTCGATGGGCTAAGCCGCATTCAAGAAGTTATTCATAAATTGAATAGCCTATAGAGCGGCGGCAGCGTAGGCCGTTCGCGCAGTCTCATAAAATCCTTTCAGAAAGGAACAAACTCTCTGATTCCTCTTCTCGAAATTCGCAATCTCGGGCAGCACGTAGGCGAAGAAGTTGCAGTCCAGGGGTGGCTCTACAACCTGCGCGAGAGCGGCAAGCTTCTTTTCCCAATCCTCCGCGATGGCAGCGGCTTGGTTCAGGGCGTGGTGGTCAAGTCTGCCGTGCCCCCAGCGGTCTTTGAAAGCGTGCGCGGCCTCACGCAGGAATCCTCGCTTCGGGTCGAGGGCAAGGTCCGCGAAGACAAGCGCGCGCCGGGCGGCTATGAGCTTGATGTCTCAAACGCCACAGTCCTCCAGCGCGTCCCGCCCGACCATCCTTATCCCATTTCGCTCAAAGATCACGGCGTTGAATTCCTCATGGATCACCGCCACCTTTGGCTGCGTTCGAGCCGCCAGCGCGCGATTCTTGGCGTGCGGCATGAGGTGATCAAGGCCGCGCGCGATTTTTTTGACGACCGCGGCTTTACATTGGTCGATACGCCGATTTTTACTCCCGCCGCGTGCGAAGGCACCACGACTCTGTTCGAAGTGGGCTATTTTGATGATAAAGCCTACCTCACGCAATCAGGGCAACTCTACAACGAAGCCGCCGCCGCGTCAGTGGGCAAGACCTACTGCTTCGGACCTGTCTTCCGCGCCGAGAAATCGAAAACGCGGAGGCACCTCACCGAGTTCTGGATGATCGAGCCGGAAGTCGCCTTTGCCGGACTCGATGAGATATGCAAGCTCGGCGAAGAATTCGTGGCAGCCATCATCGATCGTGTTCTCACCCGCCGGCGCGCCGAGCTTGCGGCGCTCGAACGCGACACAGCTAAACTTGCCCAATCCAAGCTTCCCTTCCCCCGCCTCCGCTACGATGAGGCGGTTACGATATTGCAGTCAAAGGGCAGCGAGATCAAGTGGGGCGGTGATTTTGGCGGAACGGATGAAACCATTCTCTCCAATGAATTCGACCGGCCCGTGCTGGTCACGCACTATCCCTCCGCAATCAAGGCTTTTTACATGGCACCCGATCCCAACCGACCTGAGCTTGCGCTCTGCGTCGACATGCTCGCGCCCGAAGGTTATGGCGAGATCATTGGCGGCGGCGAACGGCTCGCCGATTATGACCTGCTCCTTGCGCGCATCGACGCTCACAAACTTCCGCGCGAAGCCTTCGAGTGGTATCTCGACCTGCGGCGCTACGGCGCATTCCAGCACGCCGGGTTCGGCATGGGCATCGAGCGTGTCGTCGCCTGGATTTGCGGCCTTGAACACGTGCGCGAAACCATACCCTTTCCGCGAATGCTCTCGCGGCTGACGCCATAGCCCGCATATTCAACGCATACCGAATGCCCTCTCCGTATGATAAAGTACCGTTTTATACAGAGCGCCATAAGTCGGTGACGATCATTGGCTGTAGCGGCGGCCTCTGGCTGCCGGATTTTATTAGTAAAGACCGGCGGCCAGAGGCCACCGCTACAAATTCAATTGGCACGCGGACTCTGACGCCGTCCCACCAAACGCATTTCAATCGAGGTGACTCTTGAGCTCTATTTCATATAAAACACAGGCGTTAAACTATCGCTCCATCGCACAGAGCAGCGCGCGGCTGGCAGCATTGCTTGTATTTTTCTTCTGCTTCGGGTTCGCGCCGCAGCTTCGCGCCGCAGAACCTACAGGGCAAGACGTTCTGCGCGCGACGCTCTCGAATGGCTTGCGCGTGGTCATTGTGCGCAACCGTCTTGCTCCGGTTGTCACCACGATGGTCAACTATCTCGTAGGATCGAATGAAACGCCCGCCGGGTTTCCAGGCGCCGCCCATGCGCAGGAGCACATGATGTTTCGCGGCAGTCCCAGTCTTTCTGTCGACCAACTGTCGGATATTGCCGCCGAAATGGGCGGCTCGTTTGACGCCGACACGCAGCAAACAGTGACGCAATACTTCTATACCGTTCCGTCCCAAGACCTTGACGTGGCCTTGCACATCGAGGCCATCCGCATGAGCGGCGTGGATGACAGCCAGGCGCAGTGGGAAAAAGAGCGCGGCGCCATCGAGCAGGAAGTCGCGCAAGATTACTCGAATCCCGTATTTTCGTTCTACATCAAGCTGCTTGAAGCCATGTATAAGGGAACGCCTCTCTCGAATCCGGGTCTCGGCACGCGCCCCTCGTTCGAAAAAACCACGGCGGCGGATCTGAAGCAGTTCTACGACCAATGGTACGCCCCCAATAATGCCATCCTGGTTGTGGTGGGCGACGTTGACCCGCAACAGGCTTTGTCCGAAGTAAAAAGCCTTTTCAGCGCCATTCCCTCGAAGACGCTGCCCAAGCGTCCCGAATTCAATCTAAGTCCGGTTCAAGCGCAAACCATGAATCTGACGAGCGACCTTCCCTATGGCCTCGCCATTGTTTCGTTCCGGCTGCCCGGCACCGACAATCCCGACTACGCCGCGACTCAGGTCTTAACCGACGTGTTGAGCAGCCAGCGCGGCACGCTTTACGCCCTGGTGCCGCAAGGCAAGGCGCTCTTCGCGGGTTTCCAGTTTGAGGCCTTGCCGCAATCGGGCCTCGGATTTGCGCTGGCAGCTTATCCGAAAGGGGCGGACGCAACAGAATTGACAACCGAGATCACGAACATCATCACCGGCGATCTGAAAAACGGCTTTCCGCCCGATCTCGTCGAGGCCGCCAAGCTGCACGAACTGGCAAGCGTCGAACTGCAGAAAAACTCGGTTTCGGGCCTCGCCGCGGCTTGGTCCGAGGCCGTGGCCATTGAAGGCCGCCAGTCGCCCGAAGATGACGTCAAGGCCATGCAGCGAGTCACGGTCGAGGACGTTAACCGCGCCGCCCGGAAATATCTCACGCTGGATAACGCCATCACCGCCGTGCTCACGCCGCAACCTTCGGGCAAACCCGTCTCGAGGAAATCGTTTGGCGGGCAGGAATCGTTCGCTCCTGAACACGCCAAGAGCGTTCCGCTTCCCGGCTGGGCGCAAGCGGCCCTTGAGAGGCTCGCCGTTCCCGCTCCAACGCTTCATCCAGAGGTAAGCACGCTGCCCAATGGCATCCGCCTGATCGTGCAACCGCTGTCGATCAGCAACACGGTCAGCGTCTACGGACACATTAAGAATGAACCTGACCTCGAAACCCCAAAGAGCCAGGAAGGCGTGAGCAGCGTGCTCGACCGGCTCTTTTCCTTCGGAACCACCACGCTCGACCGCATTGCCTATCAAAAGGCTTTAGACCAGATCGGCGCCAACGAGTCGGCTGGAACAGATTTTTCACTCTCGGTGCTCGCCAGCCACTTCGACCGCGGGGTCGAGTTGCTTGCGGATAACGAACTGCACGCCGCGCTGCCCGCCCAGGCGTTTCAGATTGTAAAGCCCCAGATGGCGCAGGCCGTCGCCGGGCAGCTCGAAAGCCCCGATTACCTCGCTGGGCGCGCCGTGGACCTCGGACTCTATCCGAAGGACGATCCCAACCTGCGCGAGGCCACGCCACAGACCGTTTCGTCTCTCAATCTCACTGATGTCGAAGATTACTACCATCACATCTTCCGTCCCGACCTCACCACCATCGTTATTGCCGGCGACGTGACGCCCGCTGAAGCGAAAGCGGTGATCGAGAAATATTTCGGCGCGTGGCAAGCCACCGGACCAAAGCCGGAAACCGACTTGCAGCCCGTGCCCGCTAACGCGCCCTCGGCCACGACCGTGCCCGACTCCAGCCGCGTCCAGGACAATGTGACGCTTGCCGAAACGCTGGGCGTCAACCGCTTCAGCCCGGACTACTACGCGCTGGAACTTGGCAACAACGTGCTCGGCGGCGGCTTTTATGCCAGCCGGTTTTCCAAAGACCTGCGCGAGAACGCGGGCCTCGTCTACTATGTCGGATCTTCTCTCGCGGCGGGAAAGACCCGCACCGTCTACACGGTTTCCTACGGCTGCGATCCTCCCAACGTTTCGAAGGCGCGTGCGCTCATTGTGCGCGACCTGAAAGACATGCAAACCTCGCCCGCCTCTTCCGAGGAGCTTCGCAAAACCAAAGCCCTCCTGCTGCGGCGGATTCCGCTGGCTGAGTCGAGCGTGCGCAGCATTGCGGGCGGTTGGATTGCGCGCACCGATCTCGGCCTGCCGTTGGACGAGCCCACGCGCGCCGCCGAGCACTATGTCGAGCTCACGCCGGCGCAGGTCGAAGCCGCGTTCTCCAAGTGGATTCGCCCGGGCGACCTTGTGCAGGTCGTGCAAGGGCCAAATCCTCAGTAGTCGATAGCCAGCAGGCGCAGGGTTTGCGCGCCGATGGCGCGGCAGGCCCTGGTCGCGCCTCCCGGAGACCGTTAATCTCATACGTCGCGTTAATCTCACGCGCCGGTCTGGTTTGGCTTCGTGCTATAAGGTTTTTTGATGTATTCGTTGGCTAGGGTGAGGGCGCCCTGCGTGTTGTCGTTGGTATGGAGGGCGCGGTTATATTCGTTGAGGGCGCGGTCGCGCTGGCCGGTGGCGTCAAAAATCTCGCCGATTTTCAGATAGCTCCAAACCTCAACCCACTTCGGGGTAAGGTCGCCATTGAGCGCGTCCTGGAAAGATTCGAGCGCCGCATTGTAGTTGTGCAGCGTCAAGAGGATGTCGCCGATGCGGTAATGCGCCAGCGAATTGTTGGGGTTATCCTGAAGCACTTTGCGGTACTGTCCAATGGCGGCGAAATATTCCGTCTCCTGCGCTAACTGATCGGCGCGCGCCATCTCCACCTGAATGCGGGTTTTCTCCGTGAACTTCAGGATGTCGCTCGCCGGATCGATCATCACCTGAAGGGGCCGGCCCCGCGTATCAATCGTGAAGTTCGCCGTGGTGCCCACCATCTCCACCACCTGATTGACGGGCGGGCGCCCGGCCGCATAGACGCGCACGTCAATCGGCATCCGGAAGATGTCGAGGTCTTGCTGCATCTTGCCCACCACCTGGTAGCCGGTCTGCGTTTTGTAAATCGCCCACTGCCGCTTGAATTGGGGCACGCCGGTGGAATCCACCCATTGCGCGAAGAAATAGGTCAGGCGTTGTTTGCTGCTCTCTTCCGCCAGCTTTTGAAACTGCTCCGTGGTGATCGTTTTCCAGGCGTAATCATGCGCCATCGCCTTGAGCGCGGCAAAAAACGCCGGGTCTTTGATCACCCAGCGGAGCATATGAAACACCATCGCGCCCTTGTCAAACACCACCGATTGGTACTCCGGGCTGAAGGGCTGAAGCGTGCCCGCCCGCGCAATCGGCGAGACGCTTTCGTGCGTGAGCGCGCCAATGGCGACCGTCTGCATCTGGTCTTCAAAAGCTGTTTCACCCTCGGTCGCTTGAATGAACAGGGCGGCGGAATAAGTGGAAAGCCCGTCATTGAGGAAGCTGTCATCGGGCGTCGCCGGGCTCACCAGGCAGGGCCACCACTGATGGGCGATTTCGTGCGCGAGCAGATCGGCGTCGACCGGCGCCGTAAATCCGCGCGCGGCAAGCGCCACCAATCCCGGACCCGAGTAGCCGCCGAGCGTGTCATTATCGATTTCCACCAGGTTCAGGTGATCGACCGGCAGGTCGCCGAATTTATCCGCGTAAAAGGCGAGCACCTTGTCCGCCGTCGCGGCGTAAGACGGAGCGTACTTCACGTCGTCCTGCTTCATATAAACCGTTAGTTTCACGCCGCCCGCCATCGAAGTCTGCGCAACGTAAGGACCGGCAATCACGGTTCCGGGAAAGGAATCGTGGGCATACTGAAAAGTGTAAGTGTCCCCGGCGGCTGAGTTCACGGGCCCCGAAGCGTCTCCCGAAGCGATCACGGTCTGGCCGTGAGGCACGGTAATGCGCAGAGTCGCTGAAAAACGGTCGAGGCCCGCGCCATTCACCGGAAACCAGCAGGCGGGGTAGAGCAGATACGACCCTTCCGGAGCGACATTCGCCAGCTTTAGACCTTCCACCGGGCTGCCGTCCGCCGTCTCCAGCAGGCCGGCGTATTGCGTGGTGATGGTCGTAGGCGTGCCCGCGGGCAGCGGATTCAGCAGCGAGACGGCAAGCACCAGCCCTTGCTGCGAAAATTGCACGGGCTGGCCGGTGGGGCCGAGAACGCTTCGCACCTTCAGCCCGCTATCCAGCTTGAAATTAACCGCCGTCAGGTCGATCTGCGGCACGAAAGTGATCTTCACCGTGGCCGCGAGCGTGTGCGTGGACGGAAAAAGCGTGGCGTCAATCGTGTAATTCACAACCTTGTACCGCCCGCCGGTTTCCTGCTCCTGCGCCCAAGCCCCAGATGCTCCAATGCCTAACGCCAAGACCAGGCATAACGGGCACAACACCGCCCATCGCCAGTTGGCCGCAAGGCCTCGCGCTCGCCTCCATTCGCTCTTTCTCATGCCACCCTTCATTCTTTTCACCACCATCCGGTTCATCTCGGTCCCAAGCCGTTCGGCGACATCGGTCACGGCGGCCAGCGCCCTTCGCCCCTTTGTAAAACGAATCTCAAGCGCCTACATCATTTGGATTAAATATTATAAGCGGCAGTTGTATCATGCGCCTTGCCATTTTTAATCCCCGTTTAATCCCGCACATTGTCCACGCCTGTTACGCGCGGATTTTTGCTTTTGAAACTCCGCGGGGTTTTGTTGTAGCAGCGGCGACATACTATAGCGGCCTCTGCGAAAGGGCACGACTTCAAGTCGTGCCGGAATAGGATCGTAAAGCATTTCTTCCCCCATGCGCGCCGATGCGGCAAGCCGCATCGGCGCGTGCAAGCTAGATCTATGCCGGACTGCCGATGGCACGGCTTAAAGCCGTACCCTTTCGCAACCGTAAAATCTCGTTTTTGGCCTCAAAAAGCCGTTACGAACCGTAGACAAACCGGACTTCCTCTTGCATCTCCTTTGTTTTGTTACAAATGCTCCGGTTTGTTGTCAGAATCGATCTAATTCCTTTGCCTTCAACTCATTGCATCGATTTTGCCCGTTTTCCCGTCCGGTTTGCTCCGCTTTGCTTTTCTAATCTTCCTTCAGTTTCTATAACTTGCAAAAAAGTAAAACAATCCTTTTTGGTGTTTTTGCTCTCTTTTCACCTTTAACCGCCTTGGGTTCAATTGCTTACTGCAATAATTCATGCGCACTAACGAGCAATTCCGATTTTGATCGAGCATGGTTCGTGAGACCTCTCGTTGGCGCGGCCAGCCAGTTCTGTACCGGCGGGCAAAGCCTATAAGGGGCCGCCGGTTTTTAGCTGTATAGCGCAGAGCTTTACTTTTAAAACTCTGCGGCATTTCAGCCGTCCCAAAGAAAAGCCGCAGGGTTATTGAGACGAACCCTGCGCTACACAACCAGCCTAACACCCAACTCTGAGACTTTTGAGACATACGGGATAAATGGGACGATTTTTCATGCACGCGCCCTCATCCCCGGCCCGAGGCGGCGCTCCCGGTATGAGAAGGTGCCGGCTCTTCCACCATTTTCATGACCGTATCCGCCAGACGCTGGATTGCCCCGCCTTTTCCAAGATGTGTAGTAACGGCTTTCAACTCTTCAATCATGGCCGTTTGCGCCTGCGAGTCGTCAAGCAGCCGGGTTACCTCGGCGGCTAGGCGGGGCGCGGTGAAATCATTCTGAATAAGTTCTTCCACCACTTTCTTGCCCGCAAGAATATTGACCATGCTGAAAAAGTTGATATCTACCATGCGTCGCGCGAGAAAGGCCGTCATCGGCGAGACGCGATAGACCACCACCATAGGCCGGCCAAGCAGCGCGGCTTCAACGGTCGCGGTGCCACTGGCGACCACAGCCAGCGTGGACCACGCCAGCGCATCGTAAGTGGCGTGATCGAGAACGCGTATTTCGAGCGCGCCCAGCGACCCCTGCTGAAAATAGGTTTCGATACGACGCTTCTCGATTCCCGGCGCAACCGGCAACACGAATTGGACCCGCCGCTGCCCTGAAATCCGGCGCGCCGCCTGAAGAAGAGTTGGGAGAATATAGCGAATTTCCACCTCGCGGCTGCCGGGAAGCAAGGCCACTACCGGCAGAGCCGGGTCGAGCCGCGCCTTAGCGAAGAACTCGTCGCGCGAAAGGCTTGGCGCCACCATATCCACCAGAGGATGCCCGCAATACTCCGCGGGGACGCCTACCCGGAGGTAAATCTCTGGCTCAAAATCAAAAATGCACACCATGCGGTCCACAAGCGCAGTAAGCTGGCGGAGCCGCCATTTCTTCCACGCCCAAATCTGGGGGCTGACGAAATAAAGCACGGGGATGCCCAGCCGTTTGAGCCGCTTGGCAAGGCGCATGTTGAGCGAGGGCGAGTCAATCAGAATGGCAAGCCGCGGGCGGCGGCGCGCCGCTTCGCGCATAAGCTGGTTGAAGGCATGATAGGCGCGC
>DASZAE010000108.1:0-12675 GCA_035945515.1 Terriglobia bacterium
CCCTCTCCCGGTGAGTCTGTGGGACAACTCGGAGGTCGAACCTAGAATCAACAACTTACGGATGAAGCAACCCTTGTAACTTATTGATTCTTCGTCGGCAAAGTTAGTTGTCCCACAGACTCCCGGTGGGAGAGGGTGCCCAACGAAGGAGGGCGGGTGAGGGGAATCGTCCCGAGGAACTTGGCGCAGGAGTAAGCTTAATATTCATACGAACCGGATCGGCTCTTGCATCCCCTTTGTTTTGTTGCAAATGCTCCGGTTCGTCCTAAAAATCATTATAATTCCTTTGCATTCAATCCATTGCAGCGATTTTGCCCGTTTTCCCGTCCGGTTCGTTCCGGTTCGTATTCCTAATCTTTCTTTAGTTTCTATAACTTGCAAAAAAGTAAAACAATCCTTTTTTGTGTTTTTGCTCTCTTTTCGCCTCTAACCGGCTTTGGTTCAATGGCTTACCGCAAAAGTTCATGTGCACTAACGGCCCACTGTCATGCTGAGCCCTTCGGCTTCGCTCAGGGTAAACTCCGCGAAGCATCTCCATATTTCTTTGAAAATAAATACAGAGACCCTTCGCTCCGCTCAGGGTGACAGGTGACGGTTTTGTTAGCGTTCTTAGGGGACAGCACACGAACATGGTTCGTGAGACCTCCTGTTGGCGCGTCCATCGAGTTTTGTAGTGGCGGCCAAAGCCTATACGGGCCCGTTCCGTAGTGCTGTAGCGGCGGCCTCTGGCCGCCGGTTTTTAATTAGTAAAAGCCGGCGGCGAGGACGCCGCCGCTACAGCGCAAGCTACGTAACGCAAAGTTTCGCTTCTAAAACTCTGCGGATTTTCACAGGTCCGGACGACAAGCCGCGTAGCGCAGACCGCCGCCTTTGCGGTCTGCGGTCTTTGAATGCACAAAAAAACCGCAGACCTCAAATACGGAGGTCTGCGCTACAAAAAGCCTAGCACGCCACTTTGAGACTTTTGAGACAAACGGGATAAATGGGACGGTTTTTTTATCCCAGAAGAAGCCAAGCAGAAGGCGGAGCGCGGCTTCGCGGGTGGCGCATACATCGCGCCCTTTGCGATGTGTGCGACCCGCCGTTGTAGAATGGCGGCATGCCTCGCCGGCGCCACTACTAGCGTTTGAATCACGCGCATTTTCTCACGGCAAGCACTTACCGGCGCGCCAGCCTGTTTGACTCCAATCGCTTCCGCCTTCACTTTGCCCAAATCCTGGGCCAGATTCACCAGCAACAAGACTTCCGCCCCCTCAGATAGGTGCTGATGCCTGACCACTTTCACCTGCTCTTGTGGCCGTCCGCGCTACCCTCTCCCATCCGAGAGAAGCACTCAGCGCCCGGTCATCTTTAGTGCAGCTTCAGGAAGACGGGCTCCTTCGAGTTTCAGCC
This sequence comes from Terriglobia bacterium, assembly GCA_035945515.1. Classification (GTDB taxonomy): domain Bacteria; phylum Acidobacteriota; class Terriglobia; order UBA7540; family UBA7540; genus RH2-MAG17b. Next base: position 1,393 of record DASZAE010000108.1, read on the forward strand.
TGGAAGCAGCTTCGTCGATCTGCTTGAGATCGCTGTCCGTAAGCTCGACATTTACTGCCCCAAGGTTTTCGTCCAGTCGATTTAGCTTGGTGGTTCCTGGGATCGGCACGATCCACGGTTTCTGTGCCAGCAGCCAAGCGAGCGCGACTTGCGCCGGCGTCGCGCCTTTGCGCTCCGCAACGGCCTTGACTAGGTCGACCAGAACCATGTTGGCCTTGCGCGCCTCGGGCGAGAAGCGGGGCACCGTGTTCCGGAAGTCGGTGGGATCGAATTTCGTTTTCTCGTCAATCTTGCCCGTGAGGAACCCGGCACCCAGCGGGCTGAACGGCACGAATCCGATACCAAGCTCCTCCAGAGTCGGCAGAAGCTCGGCCTCCGGGCCACGCCAGAAGAGAGAGTATTCGCTTTGCACTGCGGCGACCGGTTGGACCGCGTGCGCTCGGCGGATGGTCTGAACCCCGGCCTCCGACAAGCCGAAGTGTCTCACCTTGCCTTCAGCAATCAGCTCTTTGATCGCGCCTGCCACATCCTCGATCGGCACGTCAGGATCAACGCGGTGCTGATAGAAGAGGTCGATGTGATCGGTCCGCAGGCGCTTCAGGCTAGCGTCCGCCACAAGTTTGATATGTTCGGGCCGGCTATTGGTCCCGCCACTGCGCTTGCCCGTCGCAAGATCGATGTCGAAGCCAAACTTTGTGGCAATCACCACCTTGTCGCGAATCGGCTGAAGCGCCTCGCCCAATAGCACTTCGTTCACGAACGGCCCATAGGCTTCGGCCGTATCGAAGAGGGTCACGCCACGGTCATGCGCTTTACGGATCAACTGAATCATCTCGCCCTTGTCGGCAGGCGGACCATAGGCCGAGGTCATACTCATGCAGCCGAGCCCAAGAGCCGAGACTTCGAGATTTTGTCCGAGAGTACAGATTTGCATTGCTTCTCCTTTGTGCTGTATGTGGCCTTCCTCTCCTAGTGTAGTGCGTCTAACGCTTCTTTACATTGGGCGACCCTGGTCAGAATGGGTTCGACCGGGGCACTCCAGACGAAGATGCGCGGGTTGTGATTATAGCCATCGATGTAATCGCCGTGGCCTGGATCAGTTCCTCCACGTTGTGGCACGAGCAAATAGCGCGGACCGCCGCCTTTGTGGTCCGCGGCTTTTCGCCCGGAGTGGCGACGATCCAGCCTGCGATATTCATAGCCTTATGATGCCTACTGGACGCATTGATGACAGGCCGCGGTTAATTGGGTGAAGGCGTTTCTACATGGTCAATAACAAGGACCTCGGCTGGCGCTTTGGTGGGTTTCAGTCTCAATCCAAGTTGCTTCTGTATCGCGGTGAACAGGCCCGGAGGCGCATCGGAAGTGTTGGCGGCGGGCGCGCTTAGATTGTTGGCCGCGGGGCCGTTGGCATTGTTGGCCGGGGGCGGGACTCTAACTCCCATACCTCCGAACTGCGATTCGTCGGACGTCCACTTCAGGGTGAAGTCGTATCTTCCGGAGAGTCCCGTTTGATCCACCACGGGCCGGTCGAGGACGGCGCTTTGCATCACGCCGGCAAAGTCCGCCATGGTTGCATTCCGTACATTCAACACCGCAGGCTGGATACTGGTGAAACCCAGGCCAGGAAGGCCGTTCGGGTCACCTTGGCTTTTGGTCAGCTTTGGCCCATCCTTCCCAACGGTGATGGCGTAGACCGAGAGATCTTGCTTTTCCTTGTGGAATTTGAGCTGAAAACGGTCTGCCAACAACTTCTGAATCATAATCTTCCATTGATGCTCGTTGGGTTGGCCCTCCCCAGCAGGTTCCGCCAGGAGATCGTATTTGTCGGTTCTCATCCAGGCCGGTCCACCAACGATTTGCTTTTGTTGAATCCCGTAGGTGAAGGTCATTATATCGTCGAGAGTCGTATTGAGCGTGTAAAACCGGCGGCCCCTTACCGTAAATGCTTTGCCGGGCCTTCCGGGCTTGCTCGGTTTGATCGTAGCGACTTCAAAGGAAGGATTAGCGTTCGCCGGCATCGGTTTCAGGCGGGGCGGGGGAGGCGGAATCGTCCAGGCTGTTTCGGGGGTGGCGCGCGTGAGGTTCAGTGTTAGCGGGTGCGACCCCTGGGTCCAGGTCCCCGTAATGGCGGTCGCGTCCCGATTTAGGTTTCCCTGGTAAGTGCCGCCAATCGCGGGGACGTTTATAGTTACGGCGGAGCCTTTCAGAGTGGCGCTGGCGGATATGCCTTGCCCGCCTTGATCGATGCTGTACAAAACGGCTTGCAAGGCGTCAGTTTCGGTTACCGAGACCTTGATGACAATCCGCAGATCTCTCCCCGGGGGTATGCAGCGTGCCCTGCCACGCGCCGGTTATATTCTGAGCGAACAGCGCGCTTCCCGATAACACGGCAAGAGCGAGCATCCACAGCGCCAAACGCTTCATGACCGGTCTCCTGGCTAGTAGGGTCATTGTACTTTGTTTCCGACCGGCTAGATACTGGAACATGCTGCTCAAGCAACGGACAGGGGCGCACCGCCGCCATTGCGATCCGCGTCTTGTAGCGCTGGCATTCCTTCGCGGAGTTTACCGTGAGCCTCTTAGCTCAGAGCGGGTAGCGGGTAGCCACGGCACGATCTGTGTGCCATGGGCCGTTGCATGGGGCAAAAGAAAAGCCCACGGCACACAGATCGTGCCGTGGCTACCCACTGCCGGCAAAAGCCGCCGGGACGGCGACGGTCATTGGCTGTAGCGGCGGCCGCAGGCCGCCGGATTTTAAGTGTAAAGACCGGCGGCCAGAGGCCGCCGCTACAGCATTTGTCGTCACTATAATTTGTAATCCTCAATAGAAGCAAACGCAGAAGAGCCGCGGACCGCAAGAGCCGCCGGGACGGCGGCGCTACATCGGTCATGAATCGGACGGTTCAGTCGCGGCGCGATGTCCTGGAAACTCCTTGTTGTGTTCTTCGGCATCGACCAAGGCTTGCCGGGCGGCATCGTCTCCCGTCCGGAAGGGGCCTTTCCATCCTTCCATGCCGTGCATCACGTTGGGGCAATAGGCGTAATAGGTTTTCGTGGTTGAAGTGCTTATCATAAACTATAGGCCTCCCAACCCATCTAAAATGCGGCGGCGCATGATTCGAAAACGCCCGCACGATACGTACACCATTTAGATGTGGCACCGCGCGGGGACGAGGCAGGTTTTTGAACTTTTCGCCGCGCGGAGCGGGTAGCGGGTAACCACGGTCAGTGCCTTTCTGACCGTGGATTCTTGAAAAGGCCCACACTCAGGAAAGCACTGAGCGTGGCTACCACTTTGGCGGAAGGGGATGAAGCAAGAGCGCCGGTATTCCTTCGCTGCGCTCAGGACAGGCTCTGCCGGCAAAAGCCGCCGGGACGGCGGCGCTACCTTGGGTTAGCCCGCGACGGCATTGAGCGCGGGGCTGAGCACGGCTCCGGCTGCTTCGCGCGCCGGCGCGGTGACTTCAGCGAGCATGGCGGCAACGTACCGGACTTGTTCCACGTTCATTTCGGGAAAGAGAGGCAGGCTGAAGCATTGTTCAGCAGCCCGCTCCGCGCAGGGCAGGGAGCCAGCGCGGTAGCCTAGCGCCGCGTAAGGCTTCTGCAGATGCACGGGACGGGGATAGTGGATGGCAGTCTGCACGCCGCGCTTTTCAAGCTCCTGGCGCACGAAGTCGCGGTCTTCCGCATAGGCCACGAAGAGATGGTAGACGCTTTCAGACTGCGGATCGTCCTCGGGCAGTCCCACCGCAACGCCGGAGAGCAGATTGCGGTAAATGTGCGCCAGCGACTGGCGCTTCGCCGTCCACTCGTCCAGACGCTTGAGCTTGATGCGCAGCACCGCGCCCTGGAATCCGTCCATGCGGTAGTTGTAGCCGACGTAGTCGTGGAAATACCGCTTGGACTGGCCGTGGTCGCGCAGCGACCGGGCAAGATGGGCAAGCTGGTCGTCGTTGGTGGTCAAGGCGCCGCCCTCGCCGTAGGCGCCAAGGTTTTTACCCGGATAAAAACTGAATGCCGACGCCAGCCCCACGCTGCCCACACGCCGGCTTTTGTAAATCGCGCCGTGCGCCTGGCAGGCGTCCTCGATCACAGGGAGGCCATGGCGCTGTGCAATCGCCATGATGGGATCAAGATCAGCAGGGCGGCCGTAGAGGTGCACCGGCAAAATGGCTTTCGTTCGAGGCGTGATGGCTTGCGCGATCAGATCAGGATCGATATTCGCGGTTCGCGGGTCGATGTCCACAAACACTGGCCGCGCGCCGGTATAAGAGATTGCCTCCGCCGTAGCAATAAACGTGTTCGCGGTAGTGATGACCTCGTCGCCGGGTCCGACTCCGGCGCCTAGCAGCGCCAAGTGCAGCGCGCTCGTGCCGGAATTCAGGGCCACGCAATGCTTCACGCCGCAATAGGCGGCGAATTCCTGCTCGAATTGGGCGACCTCATCGCCAAGAATAAACGAGGTATTCTGGCACACGCGGTCGAGCGCAAGCAAAACATCATCGCGCAGGCAGGCGTACTGAGCTTTCAGGTCAAAATAAGGCACTTTCATGCGTAATCCCCTCACGTCGTGTGGTAAATGTTATTGCAGTGGCGGCCTCTGACCGCCGTTGCAATTAAAGACCGCTGCTAAAGCGCAAGCCGGATAATCTTGAATCGCGCGCCCACCCCTAGGCAAACTGCGGCTGCGAGCAATTCGATCGAGGTGGAAGGAACGCTGCCGCCCTCCGAGGCCGGTACCGGCGGATGAAGCGCGAGCGCGCGCGAAGAGCTTACGCTGATCCAACCGAGCGATCCGTTTGCAATAGATGAAGCTGACCCGGTGTTTGCCAATCCCCCAAGGCTTCCTACAGAATAAAGAGAATTTGAGATGAGCCTATTGGCGGGGATATTGGATATGCCGTCCCCAAGCATGGCCATTGGAAGGAGGAAAAAAATCAAGAGCAATACGAGCACAAATTGATTGACCCTCATCACGTCCCCTCGCTGAGTAATCGAATCCTTCCTGATCCAGGTATAAAATCACTGCGAAAATGTGTCAATGCGACTTCGGTACCACGGCTCGCGGCGGCCGGTATATTTATTGAGGATTACAAATTATAGCGACAATTTTTTCTGTAGCGGCGCTCTCTGAGCGCCGAAAAACCGGCGGCCAGAGGCCGCCGCTACAATACTTGTTGTCACTATAATTTGTAATCCTCATAAGGCTGGCTTGCCGGCCCGCGTGGCGTAAATCTGGCAGTGCCATTACACACAGAGTAAAATGCCCTGTTAATCTTGTAGATACTTGACCTTCGGACAGGGTCTATGGCATTTTATGAACGCCGCAACGGTAGGCGGCGATTGAAACGGGGACCGCAACACACCGGCAATAAATTTTAAATTGAGCAGATAGCCGGGGGGCGAGGCAGCATGATTTGCGAGGTACGCGAAGCGCACTCGCCTCGCAAGACGAGCGAATGTAGTGTCCGCCAATTAAGTTTACAATGTAGCGCCGTCGTCCGGGCAGCTTTTGCTGGCAGGGCCTGTCCTGAGCCGATTCTCCTCTTCGAATCGCTCTGAGCGAAAAGGCTCACGGTAAATTCCGCGAAGGAATGCCGTCGCTACCAGAAGCGCATTATCCAGTTATTTGAGGACACTACAGTGGTATCGAGAATATCCTCGGCAAACTTCGCTCTTTGTAAAGCTACCCATGTGACGCTACGGCAGGTGAGTGCGGGATTGTAATTGAACTTCAGTTGGACCCCTGGGAGGGGGAACCGCTGTGGGAATTTCATTGGCGTTACGGAGCGCGCCTATCGGCGCGCCGCTTTCGTTGTTTGAGGTTCGGCATCGGGAACGAGTGCTCTGCGGCGCGCGCATTCTGCTCGCGCTTTGCGCCATTTTAACCCTCCATTTTGATCCCAGCCTGGCAGGCCGTTACACCCTCACCACGCATCTGCTGCTCTTCCTGTACCTCGGTTACGGCCTGGCAACCCTTTTCTTAGTGAGCGCCTATCGGGATTGCGGTCCTGGATTTCTTCTGTTGGTTCACGCCGCGGACATTCTTTGGCCTGCGCTTATCGCGCTCTACGCGGGCGGGCCCAACAGCCCTTTCCTGATCCTTTTTGCCATTCCGCTGGTGGCGTCCGCGTTCCGCTGGGGACTTCAGGAGGCTTTGTGCACCGCGCTGGCAAGTGTCATCTTATTTCTCTTGGAGGGCGCCTTCGTCACCTCCGCGTGGGGACGTCCGTTTAATTTGCTGCGTGGAGAATTCCACTTCACTGTGTTTGCTCTGGAAATCATCAGCGTCCTGCTGTTGGGAGGGGTGCTGGGCCATTTAGCCGAAGGAGAAAAAAAACTTCGCAGGGAGGCTTTTGCCGTTAAGGAAATCGTTCAAAAGGCCGATCCAGAGGCGGACGTTAACGAGATGATAGAGGACATCCTCTCGGGGATGTTGCGGTTGTTTGGCGCCGGCCGCGCTGTCTTGGCTCTGCGCAGCCCGGGAACCGCAAATGCGCTGCTGTGGAGCGTGAGCACTGCAGCGGATGGCCGCGGCGCCCTTCATTTTAATGAGATGCGCGAGGACGAAATCGTGCGTTATTTTTTTCCTATGCCGGCGCACAGTTGGTATCTGCAGAAAGCTCAGAGGGGAGAACAGTTTCAGTTGCTTGCGCTCGACCGGGAGGGCCGCAGCCTGGAAAAGGTGTCGTGCGCTTTGCCCGGCGAATTATTTTCGGAGAATTCCTTCCGCACCATGCTGGCCACTAGCTTCGCGCTGGGCAGGGAATGGACCGGCCGGGTTTTTCTGTTCGATTTGCACAAGGCTTCGCGCCTAGCTGCCGATCTTCGTTTCTTCCGCGAATTGATTGGAGAGGCTGCGCCCGCGGTGCACGGCGTGTATCTCTTGCAGCGTTCGCGGTCCCGCACTAGGTCAAGCGAGCGCGCCCGTGTAGCCCGTGACTTGCACGATGGCGTGATTCAATCTCTGATCGCGCTTGAAATGCGTGTGGACGGATTAAGACGGCAGGCCATTGGCGTATCTCCCGACGCGGCGGAGCGGCTTGAAAGCGTCGGATGTCTTTTACGGGAGGAAGTGGCTAATCTGCGGGACCTGATGCAGCAGCTTCAGTCGGACAACGTGGCGCCCCACAACCTGGGTGCGTATGTTTCGGAGGTCCTCAATAAGTTCCGGCGCGAAACGGGCATTGACGCGACTTGCGCGCTGCGCGACGACACGGCGCAGTTTTCGCCGCGCGTTTCACGCGAGGTGGTGAAGATTGTGCATGAGGCGCTGACCAACGTGCGAAAGCACAGCGGGGCCACGCGAGTTCACGTGGGCCTGGAGCGCGAGAACGCTCGGTGGAAGCTAATGATCGAGGATGATGGGAAGGGCTTTGAGTTTTCGGGCCGGCTGTCTCAGGCCGATCTGGACGCCGCATGCCAGGGGCCGCGCGTGATTGGGGAGCGCGTGCGGACGATCAAGGGCGAGCTGGCCATCGAGTCGCGCGCCGGCCAAGGCTCGCGCCTCGAAATCCGCTTTTCGCCGAAGGGTTATGGATAGAACAACGGGTCCTCTAGATATAGTGATCGTTGACGATCATCCTACCTTCCGCTTTGGACTGAGAAAGCTGCTCGATACTGATCCCGGTATGAGAGTGGTGGGTGAGGCCGCAGATGGGGCCGAAGCGGTCCGCTTGGTGTGTGAACTAAGACCGCATATCCTTTTGCTCGACCTTGTTTTACGGCATCAGTCTGGCCTCGACGTGCTGCGCGATCTTGCAGCTGCGGGCAACCACGCGCGAACTATTATTTTAACGGCGGCCATCGAGAAAGCCGAGATCGCCCAAGCCTTGCAGCTTGGCGCGCGCGGAATTGTGCTCAAGGAATCTGCGACGGAACTTATTATTGAGAGTATTCATAGCGTAATGAAAGGGCAGTATTGGGTAGGCCGCGAAAATATGTCCGACGTTGTGCATCTACTCAACCGCCTTTTGCCTCGCGCGGGAGCCAAGAATGCCCGACAGAACTTTGGTCTCACCCCCCGTGAGATGGAGGTCGTTACGGCAATTGTCGCGGGATATAGCAATAAGGAAATTGCTCATAAATTTACCCTCAGCGAACAGACCGTCAAACACCATATCACCAACATTTTCGACAAGCTCGGCGTCTCTAACCGCATGGAGCTCACGCTTTTTGCCGTCAGTCATCACCTGATAGATCAATTCTGAGAGTAGCTTGGCTTTACCGCGCGGGGCCGAACCATTTGCATCCTTACCTAACGCGCCCCCGCCCGCCTGTCTTCTCAAAAATTGGCAATACGAGAACAGTTAATGGCACTGGGCAGTGCTATGGTCATAGCACTTGCGGGCCATTGTGACTGCCTGAAAAGCGGTTAGAGTAGATGCTGTGCAAGCGCCAGGAGGGGAAAAAGATCCGAAGCAAATCATGGTGGGAGATACTCTCACCATTCCCGGGCTTGAAAAGCAGGCGAACAACAAGGTCCGCGCCCAGCGGTTTATTCTGCAAGTGCCGCTACGCTATCGCGCAACGGGCGATGATCTGTGGCGGCGCGGAGAGACGGAAAATATCAGCAGTTCCGGCTTGTTGTTCACCGGAGAGCATTTTGTGAAATCCAACTCTCTGGTCGAAATCTGCTTAAGGATGCCTGTCGTAACAGCGGGGATTGCTGCGGAGGTAGTCTGCCGGTGTGTCGTCGTGCGCGCAGCACACGAACGTGACGTGGATCATCCGCCGGCGCTGGCCGCCAAAATTTTGCATTTTCGCCTGGTTCGTCCGTAACGGTTAAAGCGATTGATTCGCGCGCCAGGAAAAGACAATTTGCCCGAAGGCTGTAAGTCACAGGGCGAAGCTGTATCTATCTTTGTGAACCGGGTACGCGGCATCAGTGAATCATAGCCGTTTAACTTTAAACGCCCCAGCCACGGATCATCGGGCCAAGGGTAAAAAGGGTTCTGTGCAACGGGCGCAACGGTTCGCGGTGGAAATCCCCATCCGCTACCGCGAGAAGGGCAACTCTGACTGGCAGGAGGGAACGACGGTGAACATCAGCGCGTCGGGCATTTTATTCCGCTCTAAGCAGTCCTGGCGGCCACAAACTGTCCTCGACGTTGCGTTAACTCTTCCGGTTGCGATTTCGGGAGAGAGTCCTGCTGAAATCGGATGTCAGGGATCCGTCGTTCGCAAGGTAATGGCCTCGGGCAACTCCAAAACTCTGCTGCTTGCGGTTTCAATCGCGCGCTACCGCTTTGCGCATAAGCCACGCGTTCGGGCTGCTGGGGATAGGAGCTAGTTGCTTGGTAGATGCTGGCAACAGGATCTGCGCGCTAACCGGGGTCTTTAGGTTGTAGCGGTAGCCAGGGCCGCCGCTACGACAGTAGTTGTCAGGCGCTGGTCCGTGTTTATAGCGGTTTGCGAGGTTCTCCTGGCGATGACTTTTCGCCAAAGCGCCTTTACAAGCCGTCCAACCCGGCAAGGCTTACGGGAGGGGGAAACAACCTGTAAGTCACAGGGCGGAGCTATATGCTTATGATGAATGACGATAATCCGGCCAATGTAAGCGTGGTTGAACCCTGGTATGCCCTTTACACGCGCCATCAGCATGAAAAGATGGCTGCTGACCTTCTTGCCAAGAAAAACTTCAATGTCTTCTTGCCATTGTACGAGGCTACGCACCGATGGAAGGACCGGCTTAAGAAGCTATCTCTGCCTTTATTTCCCTCGTATGTTTTTGTGAAGGGCGGCCTCGACCGTCAGTTGCAGATCATGATGACTCCCGGCGTCCACTCTATTGTTTCGAGTGCCGGCATCGCTGCTGCAATTCCTGAAGAACAGATTGAAGCAATCAAGCGGATGATGGAAGGCCCGTTGCGAGCCGAGCCTCATCCGTTTCTCAACTGCGGCGACCGGGTGAGGGTGAAGTGCGGCCCGCTTGAAGGCATCGAAGGCGTTCTGGTCCGCAAAAAAAAGCTTACCCGGCTCGTTCTTTCGATCGAGATGTTGATGAAATCAGTCGCAGTTGAGATCGATGCGTGGATGGTCGAGCGGATTAGCAGCGATAAGCCGCTGTTAGCTGCCAACGGCATGATCCAGAACCTTCCAGCGGCATACTGAAGACGACCATCAAAACTGGCGATTCCCAACTCTTACCTACCTTGAGAGCTTTTTTTTCCAGTGACAAATTAGGTGCGGAGGGATGGCCCAGTGAACGACCGCGTTCGCTGGCTGACGCCACGCGCGAAGTCGTGTCTGAAAACACCTTCACTAGACTTTTATGTCTTGAGCGAAGGCGCGCCGAGCGATCTCAAAAACCATTTCTTTTGATGCTTGTGGATACCAGCGAGCTCTCACTGGAAAATGGTGAGGCGGACGACGCCATTCTGAATAAAATTCTTCGCGCTGTCCTGTCGTCGGTCCGGGAAACAGATATCAGTGGATGGTACGAAGACCGGCTTGCGTTAGGCACGATACTGACGGAAATCCCGCCCGCTAATTTTTCCGGGGCTATTAGCGCAATTTACGCCAAGTTGAATGCCGCATTGCTTCAAACACTCAACCTTGTCCAGATCAACAAGCTGCGTTTCTCTTTTCATGTGTTCCCGGAGACGCCGCAAGCTGGCGCTACTTGGCCTGTGCCCGCGGATTTGAAGCTGTACCCAGATGTGCTGGAACGTGACACGTCAAAAAAATCCGCTCTCATCGTCAAAAGATCGATTGACTTCGTGGCTAGCCTCGCTTTGCTGGCGTTGGCATCGCCGTTGATGATTGTAATCGCGGCGGCGATCAAGCTAACTTCGCGCGGTCCCGTTTTGTTCCGGCAGGAGCGGCTAGGCCAATACGGGCGCCCGTTCACGTTCCTGAAGTTCAGAAGCATGTTCGTTAACAATGATCCGGCCATCCACCGGGACTATATAAAGCAATTTATAGCTGGAACGGCCGACCAACACCCCGCAAATGGGAATGGGTCAAATGTTTACAAGCTTACCCAGGATCCGAGGATCACCCGTGTTGGAAGGATACTAAGAAAGACGAGTTTGGACGAGCTGCCACAGCTCTTTAATGTGTTAATCGGCCAGATGTCACTTGTTGGCCCGCGGCCGCCGGTGACTTACGAGTTTGCCGCATACGAAATCTGGCACAGGCGACGGCTGCTCGAGGCAAGGCCTGGCATTACAGGCTTATGGCAGGTCAGCGGGCGCAGCCAGACCAAGTTTGATGAGATGGTCCGGCTTGATCTCAAATATGCAAAGTCTTGGTCTCTATTGCTTGACTTCAAAATCA
>DASZAE010000109.1:0-9499 GCA_035945515.1 Terriglobia bacterium
ACAGGGACGGCCCGTAGCGGCTTTGGTTACGCTGCGAGACGCCAGCACGCGCGCTCAACTTCAGGACCATATTGGCGTCACCACCAAGCTCGCCGCGCTCGGACGCCTGACCTCCGGCGTGGCGCACGAAGTGAAAAATCCACTGAACGCCATGATCCTGCAAGTGGAAATCCTCAAAACGAAGCTCGCTGGCCGCGGCGGCGAGGTGAAGCCCCAGCTCGACGTCTTAGCCGCTGAAATCCGCCGCCTGGATCGCGTGGTCAAGACCTTCCTCGATTTCACCCGTCCCATCGAAGTCAACCGGAATGCGATTAAGGTGAATGAACTGGTGGAAGAAACTTTTTTACTGGCCGCGCCGCAGGCGCGCCAGAATAACGTCCGCCTGATTTTTGAGCAAAATGGCCTGATGCCCATCCTCCATGCGGACCGCGATCTTCTCAAACAAGTTTTGCTGAACCTGGTGTTGAACGGTTGCCAGGCCATGCCGCGCGGCGGAGAATTGCGCGTGCGGCCCCGCGCCAGCCGCGAAAGCATCGACGTGGAAATTATTGATCAGGGGACGGGCATTCCCGAAGAAGCGCGCAACAAAATCTTTTCCCTCTTTTACACCACCAAGCCGGGAGGCTCGGGCGTTGGGCTGGCCATGGCGTACCGCATTATCCAGCTTCATGAAGGCTCCATTCAGTTTTTGACCGAAATGAACCACGGCACTACCTTCCGCGTTTCGCTTCCCCTCTCGCCGCAACTCACCTCTCAGTCCTGATACATCGGGTGTGTTCTCAGTTATAGTGACCGCGTCTCGCCGCGGTCTTTATAGCCGCGCCGCGAAGCGGCGCATCGCCAATAGTAAGTGTTAGACCTCCGTCTCTGGGGTTAGTGAACCGCACGCCTCAGACCGCAAGCGCAGAGGTCTGCTTGCTACCGCTTGGAGATAACGAATGTCAAGGCAATTGAATCAGGAGGGATTGGCAATTCTTTTACATCGACATTGACGAGGATTCCGCGCTGCCGGTAGAGTTCGAAAATTGCCTGGATCGCTTCCCCCGCCTGGTTCGGGTCGTAGGGTCGCATCACGCCGAGCCCTATCTTCTCCAAACGCTGCGTGACGTCCGCAACGGTTAGCGGGTTGATCCCCTTATAGTCAATGCTGCGTATGATCGGTGTCCGCTGAGTTTCGAGCGGCTGGGTGACGATGTGGACGTTCGAAATACGCGATTGCTTGAGGGTGTCCATCACTGTCATGACGACGCTCCATGGCACCGAACCAGCGGCGCGAACGTAGACCGGGGCGGTAAGATTGCCGTCCAGCTTCTCCTGCACGATTGAGCCAAGGTTGTGGAGGTTGGCGGGCTGGTTACCAATGTAAAGAGTTTGCGTTTTGCCGATTGTAACAACTACGCTCCCGGCCGTAACTTTAACAGCCCGTTGCTTTGACGCAGGCGGACTAATGGCGGGCACATCGCTTAGCTTGAACGTAAGCTTAAAGTCGCCGTTGCCCGCGCTATTAACGAACGTAAGTTGCACGTCCTGGCCGATGCCCGGAATGAAGTGGTAGTGCCAGATCTCGGCAGCATACGGGCCGTGGAACCCTTTTACATAGTGGATCATCTGATCGGGAATGCCCCAAGCAATCCAATAATGCCCGCGATCGGTTTTCCATCCTGGAATGCCAGAATAAGCAAAATGCTGGTCCGCATAGGCAACGCGACGGTAGAACTCATCTTTGAAGACGTTGTCAGGCGCGCCCGGGTTGGGGTTCCGGCGCTCCCAGAACTGTTGTATGAATCGTGTCCGCTCTTCGTCTGTGGTTAGCTGCAAGAAAGCGATGCGCTCCTGTCGGGTGATGATGTATTGGGTGGGTCCGTTGATGAAATCCGCATAGGGGGAGTTCAACTCCTTTTGTGTCGCCGATTCTGCGGCAGTGAGGCTGCGCGAAGGAGTCTTCGCTTGCCACGCAGCCACGGCAATAGTAGTCGTCACGACCACAATCAGGGCAGCCAGAAACGGCGCCCAAGGGCCAGCGGGCTTTGGGCACAGTAGGCGGCGGATGCGCTTCATGAGATTTCCTCCTGTAAGGGCAACGGCCGGCTCGCGGTTGCTGAAGCGGCTCTCCTCGAGTGCAGCAAGAGCGAGAGCGTAATCGTGAGGCCTCCCAAGCGCGGATACTGCAACGTCATCGCAGCAGTTTTCGCGTTCGGCGCGGATGACGCGGGAGAACCACCAGGCTGCAGGGTGATAGAAGAATAGGCCCTCGATAAAGCGCTGCAGAACGTTCACCAGGTAGTCGCAGCGGCGAATGTGAGCAAGCTCGTGAAGGAGGATGGCATCAATTTGTCCCGCCGGAAGGCCTGCAAGCAAGCCGACTGGCATCAAAATGAGCGGGCGAAAATGGCCGAGAACCATGGGAACATCTGCCAGGCACGATTCCAGCAGCTTTACAGGGCGTGAAATGCGCAACCGGACGCTCAATCGTGCAAGCTCTTCCTGCCAGCGGACGGGAGCACAACACACGCCGCGGCGGCGAAGCTTTCGTGCTGAGATGAAACCCGCCGTGCGCCGAAGGTAGATGAGCAAAACTCCCACGATCCAGAACGGCGCGAGCCACGGCGCGATTCCCGCGAGCCTCATCCCCCAAGTCATCTGGGCATCATTAACGACCGGGGCGTTCCAGGCCGGCAGAAGCGAGTAGTTGTAAGCTCGTATGCCATGAGCAGCCTCCGGCATAATCCAAACCAGTGTGAAACCGAAGGTAGCCAGCAGCGCCAGCAGCGCGGCGCACGACGCCATATAGCGAGAGCGTGGAGAGCGCAAGGCGACCAGCGCCGCCCCGAGCGCCCCTGAGATGACAGCTCCTTCCCACAACGAGTGGAGCAGCGCCCAACCGATTGCCCCGGCCAGAGGGCTCGCAACGAAGGACTGGAGAGAATTCATTTTTCCTCCTCCCTATACTCGTCCAGGAGCTTCTGTATTTCCGCGAGTTCCTCATCACTGGCTTTTCGGGCAGAGAGCGCGCCTAGAAGAAGCGCCTTAGCCGAGCCTCCGAACGCGCGCTCCAGCAAGTCACCGGCAAGCTGGCGTTGAGTCCAATCACGGGGTTTGGCAGGCTCATAGACGTGCGCGCGCTGCGCCTCGTTCCGGAGCACCAGCCCTTTTCCCGCCATAATCTGCATGAATTTCAGAATGGTGCTATATTCCGCCCGTCGTCTGCGACGGACCACATCGTAGACTTGGCGCACGGTGGCAGGTCCGATGCTCCACAGAACGGCGAGGATCTCGAGTTCGGCGTCGGTGGGTCGCGGCAGTTTGTTCGTCATAGTACGAAAACATTACTAGTAATATATTCGTATGTCAAGAGAATAATGCGAAGCCGGGAAGGGGGTCAAAATTTGATTGTTCGGCTCGCTCCCAGATGCGCCGCCCGCGAACTCAAAATTCATCCCGCTGTAACCTTGATATTCTGCAAGGCGACCCAAAACCCGCTACAATAGGCCCATCTAATCCAGCGGGAGTTCCCCCCGGCTCTGCCGGGGTGGCAGTAGAAGTTTGACAGTTCCGGTAGTCAGCACTGAAATGCCCCTCACCCGGCTCGCGGAGTTTACCCTGAGCGGAAATGCCGGGATTCTTCGCGGAGTTTATCCTGAGCGAAGCCGAAGGGCTCAGAATGACAAGCGAAGGGCTCGCCACCCTCTCCCGACGGGAGAGGGTTGGGGAAAAATAAGAAATGGCTGCCCTCTCCTTGTCGGGGAGAGGGTGCCCGACGTAGGAGGGCGGGTGAGGGGTTTTGCCTCAAGCATGATTTTTGCAGTGCGTGAAGGTAACGGCCAGGCCCCTTTGAGGGGCCGCCCATTCTAAAACCCCCGCCTCTGCCGGGGATATTTACTCTGGCGGAAGCTTCGCCGCTGCTCCGCCCCAAACGTCGCCCACAAAAGGAGAATACGCTATGCTTCACACGCACCCCATCGCGCCGCACCTTACCCGTCACAAGGCAGTTGGCAAAGCCCGCCGCCCTGTTGGAGACCCGGTCTCCGCGCTCAAAGACATGGTAAGTTTTGAACCGATTCCCAGGCCCGCGCCCGCGGGCCTCGCTGTTCCTTACAGCGTCTTCGATCCCGCGTCCAGCCGCGCGGCCGAGCAGGCGGGGAAGCTCGTATTTCACTGCGTCGGCGATACGGGCGGCATCCACGGCACAGCCACCCAGGAAGCGATTGCCGAGGCGATGGAAAATCAAATTAAAGCCGCCGCGCCTGCCGATCAGCCTCGCTTCTTTTTTCATCTGGGAGACGTGATCTACTTCAACGGCCAGAGTTCGCTCTACAAGAGCGAGTTTTATGAGCCGTACCAATACTACCCAGCCCTAATTTTTGCCGTCCCCGGCAACCATGACGGCGACACTCATGTGGGCAGCGGCGATCTCCCTGATACAGAGCCCTCGCTCTATGGTTTTATGCAGAACTTTTGCGATTCGACGCCCCAGCACGTGACCCCCTACCGCATGTCCATGACGCAGCCCTACGTTTACTGGACTCTTCAGGCGCCATTTGTCACCATCATCGGCCTCTACTCCAACATCGATGGCAGCCTTGACGCGCGCGGCCGCCAGGATCAGCAGCAATACCTGAATCAACAGATGGCGAGCGCGCCTGCAAACCAGAAGCTGCTGATCGCCGTCCACCACCCGCCATTTTCGCTGGACTCCGTCCACGGCGGCTGCCCGGACATTCTGACCGCCATCGATTCCGCTATTGCTAAGAGCGGGCGAGTGCCTGACGCCGTGCTCTCCGGCCACGTTCACAATTACCAGCGGTTTTCCCGCGACATCAAGGGCCGGAGCGTCCCCTACCTCGTCGCTGGAGCGGGCGGCTATGCGAATGACGCGCGCAGTATGCACAAACTTCAGCCTGGTGTCGCCGCCGCGCGGTTGCCCTTTCAAACCACCCTTTCCGACGTGCAGCTCGAGCAGTACAAGCAGGATGAGCCTGGATTTCTGCGTATCACAGCCGCCGCGGATCACCTTCAGTTCGATTACTTCATTGTTCCTTTTGACGGCTCCGCGCCCACACAGTTTGATTCGCTTACTGTGTGATCTTTTTGTAGCGGCGGCCTCTTACGGATTCTGGCCGCCGGTTTTTTCATTTGAGGGTAGCGTGGACCGCCGTGGTTGCGGTCCTCGGATTCTTTGTCGGCCCGTGGATAATCCGCAGACCGCAACCACGGCGGTCTGCGCTACCTAACCGGCGAGGGTCCGCCACTACCATACTGGATTGGCCATGCGCTCGTAGGAAGATGCGTTCCCTGGTTATAATGTTGGTTTGGAACTATACAGAGCGCCATAAGTCAGCGACGGTCATTGGCTGTAGCGGCGGCCTCTGGCCGCCGGTCTTTACTTTAAAAATCCGGCGGCCAGCGGCCGCCGCTACAGAATCAGGTGCCGCCGACTTATGGCGTCACGTATAACCTTATGGACAACGGTTCTTCCTCATCAGGCCCATCAAGCTCCTCGGGCCCTTCGGGCGGAAAAGGCGAAATGCTGCGCGGCTTCTGGTATCCGGCGCTGCTGAGCGCGCGCGTGGCTCGCGGCAAGCTGCGCAAGGCGCGTCTGCTGGACGCGCCTCTGGCGATTGGACGCGACTCCGAAGGGCGCGCCTTCGCCATGCGCGATGCGTGCCCGCATCGCGGGATGCCTCTCACCTGCGGGCGCGTCGAGGGGCAGCTTCTTGAGTGCTCGTATCATGGCTGGCGTTTTGACGTGCACAGCGGCCAGTGCCGCGAGATTCCTTCCTGGGTCGAGGGCGATAAGCTGAAAGTGGACCGCATCTACGCGTCAAGCTTCCCCTGCGAAGACCAGGACGGCTACGTCTGGGTTTATATGCCGGACCCGCAAGCCCGGAATGAGCAAGTTCCGCCCGCGCCGCGCCTGCCCGTCTTCAGCAAGGACTATCGCATCACGCATCTTTCCGCCGCTCTGCCGGTGAACATTGACCACGGCATTATCGGCCTGATGGACCCGGCGCACGGACCCTTTGTCCATCAATCCTGGTGGTGGCGCAGCCGCAAGAGCATCCGGCAGAAGGAAAAGGTATTCGAGCCGATTCCCAATGGCTTCCGCATCCGCGCGCATAAGCCGTCGTCGAATAGCGGCGCCTACCGGCTGCTTGGAGTCTACGGCCAGCCGGTCACGACCACTATCGAATTCGTGCTGCCCAATATGCGTTTCGAGCAGATTCATTGCGGCGACAAGTGGTTCTCAAGCCGCGCCACGGTGACGCCCATTAGCTCAACCGAATGCCGGATCGACTTCTGCGCCGCGTGGAATGTGTTCCGCCACGTGCCGCTGATGGTCTCCATTTTCCGCCTCTTCGCCCGCGCCTTCATCGGTCAGGACCAGCGAACCATGGTAATGCAGGCCGAAGGTCTCCGAAGCAATCCCAACCTCATGCTGATTGACGACGCTGACCGCCCCGCCAAGTGGTACTTCCAACTGAAACAGGCACACCTTGATTCCCGGCTGAGCGGCGAGCCGATGATTCACCCCATTTCCGCCCCCACGACACTGCGTTGGATGAGTTAGCGGCTGACCCGCAGCGCCCTGTCAGAGCGGCAGCAAGCTGCCGCACTCCATAAGTCTGGCACGCCACATTGAGACTTTTGAGACAAATGAGATGTTTTGCGGGATCATCGAATGGGGCGAACAAAAAGCATAAATGTTGATTCTAAAGGGGTCCTAGGGTTCGTTCCGTGAGTTTGGAGTGCGGGAGCTTGCTCCCGCTGTATTCGCCGGAAGCTTGCTTGTGACGCGGGCGGGATAGAGTCTGTGTGAAAACTGCTCACCAATGGTGTCATTCCGAGCGAAGCGAGGAATCTCGCTTTGAAATGAGGACCCTTACGAGATTCTTCCTTCGCTACGCTCAGGACCGCCTTCGGCTCCTCAGAATGACACGCAACGTGAGTTTTCACACAGACTCGGATAGGCCCCCTGTCAAAGCGGCAGCAAGCTGCCGCACTCCATAAGCCTAGCACGCCACTCTGAGATTTTTGAGACAAATGGGATAAATGGGACGGTTTTTTGAAGCCATGAAGGTCCGCGCCAGCCGGCGGCTTCCTATGAGAATCTCCCGCCTGGTTCCTCAACTTACGGTTCAGAAATGACGAAATAATGTTTTATGGGTTACTTATAAGGTAATATAGGCCTATAGAACAATCGAAAATCTTCAGCGGATGGTGATATGGCAACAGAAAAGCCAGCGGAAACAGTCCCAGAAGCGGGCGCTGACGGTCAACCTAAGCAAAGCAGCCTGCCCCCAGCAGCGAGCGCGCCGGCAAACAGCGCAGCCCCGGCCGTGCCTCTTCTTGAAATTCTTCGTTCGCTTCTCAGCACCCACGAAAAGGTAAGCGACATTATTTTTTCGCCGGGCAGATATCCGCAGGTTGAAGTCTCAGGACAGCTTGTGCAGGCGCGCCTGCCGGGAGTTCATCCGCTGACGCACCAGGATACGCAGCGAGTGGCGGCGGAAATCATCGGCGCGCACGCTCAGGCGCGGCAGACGCTTGAATCGGAAGGCTCCTGCGACGTCTCGTTCAGCGTGAAGGGCCTCTCGCGTTTTCGCGTCAATATTTTCCGGCAGCGCGGGACCTACGCTGTGGTAATGCGGGTGGTTCCGACCGGAATCCCGACGTTTGAAAGCCTGTCTCTGCCGCCGCAGCTCAAAGATATTACCGAGCTTAAGAACGGGATCGTGCTGGTTACGGGCCCCACCGGCTCGGGGAAGTCGTCCACTTTGGCCGCGATCATTGACCGGATTAACGCCGAGAAGGCATACCATATTGTCACCATCGAAGACCCGATTGAGTTTTTGCACCCGCACCGGAAATCTACCATCCATCAGCGCGAGTTGCACCGCGATACGCCCACGTTCGCGCTGGCGCTGCGCGCCGCGCTGCGTCAGGCGCCTAAGGTGATTCTGGTGGGTGAAATGCGCGACCGAGAGACAGTGGAAATTGCGCTCGAGGCTGCCGAAACGGGCCACCTGGTGCTCTCCACCCTGCATACGATTGACGCCTCGAAAACGGTGGAGAGGATCACCGGCATCTTTCCCCTGGAAGATCAACACCTCATCCGGACGCGCTTTTCCAAGGCATTCCGCTACGTCGTGTCGCAACGGCTTATCCCCGCCACTGACGGCCGCTCGCGCATTGCCGCCTTTGAGATTTTGAAGTCCACGCTTCGCACGCGGGAATATATCGAAAAAGGCGAATCGGAAGGCAAAACACTGGTCGATGCGATGCGCGACGGCTCGCTCGAAGGGATGCAGCACTTTGATCAGCAGATCGACGCGCTGATCCGCTCAGGAAAAATAAGTCTGGAGACGGGTCTTTCGTATGCGACAAACGCCGGCAATTTGCGTTTGCAACTTTACGATCTGCCCGCGCAGGTCCAACGCGAACCGCTCAATCTCACTGTCAACGTGTAGGCGTTGAAAGGCGGCCTTAATTATGCTTGAGGCAAAACCCCTCACCCGCCCTCCTACGTCGGGCACCCTCTCCCCCGCCGGGGAGAGGGTGGACATCCCTTATTTTTCCCCAACCCTTTCCCGCCGGGGAGAGGGCGGCGAGCCCTTCGCTTGTCACGCTGATCCCTTCGGCTTCGCTCAGGGTAAACTCCGCGAAGGATCCCGGCATTTGGCTCAGGGTAAACTCCGCGAAGCGTTCGCTTGTAAATCAATGCGGAAAAAGCAGATTCTTCGCTGCGCTCAGAAAGACACGTGCGTAAATTTTGAGCGCCATCCCCTAAGTGAACAGTATTGGGTTTCAACCCCGCCCCCCTATAAGGGCAGTGTTTCATGAATGATCTATTGAGAATTACAAATTATAGTGACAATTTTTTCTGTAGCGGCGCTCTCTGAGCGCCGAAAAGCCGGCGGCCAGAGGCCGCCGCTACAACATTTGTCGTCACTATAATTTGTAACCCTCACTAGGTTAGAAAAAGCGGCGCTTGGTGGCGGGGCTCAGGACGTGATCGCGGGTGAGCCTCTTTTTCAGAATGCTGAACGCCTCTTCCGGGGTATCCACGTATTGGACCAAACCGAGGTCATCGCCGCTCACAGTGCCTGTTTCCCGCAACCATTCAAGATTGATGGCGCGCTGCCAGTAATCCGAGCCATAGAGCATGACGGCGGCGTGCGGCTTCATTTTCCCCGTCTGCACCAGCGTTAGGAACTCCCAAAGCTCATCCATCGTGCCGAAGCCGCCGGGAAAGACAATCAATGCCTTGGCAGGCTGCGCGAACCACAACTTGCGCATGAAAAAGTAATGGAACAGAAAACAAAGTTCCGGGCTGATGTATGGATTGGGCGATTGCTCAGCGGGCAGCATAATATTCAACCCGATGGACTTCCCTCCGGCCTCAAACGCGCCCCGGTTAGCCGCCTCCATAATCCCCGGGCCGCCGCCCGAACAGACCACCAGAAAGCCGCTGCCTCGATTCAGGCTCTTTGACCATTGC
>DASZAE010000110.1:0-5923 GCA_035945515.1 Terriglobia bacterium
GTTGCCGGGCGGCAGCACAATGCCGCCTTCGTAGAGAATATTGCCCTTGAGCACTTCCTCGTATGTCTCAGGGTTCAGCTTGACGGGCAGCGTATCGAGCAGCGCGCCCGCCACTTTGCCATTCGGATCGGTGGCCCGCCAGGCGAAATCAAACTGGGTTGAATGAACGGCAGACTTCTGGTGGAAGGGAATAGACGATCCAGGCACCTTGGCCGCCAGCACCACGTAGTAGTGGCCGTCGGACTGCAGGAAGTACGCAGTCTCGACGGCGAGCGGAAGATCGAGGAAAGGCGTTTGCGAACTCATCGCCTGCTGAAGCTGCTCGTCTTTATCTTCGCTGCTGAACTGGCGGAAATTCTTGGGCGCGTAATAGCCGGGCCGCGCTTGCACGTGCAACCCGCCGCGATCAGCCAGGGTGACGCGGATGTTGCGGTACCGGCCATCGGCTTTGGTGTTTGTCGGCGTATAGCCGATCAAATAATAGGTATTGTTTTCCTGCTGCACGCGCTTGAAGGCAGGCGCGAAATTATTGAGATCGGTGAACATGCGGCCGCCCGTATCGGAGGCAAGCGTGGAGAGCGTTTCGCGGCTGCTATGCAGGCTTGTAATCTGCGACGACACCGCGCCGCCGGTATAGCCGGCCGCGCCCGAAGGGCTGGCGGCAGAGGCGTCGCCGCCCGGCGGCATGGCCATCAGGCCGCGCGCGTCCAGAGTATAAAAAGAGGTGTCGGCGCGGTTCGCCGCGTCCGTCGTCTCCTGGAGTTGGGCTTCGTTATCCACGCCGGTCTGCTCAATGCCGCTCGAAAAGTAGATGACCGATTTACGCCCCGGCACGGGCAGCAGCAGTTCAGCAAGCGATTCGAGCGCCGCCAGTTTATCGTCTGTGTTGAAGATGTTGAATTCGGTTTCGTCGGGCGTGAACGCATCACCCGTGTCCTGCGTGACGACGGTGTTGCCGAAGGAATCTGTTCCACCTGCCGCGCCCTCGCTGCCATTCGAGGCCAGAGTAGAAGAGGCGCCAATCGCAAGGCTCTTCACCGCCTTGCTCAGCGCGGTCTTGTCGTTAGTGAAATCCTGCCGCACCTGCAGACTGCTTGAATAGCTGACCACCGCCACCAGGTCGGCCGGGGTCAGTTGCGTTTGAATAAAGGTTTGAGCTGATTTGAGCGCGCGCATCAGGTCGGGAATCTGCATGGAGGATTGGTCGAAGAAAAGCACGATCATGCGATGGTTCTGGACGAGGTGGCTCAGGTCCTTTTGAGTCGCGGTTTTGGGCACGGTAGCGAGGTTGATCACCGCGGGCGCGCCGTTTTCTCCTGTTTCCTGCGCGAGCTTCTGAATATTTTCGAGATCAAATGAGTTGATGGTCTGCGGCACCCCGTCTTCGGTCACTTTGAAGTCGCTGGCTTTGAGGTCTGTGACTGGCTGCCCGTCGTGGCCCGTCACGCGCACGTCGACCAGCACTTCGTTGGTGGTGACTTTGAGCACAAAATTTTTCTGCTGGGCCAGATTTTGATAGCCGGTCTGGGCGGCCGCACTCGCCGGCTGCGCCTGACCTTGCGCGGCCTGCGCTCGCGCCGTGACGGACGGGCGCAGGAGCGACGCCGCCAGCAGCCCTGCCGTGGCAAGCGCCGAGAAAGCCGTGACTTTACGCAAAGCAGAAATTAGAAGACTAGAATGCTGAGTCATAGATTATTCCCCAATGGGTTTGCTGAAACCGGGTGCCGCCTTGTAGCGGCGGCCTCTGGCCGCCGGCTTTTAATTACTAAAGACCGGCGGCCAGAGGCCGCCGCTACAGCTAAAAGCCGCAGAGTTCTACCCATAGAACTTTGATCACAAAAAGCTTGGCGTACCTTGACGTCTTGAGACGAATGAGACGGTTTGCAGGTCGCGCAGCCGCCCCCGAAAATTAGAAACATTGATTCTAAAGGACTCCTAGGGTTCGTTCCGCGATTTTGGAGTGCGGGAGCTTGCTCCCGCTGTATTCCGCCGGAAGCTTGCTTTGGGCGCGGGCGGGACGCGCCCCTCAGTCAAAGCGGCAGCAAGCTGCCGCACTCCATAAGCCTAGCACATCACTCTGAGATTTTTGAGACAAACGAGACACTTTCTAAACGGCGCATTAGAATCTGAACCTCAACGAAAAGGTTACGGTGCGCATGTTCCCGGCCTCGTTCACGCGGCCAAAATCATTGCCGTTTAAGGTGGTGGAAAGGCCGCTCAAGTTGACGATGTTAAACGTGTTGCTGCTGCCCACGCGGAAATCAGCCGTCATGCCCTTTTCGCGCGAAATGGTGATGGTCTTATCCACTGACACGTTGAAATTGAGCGAAGGCGGACCAGGAATGGTGTTGCGTCCCGCGTTGCCGTACTCGCCCGCCGCCGGCAGCCCGAAGGCCGCCGTATTGAAGTATTCGAGCGTGCTCTGCTGCCCGCCGGTCAGCGAGACGGGCAGCCCGGTGGCATTCGCCCGCAAGCCGCCAAAGGGCGCAAGATTGCCTGCGTTGTTGCTGAGGTTTCCCGTCACAAAAGCCGTCAAAGGCGTTCCAGAGCTAAATGAGGTGTTGTCGCTGAGCGCCCAGTTGCCCAAGACCCGGGCCAAAGTCCCGCCGTGATTCAGGAAGTGCTTGCGGTCGCCAAAAGGCAATTGATAACGGGTGAAGGCGCGGAGGCTGTGGGTGTCGTTAAAACCGGAAAGCGCCCACTCCGCGCGCAGGTTGAACGGGTTCTGCACCACCCCGCCGCCGCTGCCGCCGGCCGACGCCGTACCGCCCACGCTCGAGGCATTGTCCTCTGACTTTGAGTACGTATAGTTGAGGAAGAAGGAAAAATCCCTCCTTGAAAAATGCCGCAGGCTCACGCGCAATCCATTATAGAGAGAACTTGCGCCGGAAGTGTCGTACTCAAAAGGCAGCGCGTTGGCAATCAAGGGCTGCCCGGTAGAACTGATCGTGACATCCGGCGCTTCGAGCAGGTTCAGGTGCGTGCCGCGCGTGCCGATGTAAGCCACGGAAAGAATATAAGTTTGTGTGAGGTCTTGCTCGAGCATCAGGTTCCAACTTTGCGCGTAGGGGGTGCGCAGGTTCGGATCGACGGCGAAAGTGTTGCGGGCGGTGCCCGCGCTGATCGCAGGAAACCCATTTTGGAGCGTCAGGGGCTGGCCGGGGCTGGTGACCAGCGTACTGGTGGTGGCGAAGGGAGCCTGATTGACCAGGTTCCTCACCAACTGCTGATAAATGCTCTCGTCATAGTACACGCTGTATCCCGCGCGCAGGACGAGGCTGTGCGCAATCCAGGGGCGGTAAGCGATTCCGATGCGGGGAGTCACGTTGCTCGCGTGCCCGCGCAGAAGCGAAGACGGAAGATTGCCCGGCTGCTGGCCCGTCACTACGCCCACAGTCGAGAACCCCTCGCCAATCGCAAGATCGGAAAGATGGCCGTATTTCTCGGTGAAGGGAGCGGCGTATTCCCAGCGTCCGCCGAGGTTGAGCGTTAAGTGGTCAGTGGTTCTCCAGTCGTCCTGCCCGTAGAAGTCATAGCGGGAGGAGCGCAGATAGTTTGCCGGGATTCCGAACCGCTCGGAGGTGGTTTGCGGCACGCCAAGTAGGAAATCGGCAAAATCATATCCCGTGCCCGCCACGGGCGCGCCCTGCGGAGTGAAATCGCTCGTGCCATAGCCGGTGAAGGAAAAATTGCCTTCGGCGTCTTGGTTGCTAAGGCTGTTGAGCTGGATTTTTGAAATGTCGCCGCCCATCTGGATGTTGTGCTTGCCACGGTTATAAAAAACAAAATCCGAAAAACGAAGCGTCTGATTGCGGGAGAGAGACGGCGTGGCGTCGCCGAGACTGGAAAAGTTGGTGAAACCGATAGAAGGCAGCCCCCAATCCATAGGGTTGGCGGAAATACCCAGGATGCCGAGTTCACCCGCAATATTTTGTTTGAAAGCGAAAAGATTGGTCGTGAAGCCGCGCGTTCGGTTGAAATTCGCCGCGACCGTATTGACCATGCGCGGGCCAAAATTGTGGGTTTCCGTCAAGCTCAAGTCCTGATTGCGGCTTGTATCGGTCGAGGTGATGTCCGGAAAAGTAGCCACGCCGGTGCTGTTCGCCGAGCCGTAGTAATAGAAGACGGCTAGATTGTCCTTGGCCGAGAACTGCTGGCCGACGCGACCCATAAAAAATTGATTATTATTGGGTAGCGACAACTGCGTGTGGTAGTTCTGCGTCTCTCCGGGCAGATTGGGCAGCGGAATATAGCTCAGCAGGCCCGACGCCGCGGAATTGATCATGCTTGTGGGAATTTGATTGTTGGGAAACGGCGTTCGTGCTCCCGGCGTGATTGAGGGCTCAAAGATGCTGGGTACGGTGCCGGCAAATGGGCCCGACGCAATAACCGTCTGCGAGAAATCTCCGTTGCGCTCGGCCTGAGTCGGAACTGATCCCAGCAGATTGTTGGGTTGGGTGGATCGCGACGTGTTGTAGCTAACAAAAAAGTTGGTTTTATTGCCTCCGTTATAAATCTTTGGAATATTCAGAGGACCGCCAAAGTTGATTCCAATCCGCTCATTGTAGAACGCGGCCTTTTGCTGGGATGGCGTGTTAGGAGTAAACGGCGCGGCGTCGAGCGCGGAATTGGTATAGGTGTCAACCATGTTCCCGCGGATGCGATTAGCGCGAGGATTCCTGCCACCGCCGAAAAAGAAGACCATCCCCCCTCCGCCTCTGCCGCCAAATCCTCCGCCGCCTCTGTCAAAGGGTGTGCCCTCAGGACCGCCGCCCGGTCCGCCGCCCATGATGAAAACGCGCCGTCCGCCGCCGCGCCGCATGGCAGGCGCCGTAGCATCCACCGTCTGGCCGCTGAGCAGGAAAGAATTGCCCGCGCCAGCAGAGCCCCCGCCTGAGTCGCCGCCAGCGCCCATATCCGTCTGGTCGTTGCCTTGACCTTGCGCTCCGGCCCCGCCTGAAGCGCCATTCCCGGAAAAGCGCAGGCTGGTGCTATCAGCGCCGTTCCCGCTGCCAGTGGCGTCAGCGAGAATGGAGCTGAGGCTGCCAGCGCCTGCTGGATTCGCCGGATTAGCTGACCCCGTGCCCGCGCCAGCGCGATTCATAGCTTGATTGCTGCCGCGTCCCTGCGCACCGGATTGACCCGGCCGGCTTCCCTGGCTGCTTTGGCTGTTGCGTCCATACTGACCATATTGCGCGGCGCGGCCTGAACCTCCCGCCATTTGGCCGCCCATCGACCTGCCGAAGGTGGAAGGCTCGCCCGGCATGGCCAAGGCAAGGGTAGCGTTAAGGTCGGATGGCTTGCCGGTTGTAACCGTGACGGGACCAAGAATTGAAGGACGGAATCCGACCAGCACGATAACCACGCGGTATTGACCGGGAGGAACGTCGGAAAACACATAGTTGCCGGAGGTGTCTGACCATGTTTCCTTGCGTGTGCGCGTTTGGGGATTGAAAAGGATAATTCTAGCTCCTGGAACCAGAACGCCTCCAGGGCCGGAAACTTTTCCAGTGATCGTGCCGCCCGTATCGGGCGGCGGTGATTGGGCTGGTAACGCGGGACACATCAAGAACAAGACTAGGAGAAGCGCGGCCGACAGGACCCAGCGTCCGTGGTCCCGCAGGAAGGAACAATGCCTCATCTTTTTCAAAACCCTTTCGCGTGAGCTCTATAATTCGCAGCAGCATAGCCGCCCGCTGCATAGCTAATACGACGACGCTCCAATCATAAAGGTTTCACCAAGCAAAAGGAATTAGTGTGATTTGGCTTCCTGCGTTAACGCCGTGAAATTTTTGTTAAATAGGTCTTGCAAAGATATAAATAGAGTGTTAGGCTTTTTAAGTGCCGCGAGGCTTGGGCGGGACCCGATGTGCTTGCGGTTGAGGTTCAGGAGGTCCAATACGCGAATATTTGCACCTTAAGG
>DASZAE010000111.1:0-5867 GCA_035945515.1 Terriglobia bacterium
CAAGACGACGGTCACGTCCATGATCGCCGTCATGCTTACGGACGCAGGGCTTGATCCCACCGCCGTGATTGGCGGCCGGCTTGACGTGTTCGGATCGAGCGCGCGCCTGGGTAAAGGGGAACTCATGGTAGCCGAAGCGGATGAGAGCGACCGTTCATTCCTGCTGCTGCTACCTTCCATCGCCGTGGTCACAAATATGGACCGGGAACACCTCGACCACTACCGCGACCTCGACGAAATTAAGGACGCATTTGTGTCGTTTATGAACAAGACGCCCTTCTACGGCGCGGTGATCGCCTGCGCGGACCCGCCTTGGCGCGAGGCGCTGGAGTCGATCCGCCCAAGGCTGCGCCGCCGTTTGATTACCTACGGCGTTGAACTGGGCGCGTCGATCACCGCGACTGGCATCGAGTGCCACGGCAAGGGATCAACCTTTCAGGTGTCCCAGCCCGGCGCGCCGCCATTCGAAATCAACCTAGCGGTTCCAGGGCGGCACAACGTGCAGAATGCGCTCGCGGCGGTGGGTGTTGGACTGGAACTTGGCTTGAGTGCGGATCAAATCCGGCAGGGATTAGAGCGGTTTCGCGGCGCCGACCGCCGCTTCCAGGTCAAGCTGGAGGCGGACGGCATCACCGTGGTCGATGACTACGGCCACCATCCGGCGGAAATTCGCGCCACTCTCGACGCCGCACGAGCGCGGGGCGCCGGTCGCATCTGGGCCGTCTTTCAGCCGCACCGCTACACCCGCACGCGCGCCTTAATGGACGATTTCGCGCGCGCTTTTGCGGGTTGCGAGCGCGTTTACGTGCTCGATATTTACGCGGCAAGCGAGGAGCCGATTCCAGGAGTCACCGCGCGCCGCCTAGTCGAGCGAATGCGCGAGCTGGGCTGCGCGGGCGCGCGCTATGCGCCCTCCGAAGAAAGCGTGACCCATGAAATCCTTGCTGAGGCTGGACCAGGCCTCACCCTCTTGACGATCGGCGCGGGCAGCGTGTGGAGAGTGGCGGATGCGCTGGCGAGCGGCCTCAGTGAATTAAGCGAAATGAAAGCTGCGCAGCAGGCGGAGAGCCGCGCGTGATGGCAGACAGAATCAGCCGCAATGCAATGAGGGTTCGGTGAACGCTCCATTACCACTCCCGGATGAGCTTAGAATTGAAGAGCCCAATCCGTACCGTCGCCGGCAAAAGGTTATTGGAATCCGCCGCGGCCCGAGCCGCGCATCCCGCGTGGCGCGGACTTGCGCGCTTGCGCTGACGCTGGCGCTTGCATTGCCGCTAGGGGCGTATTGGGCCGGCCGCCGGATCATCGCTTCCCGGCTCTTTCTTTTTCAGCCCCATCAAGATGTAAAGCTTATCGGGAACCATGTTGTTTCTACCGACGATGTGCTCAACGCGCTCGGATATGGAAACGACGCGGAAAGTCCGGCCACAAGCTTTTTCCGCATGGACCTTGCCCGCGAGCGCCAGCGCGTGGATTTTATCCCTTGGGTCGAGTCGGCCACGATCGAGCGGATGTTTCCTAACCGCCTGCGGATCACCGTTGTCGAGCGAACGCCCGTGGCCTACGCGCAGGTGAACGGCAGCATCGAGCTGGTTGATCAGAACGGCATATTCCTGCAGATGCTGCGCAAATCGCCGCTTGATTTTCCCGTTCTTTACGGTCTGGATGCGGCTGCCAGTATTAGCGAACGGAAGGCCATGATTGGCCGGTACGAGCAGTTCTTAAGCGATACGCGCGCCGAAATGCGCCGCGCCGCGTGGAGCGTTTCTGAAGTCGACTTGAGCGATCCCGATGATCTGCGGGTTCTGCTGGTTCAAGGCAAATTGACCATCCTTGCGCACTTCGGTGATGGCGATTACACCGCGCGCTTTAAGACGTTCACCACTGTGGCGCCGCAGGCGCTCGCCGCGAATCCCAAGATTGATTCGATGGATTTGCGCTACCCTGGCGAAGTTGTCGTTGACCCGGCAGGGCAAGATACTGTTGCCGCTGCTTCCGGCGCCGTGAAAGCCCCGCAGCGGCGCGCAAAACCAACCCGGCGCGCGCGCGCGCGCCGCCATTAGCGGTGGCGTCCGGATGCGAGTAGTAATCCCGCCGTGAGGTAAAATAGGGAGCATGAGCTTTGGAAAAGGGGAGCGGCGGGGAAAAACCGTCTCATTTATCGCATTTGTCTCAAAAGTCTCGGAGCGGCGTGTTAGGCTTTTTGTAGCGCAGGGTTCGTATTGTCACCCTGCGGCTTGTGCTGTAGCGGCGGCGTCCTCGCCGCCGGCTTTTACTAATTAAAGACCGGCGGCCAGAGGCCGCCGCTACAGCTAAAACGATGCAACATCATGTAAACAATACGGCGGCCATTTTGAGTCTTTGCCAAGATAGACGAACGCAGGCAAAAAGGCGGTTATGCAAAAAAAGAATGTTTAGGGCATAATTTTGTAAGATGCTGAAAAAACATGTTGGTTAACGGCGCGAACCGGCGCGAACCGGACTTCGAACCGGAGCGAAACCGATACACCAGATTGAATGCAAACGAATTAGAGCGGTCTTCCACGACGAACCGGAGCATTTGCAACAAAACAAAGGAGATGCGAGAGCTGGTCCGGTTCGTATCCGGTTCGTAACAGCTTTTTAAGGGTCAAAAACAGTGGTTTTCCGGTTTGATGCGGCGATGTGATCGCACAAAGTTAAATGGCAGAACCTTACATTGTCGGCCTTGACCTCGGCGGCGCCAAGACGTGCGCCCTGGTGTGCGAGCCGGTGGAGAATGGCCGATTGCGCGTGGCGGGGTTTGGCTCGGCGGAGTCGAGAGGCTGGCGCCGCGGCGTCATCGTCAACCTGGATTCGGCTTACCTCTCTATTAAAAAAGCGGTGGAGGCCGCCGAGGACGCTGCGGGCATCCCGATTGACAACGCCTACGTGGGCGTCGGCGGACCGCACATCCGGGGGGTGAATTCGCGCGGCGGCTTGACGCTTTCCAAGGGTTCGCGCGCCTCGCGCGAAGTCACGAACGAAGATGTGCGCAAGGTGTTTGACGCGGCGCAGGCTGTGAGCCTGCCCGCGGATCGCGAGGTGGTCTATGCCGAGCGCCAGGAATATCTGCTGGACGCTCAGAATGGCATCCGCAACCCCGTGGGCATGGTCGGTTCGCGGTTGGAAGTGGACGTTCACTTGGTGACGGCCTCCACCATTGCGCACGAAAACGTGGTGCTGGCGGTCAACCGAAGCGGGGTGAAGGTGAACGCCACGATTTTCGAGGCGCTGGCTGCCGCGGAATCCTGCCTCACGCCGGATGAGCGCGAGCTGGGCGTGGCGCTGGTGGATATTGGCGGCGGTAACTCCAACATTGCTCTTTATCATGAGGGGTGCCTGCGCTACAGCGGCGTGATTCCGATTGGCGGCGACCACTTCACCAACGACATTGCCGTAGGCTTGCGCACGCCCATACCCGAAGCCGAGAAAATCAAGGTGGAGTGGGCGCAGCGCGACCCCGCTGAAACCGACGAGAAGCCCCTCGAAGTGGCCTGCGTTGGAGAGCGCCCGGCGCGCATGGTCAGCTACGCGATGTTGCGCGAGATCATCGAGCCGCGCGCGCAGGAGTTGCTGGAGTTGATTGCGCGCGAGCTTGAATATTCCGGCCTGCAAAAGCAGCTTGGGGGCGGGCTGGTGATCACGGGCGGCGGTGGAAAGCTGGGCGGGCTAGTGAACATGGCGGAGCAATCGCTGGACCTGCCCGCCCGGGTTGGCGTACCTTATGGTTTGGAGCAGATGGGCGACGTCCTGCCTGACGCCGCTTACGCCACCGTCGTGGGTCTTGCTATCCACGGCCACCGCTTGCGCCTCCTGCGGGGAACGCGCAGCCCAGGCATTACGAATAAGTTTTGGGGGATTTTCCGCGGCAAAGAGTAGGTGACTGTAGCGGCCCGCCCGTGCAGGCTTTAGCCGCTATACAGAGCGCCATAAGTCGGCGACGGTCATTGGCTGTAGCGGCGGCCTCTGGCCGCCGGATTTTAATAGTAAGAACCGGCGGCCAGAGGCCGCCACTACAGAATCAGGCGCCGCCAATTTATGGCGTCAGGTATAGTTTTTACCTTTTTATAGGCTCGGCGCTCTGTGAGCGCCGATTGATTAAATAATAACGACCGGCGGCCAGAGGCCGCCGCTACAAAAAACCTGACATCAGCTTTCCCAAAGGAGCGCCATGATCGCTGAGACTGGCAGCAGCTTACGAGTGGATTTTTCCGACGAATTGCGGCGCGGCGCCAAGATTAAAGTCATCGGCGTCGGGGGCGGCGGCGGCAATGCCGTGAACCGCATGATCGACGCCAGCGTTGAAGGCGTCGAGTTTTGCGTGGCCAACACCGATCTACAGGCGTTGAGCATCTCTAAAGCGCCGGTGAAAATCCAACTTGGAGTCAAGCTGACTAAAGGGCTGGGCGCCGGGGCCAATCCCGAAATCGGCCGTCAGGCGGCCATGGAAGACACGGAAAAAATCCTCGACGTGCTTAACGGCGCGGACATGGTGTTTATCACCACCGGCCTCGGCGGCGGCACAGGCACCGGCGGCGCGCCCATCGTGGCAGGTCTAGCGCGCGAGCTGGGCGCGCTGACCATCGCCGTCGTGACCAAGCCTTTTGCCTTTGAGGGCAAGCGCCGCATGACTCAGGCCGAGCAGGGCTTGGCGGAGTTGAGCGAGGCCGTCGACACGGTCATCTGCATCCCCAACGAGCGCCTCATGCAGTTTGTCGATAAAGGCACCAGCTTTTTTGAAGCGTTCCGCATTGCAGATGATATCCTGCGGCAGGGCGTGCAGGGCATCTCCGACATTATCACCATCACCGGCATCATCAACCGCGATTTTGCGGATATCAAAACCACCATGCAGGGCATGGGCTACGCGGTGATGGGGACGGCGGTGGCGAGCGGCGAGAACCGGGCGGTGGAAGCGACGAATCGCGCCATCTCAAGCCCGCTGCTCGAAGACGCCTCCATCAACGGCGCCCAGGGGATTTTGCTCAACATCACCGGCTCCACGAAGCTCACGCTGCATGAAGTGCACGCGGCTTCGACGATTGTGCAGCAGGCGGCGGCGGACAACGCCAACATTATTTTTGGCGCGGTGCAGGACGAGGCAATGGGCGACGATGTGAAAGTGACGGTGATCGCCACCGGAATCAAAAACGAAAAGCTCGCTGCCATGGCTCGCGCCGAAGCTGCGGCTCGCCCGGCCCAGCCCAGTTACAAGGCGGCGGCAGCGGCTTACAAGAACGAGAAACTGCCCATCGAATCCGGCAACTCCGGCGCAAGGCCAGAGCTGCCAAGCGACGATTTTGAGGTGCCGGCCTTTATGCGGCGGCGGAAAGTGGAGGCGAAATAATCCGTGCAGGCGAGGGTGAGCATCCACGCTTCTGTGCTTGACGCCATGCTCGAGCACGCGCGATCGAGCGTTCCCAAGGAATGCTGCGGTTTGCTTGCGGGATCTGGGGGCGCCGTGACGCACGCCTTCCCGGTTGCGAACGCGCTGGCTTCCGAGCGCGAGTTCTTCGCCGATCCGGCGGAGCTGATTGCCACGCTGCGTGCTCTGCGCGGGCGCGGGTTGAAACACCAGGGCATTTACCACTCCCATCCCACGAGTGAAAATTTTCCTTCGCGCCGCGACGTGGAAATGGCTTTCTATCCCGATTGCGCGCATTTCATCATCGCTCCGTCGGCGCCTCTCGAGCGCCAGGCGCGCGCTTTTAGGATTGAAGAAAACCTTGTGACGGAGCTCGAGATTGAAGTGGCAAAGGTTTGAGATGTTTGCCGCGCAGGCAGTTGCTGTAGCGGCGGCCTCTGGCCAGACGGCTTTGTAGCGGCGGCCTCTGGCCGCCGGTTTT
>DASZAE010000112.1:0-11598 GCA_035945515.1 Terriglobia bacterium
GGAAGGGCGTATGACGGTTTGCAATATGTCTATCGAGGGCGGGGCGCGCGCCGGCATGGTCGCGCCCGATGAGACGACGTTTGCTTACCTTGAAGGCCGCCCGTATGTGCCGCGCGGAAAAGATTTTCACGCCGCAGTTGACTATTGGAAGTCGATCACCACGGATTCGGGAGCGGCTTACGACCGCGTGGTGGAGCTTGACGCGGCCCAAATTGCTCCGCAAGTGACGTGGGGAACAAATCCTGGCATGGTAGCGGACGTGACAGCTCGCGTGCCTGATCCGGCATCGTTCAACGACCCAGTTGCGCGCCACGGCGCCGAGCAGGCGCTGGAATACATGGGCATCCGGCCGGGCACGCCAATCACGGAGATTCCGCTGGACCGCGTGTTCATCGGCTCGTGTACCAATTCGCGCATTGAGGATTTGCGGTTGGCGGCGCGCATGGTGGAAGGGAAACGAGTCTCGTCCGCGCTTAAGCAGGCGCTCGTCGTTCCCGGATCGAGACCGGTGAAGGCGCAAGCGGAAAAGGAAGGCCTCGACAGGATTTTTCTTGCCGCCGGCTTCGAATGGCGCGACTCGGGATGCAGCATGTGCCTGGGCATGAATCCGGACATTCTGCAGCCCGGCGAGCGATGCGCAAGCACATCAAACCGCAACTTTGAAGGACGCCAGGGCAAAGGCGGACGCACCCATCTCGCCAGCCCTATGATGACCGCAGCGGCCGCGATTGAGGGGCATTTTGTGGATATCCGGCAATGGGATGAAATTCGGTGATTGACTCACCGATCTATCGGCTTAATCGGAGGTCGCCAAAGGTAAACAGATCATAACGGAATCTCACCTTGGAGACGGTTGATGTCTTTTTTGGCTTTGGTTGTAGCGGTTACCTCCATAAAGCTTTTCCTGGAAATGTTTATGCTGCTTGCTACCGGGATCGCTGGTTTGTGGGCACCTTGGACGTATCGCCAAAGTGTCAGGCTTGAGAGATCGAAGTGGATGAAGGAATTGTACGAGAAGTTTTACGAGCGCAGCGATCTCAAACAAGTCAGGGATTTGCTCGATGGCGGTGATCAAACCAAGATAGAGAAACTGGTCGATGAGGAGTCCGCCAACTTTACAGACTACCTGAATTTCTTCGAATTCCTCGCCTATCTATGGAAATCGAAGCAAATTGGCCTGGATGAAATTAAAGGCATCTTTGAATATTACCTCAGGAACTTGAAACAGAACGAAAGCGCTGCTGGATACATTGCTGAACGTGCGAATGGCTTTGAACAACTGCAGAAACTGCTGGAAACTATAGGACAAGAGAGTAGCAAGTGAAAGACAAAGATCGCGGAGCCAAAGGCCATCCATTCCTTTTTGTTTATGGAACGCTCATGCAGAGCTTCCAAGGGGGCTTGCAGGAAAAGGTTGGGGCAAAGTTAGTTGGCGAGGGAACCATTAGAGCCAGGCTCTACGACCTCGGCGATTACCCAGGAGCCAGGCTTGCTGACAACGGTTCGGAGAATTTCGTGAAGGGTGAACTGTACCAGCTCAGCGATCCTGAACGCACGGCCAGAATCTTGGACAAATACGAGGAATACTTTCCCTCGGAGCCCCTCAAGAGTTTGTTTATTCGAGAACTTGTAACCGTGACACTGGAAGGGGGTAGGAAACGAAGGGCTTGGACATACCTGTACAACCGGCCTGTGGACAACACCAAGCTGATCCCAAGCGGGGATTACCGCGATTGCGCCCGCCGCTCGTCACTGGAGTTAAGATGAAACCCTTTACCCAACACACGGGCGTGGTTGTGCCTATTGATCGTGTCAACGTGGATACCGATCAAATTATCCCCAAGCAGTTTCTCAAGGGGCTTACGCGCGAGGGCTTGGGACGTGTTCTATTCTATGACTGGCGCTATCTCGAAGGCGAGGGGCCGAACCCGGAGTTTGTGTTGAACAAACCCGCATATCAAGGGGCTTCCATTCTGCTCGCACGGGATAACTTCGGTTGCGGGTCGAGCCGCGAGCACGCCGCCTGGGCGCTGCTCGATTACGGCATCCGCGCCGTCATTGCGCCCAGCTTCGCAGATATTTTTTCCACCAATTGTTTTAAGAACGGCATTCTTCTGGTCACTTTACCGGCGGACGTGGTGGACGACCTGTTCCATAAGGCTGAAGACGGCTGCCAGCTAACCGCTGATCTTGAAACCGAGACCGTGACCGGTACGAACGGCCTGCTCCTGCGCTTCAAAACCGATCCCTTCCGGCGCGAATGCCTGCTTGAGGGCCTCGATGACATCGGACGCACGATGCGGCTTGAGAAGGACATCGCCGCGTATGAGAAGGCACGCCAGCCACAAGCGGTGAGGTACGAACCCGCGAGTCCTATGAGATAAGCGAGCCGCGTAAAGCAACCGGCTATACTACAGAATTCGCCATAATGAGGGCGTACAAAAGAGGGCGCAGTCATAACGGTTCAAACCCACCGTGGAACTACAGCAACTACCTGCGGACCCATAAAAAAGCAGAAAAATAAGCTTTATTGTGCCTCAAAACCAAGGTTTATCGCTCACGGATGCGGTGACGCGATGCGGCTTGGAGCGGGTCGGATCATTCGCGGCTCAACGGCCGCCACAACAGAATAAGATGTAACTCGTTATGGCGTCCTGTATAGAAACTATGGAGGTGCGCAATCCTTAAGAGACTCATGTGTCTGCTGGGATCGACCGTGCTGGTAATTTCTGCATCGTATTCACAGTCGCAGGTTCAGGCCGGCAGGAAACTCTTTGAGGCGAACTGCGCGTTGTGCCATGGCGTGGACGCCAAGGGCGGCGAGCGGGGTCCTGACCTGACAGACCGTGGAGATCGGGGCGGGCGTTCAAAAGACACCATACAGCATACGATCCGTAATGGAAGACCAGCAGCGGGAATGCCTCCTTTCAAGTTTCCTGAAAATGAAGAGTCTGCTCTTGTCGCTTACGTTTACTCGCTGACCGCTCCGGCAGCCGCCAGCGGAATCAGCGGTGATGCGGCGGCAGGAAAGGCGTTTTTCTGGGGAAAAGGGCGGTGCGGCAGTTGCCACATGATTTATGGCCGCGGTGGAGTGAAAGGACCTGATCTTACCAATCTCGGCCAGGAACGCATGCTCAGTGAGATTGAACTCGCGTTGGCCCATCCTGACGTGACGCCGGGCTATCAAGTTGCCTCAGTGCGATTGCGGGATGGCCGCACGCTTCGGGGCTTTGTGCGGAATGAGAGCAACTATGACTTGGAACTACAGGATTTCAACGGCGCTTTCTATTTTCTGCGAGCGGAGCAGATTGCCGAGATTAAGCGGGAGACGAAACCGCTCATGCCCGCTGTGCGATTATCCGGTGATGAGCTTCACAACCTTCTGGCTTATCTGATTGCTCCCTCGCCCCCAAAGGATGCGCCAACCGCTGCTGAGGTCGTGCCAACTGCTCAACCCGGCGACTGGCCAACCTATAATGGCCAGCCAGGCGGCAACCGCTACAGCACGCTCGACCAAATCAACGCTGAGAACGCCGGCAAACTTGGCGCTCGATGGACTTTTTCTATTCCTGTTGCAGGGCAGTTGGAAGTTACGCCTGTGGTTGCCGACGGCCTCATGTTCGTGACCACGGGAAATAACGTCTACGCGCTCGATGCGTATAACGGCCGCGAGGTCTGGCACTACCGGCGGAATATAGCGGACCGCAGGGGAGGCGGAGGAATAAACCGCGGGGTCGCTGTGCTCGGCGACAAGGTTTTTGTGGCGACTCCTGACGCGCATCTCCTTGCTCTGAACCGCGTGACGGGAGGATTGATGTGGGATGCTGAGATCGCGGATCATCAGAAAAAATATTTTGTCACATCCGCGCCGCTGGTTGCGGGGAACCTCGTGATTACAGGTGTCGCTGGAGGGGACGACGGAGTGAGCAGCGGCTTTGTCGACGCCTATCGAGCCTCGGATGGATCACACGCATGGCGCTTCTGGACCGTGCCCAAACCCGGCACGGCTCTTGCCCAGACCTGGATCGGCGGGGCGTTGAGTCAGGGCGGCGCCTCAACATGGATGACCGGAACGTATGATCTCGTCAATGACCTGCTTTATTGGTCCGCCGGAAATCCTTGCCCGGATTTCAACGGCGACGCTCGCAGGGGTGATAATCTCTATTCGGATTCGGTGCTGGCGCTGAAGCCCGAAACCGGCGATTTGAAGTGGTATTTCCAGTTTACGCCGCACGATGAGCACGATTGGGACGCCCAGGAAACCCCGATGTTGGTAGATACGGAATATCATGGCCAGCGGCGGCATCTCCTGCTGCAGGCGAATCGAAACGGCTTTTTCTACGTCTTCGACAGGATCACAGGCAAGCTTTTGATGGCGACTCCTTTCGTCGACAAATTGACCTGGGCCTCCGGCATTGGACCAGGCGGGAGGCCGAAGATGCTTCCCGGCACAGATCCAACGCCGGAGGGCAACAAAGCGTGCCCTTCTGTCGAGGGCGCGACAAACTGGATGTCTTCGTCCTGGAATCCGATAACCCGGCTGTTTTATGTGGAGACGCTCGAAAAGTGCAGCATCTACGTAAAGTCCTCGCTGTTGCGAGAACCGGGAAAACCGTTTGTCGAAGGGGGCGGACGTGAGATTCCCGGTGAGCCGGGGAAAAAGTACCTTCGCGCGATCGATATTCAGACCGGACGGCGCGTCTGGGAGGTTCCACAGGTGGGACCGGCTACAAGCTGGGGCGGCGTGCTTTCCACCGCGGGCGGCGTGGTTTTTTTCTGCGACGATGGCGGCGCCTTTGCGGCTGTCGACGCCAAAACTGGAGCGCCGCTATGGCACTTCCATACCAGCCAGAACTGGCACGCATCCCCAATGACTTATAGGGTGGAGGGCAAGCAATTCGTCGCCGTCGCAGCCGGATCTAATATCATTGCGTTTGGATTATAAAGATCGACAACAGACTTTCAGGTCAGGCATGTTTTCATTTGTAGCACGATGAAGAGGAACTATATTAGCCATGAACTCGCAGAGCCAACCTATTGTTCAAATCTCACTCGACCTAACCTCGATTGGCGAGGCCCTCGACCACGCGCGCAAGGCCGTGCGCGCGGGCGTTGACTGGCTCGAAGCCGGAACGCCGCTAATCCTTGCCGAAGGCTTGCGCTGCGTCGAAGCCTTGCGAAAGGAATTTCCCGATCGCCCTATTGTGGCGGACCTGAAAACGATGGATGGGGGATATCTTGAGGCGGAGATGATGGCCAAGGCCGGGGCCACTCACGTTGTGGTGATGGCCCGCGCCCACCCGGCGACGATCAAAACTGTGGTCAAAGCCGGCAAGGATTACGGAGTGAAGGTAATGGGAGATGACCTTGGTTGCCCTGATAAAGCGGCCGCGGCGCGCGCCATGCAGGACCTTGGCGTTGACTACATCGTGCATCATGTGGGATACGATGAGCGACGCGACGCCGAAGTGCTGGCCTCTCACAGCGGCCGTGCGCCCAGTCCACTCGATGAACTTGCCTCCATTGTGTCGGCTGTTCATATCCCAGTACAGGCCGTAGGCGGCCTCTCCGTTGCCGACGTGATGCGGTTGCCTGAATATGGTGTGCGGCACCTCGTGCTCGGCGCGCCGCTAACCGTGGATGCGGACGCGTTCAAATCGCCCTCACACGATCTCGAAGGGCTGCTCCGTGAGATTATTGAAGAGTTGCGCCGCCGCAAATGAGGAGCCGCTATTGAAAATCGTGTTACTTCCCGCCGGCAGGCGGCGCGATACAGCAGCACACAAAGCATATGCCAGATCAAAACCTTAAAAACCAAGTCGCGCTTGTCACCGGGTCATCACAAGGTATAGGCGCAGGAATCGCCAAGGCGTTTGCCGCGCAGGGCGCGCGTGTGGTCATTCATGGCTTGAAGGAAGGCAGCGGGGCGGCGGTTGTGGAAGCCGTCAGGGAAGCCGGGGGCGAGGCTTTCGCCGTAGAGGGCAATCTTCAAGACGTGGATTTTTGCAGGCGCCTCGTAGCCGAAACGATTGGGCGTTTCGGGCGAATTGACATTTTAGTGAACAACGCCGCCGTCGTGCACCGCTCCGACATTGAGCACAACACGCTGGAGCTTTGGGAGGAGGTGCTGGCCATCAATCTGCGCGCTCCGTTTGTTCTGTGCCAGCAGGCCGTCGAGGATATGAAGCCCCGCCAGGCGGGATGTATCATCAACATCGGGTCTGTGAACGCCTATATGGGTCTGCCGAAACTTCTGGCTTACTCGGCTTCCAAAGGCGGATTGATGACGTTCACCAAAAACCTATCGAACTATTTGACAAGATACCGCATCCGGGTGAATCAGATTAATCCAGGATGGGTGCTGACCGAGGGAGAGCACTATGTTGAGTCGGTCGTGGAGGGCCGGGGTGAAAACTGGGTGGAGGATGCTCTCAAAAGCCGCCCCTTCGGCCGCATGGTGTTGCCCGCCGATATCGCCCACGCGGCTCTTTTTTTTGCCACAGCGGAGCTGATCACCGGCGCCGTGCTTGACTATGAGCAGATACCCGTAGGGGGTCTGCAGGATGTGTAACGTCTGGCTGCTTTAGCAGCGACCAATGTTATTTTCGCTACCCGCCAAAGGACCTTCATGAAGCTTGCCGCCTTCCCAAAATGCTTTATGGATCAACTCGTGGTCGATCGCACCATGACGGTGTTCGACTGGATTGAAATGGCGGCAGACCTGCCTATCCACGGGCTTGAGATGTACAGCGGCTTTCTTGAAAGTTATGAAACCGCATATCTCGAAAGCGTCCGTCGCGCAATCGAGCAGCGGGGCCTTGAGATGCCTATGTTCTGCTGCTCGCCTGATTTCACATCTCCTGATGCAGAGGAGCGCAGGCGGCAAATCGAGAATGAAAAAAAAATGATCGATGCCACCGCCACGCTCGGAGGTGGCTTCTGCCGGGCGCTTTCCGGACAGCGCCGCCCGGAAGTATCAAGGGCACAAGGCGTTCAATGGGTAGTGGAGTGCCTGCAGGAACTCACCGAGTATGCGGCGCGAAAGAATGTGGTTCTGACCCTAGAAAATCATTACAAAGACAACTATTGGAACCATCCGGAATTTGCGCAGAAAAGCGATGTGTTTATTGAAATCCTCAACAAGGTGGAGTCGCCTTGGCTGGGCGCGCAGTTCGACCCGTCCAACACGATCCTTGCCGGCGAAGACCCGATCGATCTCCTGCAGAAAATCAAGCGCCGCGTGGTGACCATGCACGCGAGCGACCGGCGATTGAAGCCTGGTCATACCCTGGAAGAACTACAGCGCGTGGAAGATTCCATTGGTTACGCCGCGATTCTTTCGCATGGCGTCATCGGAAGCGGCCTAAACGACTTCCCGAAAATATTTTCTATTTTTGAAAGCATGGGATTCGACGGCTGGGTTTCAATCGAAGATGGTGTGAACGGCTTCGACGAGATCAGGAAGTCGGCGGAATTCCTGACGCCCTTTATTCGTGGCTCCTGACGCCGCTTGATGGTTTCTCCGCGGCTGCAAGATGAAAGCGTGAAGGTAGGCTGGCCTACATCGAACTGGCCGGCTGTTGGTAGCTGGCGCTAGCGGCTTTGAAAGCGGCAAGGTTGGTTGAATCAATCCAAGCGGAGCCTGTATCAACGCGAGCGGGCAACGGATTCACAGGCGCCGTTCTCCAGTCCTTGAACAGATGGAGAGCATTATGGTGGAGGTCGTCCAGGAACGTCAAGCCGTAATAGCTCATGGTATACGGCTTTTGCGCGATGGTCCCAACAATGGCTTTCCTTGAAATCCAGTCCAGAGTTTCCGGAGACTCGTCAAAGGCAACGATTTTAATCTTCCCGATGAGGTCAAGACGGTACATCACTTC
This sequence comes from Terriglobia bacterium, assembly GCA_035945515.1. Classification (GTDB taxonomy): domain Bacteria; phylum Acidobacteriota; class Terriglobia; order UBA7540; family UBA7540; genus RH2-MAG17b. The sequence continues at coordinate 7,881 of DASZAE010000112.1, forward strand.
GGCTGCGCCCGGCCCTCCTGAGGCCTCAAGGCAGAGGATTCCATCAATCTTCTGCTTATTGCCGATCAGCTTGGAGATTTCATCGTCTGCCACTTCGGTCTTGCCCTGATCGTTGATCTGGGCAACCACCTTGATACGTGGAAACGCTCGAAGCGCCTGTTCCGCTCCGTGAAGACGCTCTTCCTGGTTCAATTGTCCTGGGATTGAAATAATCACCACATTGCCTTCGCCGTGAAGGGCCTCCGCCATGCGGCGTCCGCCCTCAGAGCCGGCTTCCTCGTTGTTGGTTCCAATAAACAGAAGACGGCGGGAAGCGGGCGCATCTGAATCGATCGTTACTACCGGGATTCCCTCTTGGACGGCAGTGCTAATGGCGTCATCAAACGCCTGCGGCTGCGCGGGAGACAGCAGGATTCCAGAGGGACGGCTGGCGACTGCTTTATTAAATGCTTCGAGTTCCTGTTTGGGATCGTAACTGTGCGGGCCCGCTACCTCCGCCTGAACGCCGTATTCTCTGGCCACGTCCTTAAAGCCCGCCGCCGCTTCCGCCCAATATGGAAGTTGAATATTGGCAGCCACAAGCACATATCGCTCGGTTTGCTGATGGTAGGGAGCGCCGCACGAACTTAGAAGTGACATGCCGAGGAGCGCCAGAATGAAAGTAAGGATTGCTGTTCGCAGGCGCATGGACTTCCTCCGATAAAGCAGAACCGCGATCTCATGCCATCTAACTGGGCCGGCGCGACAACTGAGGATTACCGTCTGTGCGCGCCACCGCCCACTGCTCATTGCACGGACGCGAGAGCGTTCCGGTAATCATCGACATTTCCTTGATTAACCACCTCAGTTCCCGTATCGACGAACGCAGGCAGCGGCGACGCGGGCGCATCCTGCCAATTCTTAAACTCATGCACGCTGTTATGGTGAAGGTCGTCGAGGAATCTCAATCCATAAAATCCCATCGTATAAGGCTTCTGGGCCACGGTGGCGTTGATCATGCCTTTTGAAATCCAATCTAGCGTTTCCGGATTGGCATCCATAGCGACAATCGCTAACTGGCCGCCGGCGCCGTATTGATCGACAGCCTGAGCGGCGCCCGGACCGCCCGAAGCCTCGAGGCAAACGATTCCGGCAATATCCGCATTCTGCTGCAAGAGCGACGCAACCTCCTGTTCAGCAACCTTCGAACTACCGCGGTCATTGGCAGCCTCATAGAAGCTCATGTAGGGGTAGGGTTTAAGGGCATCTTCCACCCCGCGCAACCTTTCCTCCTGATTGAATTGTCCGGGAATCGTGATCACTGCCAGACGTCCGTGCTGGCGCACCAGGGTTGCCATGAGCCTGCCTATCATGAGTCCAGCCCTGTAGTTATCGGTGCCAACGAACAGGATGCGGCGCGAGCGCGGGGAATCCGAATCAACGCAGACGACAGGAATTCCGTTTTGTACCGCGGAATTAATAGCGTCTTGAAAGAGATCGGCCTGCGCGGGCGAAACAAGGATGCCCGAAGGATGCGAGTTGACCGCGTCTTGAAAGGCTTTGAGTTCGTCTTGCGGGGAATAAGTAGACGGGCCGGTGAAATCCACCTTGACGCGCATCTCCTGGCCTGCCGCTACAAACCCCGCCTTTGCCTCTTGCCAGTAGGGCAGGGAAGTATTGGCGGATATGAAGACGTAGCGTTCGCTTTGCGAATGGTAGGACTTCCGGCAGGACGCGCACAACACACTCGCGCAAATGAGGACCACAGAGAGCTTGATTCTGGGAGGTCGAAGCACGATTTCCTCCTTTCGTGAAACGACTCCAATGACCTGGAATTTCCAATCCCCTGGCAACCCTTTCAAAGCACGAGCGGCATTGTGAATCCCCGCGGCAGGAGTGAAGTTCTTAAAACCGGATTCCAACCTCCCATCGCAGCGTTCGAACAGCATCAGCTTTGATACACCGGGGAAGGAGAAAGACGCCAAGTCTCAAAAACGTCGTAACCGCAATATACCCCTGTCAGGCGCAAAAGGAAAGTTGTTTTGTGGGACCGAAAAGTTGATCGCAGAAGCGTATGACGATGCCTGCCGCACAAAGAAGAAGTAGACGGACTGCGCGCGGCGACCCGTGAATAGCAAAGCCATCTCGGAGGTGATAGTATCAACTCATTTCTGCCGACGCTGCTTTGGAGGCCGCGTGTCATGGTTATGAAAACGCGATATCGTTGGGTCGCGTTGCTGATCGCCGGTTTGCAATTCGCGCCGGCCGCGCTCGGTCAAGGCAAACAGGATGAGCTTCAAAAGCCCTCTGCCGCCCGGCCAGTCCCCTTGATTATTGAGAAAGGCGTACCGCTTCAGATTTCGCTCGAGAAAGCAATCCCAGTCAAGCGCGAGGGAATATTGGTGCAGGGCCGGCTGGTAAAGCCAATCTATGTGTTTGATCAGATGGTTATACCGGCGGGCAGCCAGGTTTTAGGGTCTGTCAGCCGAGTTGACAGAGCGTCGCGAGCGCGGCGCCTCGAAGCGATTGCGAATGGCAATTTTACACCTCTCCGCACGGCTCACCTGGAATTTGACACCGTGATACTCAACGATGGCCGCCGGATTCCTGTGAGAACCCTCGCCTCACAGGGGGCGCCGCATGTAGTGCATTTGTCGGCAGGGAGTTCCGGGAAGAAAAAAGGGCGCCTGCGTGAGAAGGTGGCCCAGGCGCGGGAAGAGGTCAAGGCGCGTGAGCGCCAGGGATTGGAAGACGTGCGGTCCCCGGGCAAATTGAAGCGGATTGAGGCCGCCCTGGCGACCGAATTGCCATACCACCGGCAGTTTCTTCCAGTGGGAACCCAATTTACAGCGGTTCTCCAGACGCCTCTGGAAATGGGCAGCGAGCGCATCCCGTCGAAGGACTTGACGCGACTGGGTGGCGAGATCGATCCGGGAAGCGTTGTCCATGTGCGCCTGCTGACTTCGTTGAGCTCAGCAACTGACCGGCGCGGAGCGATCGTCGAGGCGGTGGTTTCCCAACCCGTGTATTCCACCGATCACCAATTGATCCTGCCCCAGGGCACGCAACTGCAGGGCCGGGTCACTGAGGCAGCGCCTGCGCGCCATTTCGGTCGAAATGGCCGCCTTCGCTTCACATTTCGCCAAATCGATCTGCCCGGCGTTGCGCCCCGGCAGGTAGTAGCCACCCTTCAGGGTGTCGATGCAAGGTCTAGCGCTCACCTGAAGGTTGATACGGAAGGCGGCGTTCAAGCGGTAACTCCCAGGACGCGATATATTGCCCCCGCTATCGATGTCGTGCTGGCGACATCCTCTCTTGACGGCCTCGACCCGCACCGCAGGCTGCACCCACATTTCACTCAAGGGCCCGACGTTGCAGGGGGATTTATCAGGGGTGGCGCGGGGCTAGGGCTTGTAGGGAGTGTGGTTGGAATCACGGCGCACTATCGGCCCGTCAGCGCGGTCTTCGCCTTCTATGCGGCGGGATGGTCGGTCTATTCACATCTCATTGTACGAGGCACCGATGTCGTTTTTCCCGTCAACACTCCGATGGAAATTCTCTTCGGCAAACGCGAGCCGTCCACCTCAGCAATCCCCCACACCACCCCATCCCCGCAGAAGCCGCAGAGCGCCAGAGCAGGCTCGTAAGCTGGTGTTGAGGTTGGCGTCCCCGGCGGGATTCGAACCCGCGTTACCGCCGTGAAAGGGCGATGTCCTAGGCCGGGCTAGACGACGGGGAC
>DASZAE010000113.1:0-3119 GCA_035945515.1 Terriglobia bacterium
CGGTCCTTGTAATCGAGGAAGCGCGAGAGGAGTTCCGCCCCGACCAGCAGCACGTATTTCGCCTTGCCGTTGCGGACGAATTGCTCCGCCACCGTCATGGCGAAAAGGAACCCAGAGCACGCCGCCGCGAGATCGAACGCCAGCACCGTCCGCGCGCCGAGCCCGCGCTGGATAAACGCCGCCGTCGAAGGCAGCGGCATATCCGGCGATATGGTGGAGCAGATAATCATGTCGAGGTCTGAAGGTTTCAGACCCGCCATTTCGAGCGCCTGCCGGGCGGCGCGGATGCACAGGATCGACGTGGTCTCGCTCGGCGCGGCCTGCCTGCGTTCCTTAATGCCAGTGCGCTCCGTAATCCACTGGTCGGAGGTGTCCACGATCTTTTCCAAATCAAAGTTCGTGATCACCTTCTCGGGCAACGCCGAACCCGTGCCTAAGATGCCTGCTACCGTCATATTTGATTCCCGTCCCTGCCGCGAAGCTGTAGCGACGGCGCCTCGCCGCCAGTCTTTACTAATTATTGAGGCAAATTATAGCGACAACAAATGTTGTAGCGGCGGCCTCTAGCCGCCGCCTTTTAATCAATGGCCGGCGCTCAGAGAGCGCCGCTACGGAAAAAATTGTCACTATAATCTGTAATTCTCAATAAATGCCGGCGGCCGCAGCCTGTAAGAGGTCGTCGCTACAGTAGAACCTAGCGCCGCGCGTGCACCGCCAGTTCCCGCTCAATCTTCTCATTGACGCGGCCCTCGGCGAAGCTCGCCGCCACCCGGACAGCGTTTTTGATGGCATTGGCATTCGAGCTGCCGTGCGCAATCAAGCAAACGCCGCGCACGCCGAGCAGCGGCGCGCCGCCATATTCCGAGTAGTCAACCCGCTTTTTGAACTTACGGAAAGCACTCCGCGAAAGCGCGTATCCCACCTTGGAAGTGAGGGTGCTCGAAAGCGATTCCCTGAGCAGCGATGCGACCGCCTCAATCAATCCTTCGCTGATCTTCAGCGCCACGTTTCCGGTGAACCCGTCGCACACAATGACGTCAACCCGTCCGTTGTAGAGGTCGCGCCCTTCAACGTTGCCCGCGAAGCGGAGCGGCAGCGCCTTGAGAAGTTGAAACGCCTCGCGGGTGAGATCGTTGCCTTTATGATCCTCGCTCCCAATCGAAAGCAAACCTACGCGCGGCCGCTCAACGCCGAAAATCACGCGGTAGTACACCTCGCCCATAATGGCAAATTGCTCGAGATGCTGGGCTTTTGAATCGACATTCGCGCCAACGTCCAGCAGCACGGCCGCCCTGCCCTTGGAAGTTGGAAAAACCTGAGCCAACGCAGGCCGGTCGACGCCTTCGAGCGCGCCCAAGGTGATCTTGGCGGTGGTCATGACCGCGCCGGTATTGCCCGCGCTTACCCAGCCGTCCGCTTGGCCGTCGCGCACCAGACGCGCCGCCACGCGCATTGAGGAATCGCGCTTGCGCCGGAACGCCTTGGCCGCGGCGTCTTCCATGGTCACGCTTTCGCTTGCGTGAACAATCTCAATGGGAAGGTTTCGCGCACCCCTTCGCGCGAGCTCGCGGTTGAGAATATCGCGGGGGCCTACTAGCAGGATATCCGCCATCCGCTCGCGCGCCGCATGGATGACGCCTTCTATCTCGGGCAGCGGCGCGGCGTCGGTTCCCATCGCGTCAACGGCAATTCGTGGCATGACTTTGTTGAAAAACCGGAATGGGACGATGTAGAGGCGGCTTTACGCCGCCATATTTCCGTAGCGCCGAAGCCGGCCAAGCGGCGTTCAGCCGCCGTCCAGGAACCTTCGACGAACCTCTGAATGATCCCGTCAAGCAGGCCACAGGCGCTCAGGCTCTTTCATCTACCAGCACCGCCTGGCGGCTCTTATAATACCCGCAATGCGGGCAAGCCTGGTGCGGGGGCTTTGACTCGTGGCAATGCGGGCACTCGGAGACGGCCGGACGCGCAAGATGGTCGTGCGCGCGCCGGCGATTCTTTCTTGCATGGGAATGTCTTCGTTTTGGATTCGGCATCTGCTTCTCTTCTTCCTTCGATCTAAAATTTTAGGTTATTCGGTCATCCCCGCACCGAATTTTTTAAGAGCGAACCGAATGCCGATTCACTCTGCGGTTGCGGGCAGCAGCACACTCCAGTATTCAGATTGGCGCCGCACACCGGACAAAGACCGCGGCAATCCGGGCGGCAAAGCACTTTCATAGGCAGCGCCAGAATCACCTGCTCTTTCACCACGTCCGCAAGGTTAACACCCTCGCCTGAATAGAAGCCGACATCGAGCTCATCGCGCGGTATCTCAATTTCATCTTCGCGCGCGATGGCCGAAACAGGGCGGTATAAGAGGTCAAATTCCTGTTCAACCGCTAGCGTTACCGGCGCCGTGCAGCGCGCGCATTCAGCGCCCGCGTCGGCCCCAATCCGCCCGTGGATGCGAATATCCATCCCCGCCAGCTCGGCGGCGCCCTGAATCCTTACCACGCCGACACTGCCCGCTTCTTCACCCGGATATTCAAATGTCTTCGCCGGATAAGTTGTATCCAGGGAAATCCGGTGGAGTGCCAACTCCTCCCGCGTGATCAACATGGCGGTCTCCAATGCGCAGAAAATCTAGCTTATAGGCTAGGGTCGATTCTTGTCAAGAAAACCAAACCCATTGCCGGTGAATGACTTGTGATTTTCGAGGAGCGATGGCCAATGGTGAAGGATTCGAGTGATGCTAATGCGGCGCAGCCCAGACCTTATTGGAGGTCCGTGTAGTCTCGAGCGAGACCGCCTGCTAACAAATCGTCCCATTTATCCCGTTTGTCTCAAAAATCTCAAAGTGGCGTAGTAGGCTCGATGTGTAGCGGCGGCCTCTGGCCGCCGGGTTTTAATAGTAAAGACCGGCGGCCAGAGGCCGCCGCTACAAAGCTGCCCCTCAGAGATTAGAAAATAGCCAGGAGAGAAGAAGCCTAAACACAAAAAAATCACGGTATGATTATCAAGCTTGATCCGGCGAATGAAAAGCGATATAATGGGAGGCATGAAAAGGCAAAAACTCCACAGAATGATGACGATCCAGCAGTTTCAAAGGCTCTTTGGCACTGAGGAGCAATGCGTCC
>DASZAE010000114.1:0-1763 GCA_035945515.1 Terriglobia bacterium
CTTTACCGTTCAGGCCGCGCGCACGTTTGCCTACGGTAAGGGTTCGACAACCATGCTGCTCGAAGACGTTCATGTGGTCATCTATGGGCGCACCGGCAGCCATCATGATGAAATGACCACGGACCGCTGCCAATATGACAGTTCGACGGGCGCCCTTGCTTGCGCGGGCAAAGCGTCGATTACGCTCGAATCCGAAGCTGGGATGCCGGTGAAGCGAAGTCTGCGGGAACGCCAGCCCCTTTTTCTTGAGACCTCGGACGTTTCCTTTGACCCAACCCGCGCCACGGTCACGACTCCAAACGCCGTGCGCTTTAACTTCGGACCCGCGTCTGGCCAGGCGCTGGGGCTGATTTACAACACCCGCGCCGATTCGCTGACGCTCAAACAGAATATCAAGTTGCGCCTTCCGGAGAGCGCGGGCGTCATCAACGCATCGGCGGGACAGCTTATTTATTCGAAACAAAATAGCCAAATTTCGCTGGGCGCTCCAATTCGCGTTGCTCAGGATGGGAAACAGATCAGCGCCTCGGCGGGCGAAGTGCTTCTTGACGCAGCCAATCGGATCAGCCGTGTCACGTTGAGCGCGGTCGAAGGGTTCGATCCTCTGCCTGCGCACGACCTCACAGTATCGGGAGACAATTTGGAAGCGGATTTCAATCCAAAAACCAGCGAAGTCCGCACCCTGCTGGCGAACGGGCACGTTCTCATCGAAAGCAAGGAGAAAAGCGGAGGGGGTGAAGGCATCCGGCGGCTGAAAGCGGAAAAAGTACGGCTGGACCTTGCGGGCGCCAAATCTCAACCACAATCCGGGATGGCGCAAGGGAACGTGGAATTGCTATTCCAGCCCCCCGCAAGCAGGGTTGTTGCGGCTCGTTCAAGCGATAAATCAAGAACGGCGCTTGTCGGTCCAACTGCGGGCAAGCGCATTCTCACGGCGCAGGAGTTGCAGTTCAGTTTTGAGCCCGGCGATCTTTTGAAAGAAGCGCATACGAATGGACCGGGCAGGCTCCAACTGATTCCTACGGGCGCCGGCGATCGGCAAACCGTGACGGCCGGAATGTTTACGATGGCGTTTGACGCGGCCGGGCGGCTTACGACCCTCCACGGCATGTCTCCGGTGCGCATCGTGGACCAACCGCCTCCAGACGGCCCACGCGGCTCTCTACCGATGGTTAGCACTTCCAATGAACTGTTGGCCAAGGTTAATCCTGCGACCGGCGCTCTTGATGCGCTCGATCAAATGGGCAACGTTAATTTTGAGCAAGGCGCGAGCCACGGACGGGCTGCAAAAGCTCATTTCAATGCAGGAAAACAGACTCTGGCGCTCTCGGGCAGACCAGGAATTTGGGATGCGAATGGGCGCATTCTCGCCGACAATATCCGGGTGAATTTGATCGATGCAGTGGCGGAAGGGCAGGGCAATGTCCAGTCCATCCACTTTAACTTGCCAGGCAGCGCGGCGGAAACGGCAGGGGCTAGCGCCGATGCCAGCCCGATCATCGTGCTGGCCGACCGGGTGACTGCCTATCGCAAGCGCCAATACGCGCACTATGAAGGCAACGTTCGTGCTTCACGTGGCGCCGACGTTGTGCAATCGTCGTCGCTTGATGTTTACCGGGAACAACAGCGATTAAGCACTGGAAAAGGCGTGATTACTTCGCTGGTTGAGCCTGCCCTTTCGGATTCGGCTGAGGGCGGCGGCCCTGGCAAACCTAAATCCACTGGGGGCGCTGTCGAGCCGGTAACGATCACGGCGGACCGGT
>DASZAE010000115.1:0-18699 GCA_035945515.1 Terriglobia bacterium
ACTTTCAGGCGCTCATTGATAACCTTTCCAATACGGTCGCAAGACCGGCTCATTTCTGATTTGGTGTGGTCAAAATAAGAGTCGCATTTCAGGATGGTCTGCGGCGTGTGATGCGCTTGCAGCACCGGGTAATCGCACAAGCCGACGCCTACCGACTTGTTGCCGCCATCCATAGGGACGAGGTTGATATTTACATAAATCAGCAAGTCGGATTCCGCAGCGCGCCGGTTTAAGCGCACGTGCTCGCCGTGCTCCGTAAGGCCCAGGTCCACCATTCCATCGGGCGCTTCCCCGTCGTGATTGTACAGGCGATGAGGAAACAACTCGCGGAAAATGCGCGGTCCTACAGCGTGGCGGATTTCTTCCGGCGTCATCCGCCGGTGAAACGATGTCGCCACAATCACATGAAAATCTACCACGCCCCTGGTCTTGAGCCGTTCGACCACCAGCGTTAGCACCAATTCCCGAACGTCTGGACGCCGCATCGGAGGCAGCGGCAGCGAGATGTCATCGATTGCGATAGTGACTTTCATGCCCGGTTTCAGAAGCTCATCCAGCGGCTCCATGCCTTCCGGGTGATCAAGGGCGTAGGAAATAGCGGCTTTTGGGTCGCGCAGGCCGCGAATGGTGGGCTTGGGATACACCACGCGCGTGCCTGGGGGCATCTTGACCCGAAGCAGATCCTCTCCAAACCACATCAGACGCGGAGCTGAATCCTGATCAAGTTCAACAATGCAACCTTCAGATGAAACCAACGCGTCGCGCCCAACAGCGTTCGGCGTGGGCGCAGCGCTTTGAAGCAGGCGGTCGAGTTCGGCGTGCGGCACGTCAAGATAAGTGGGCATGATGACCTCGTTCAACGCGGGCTGGAGAAGCGCCGCTTCTTAAAAGATCACAAATCGGCCAGCCGCATCGTTCGGCTTTCCTCCGCAACCTACGGTCGGGATTTACCGCGCAAGGGTATCCGACGGCTTCGAGCATGGGCACATCAGAAAAACTGTCGGAATACGCTTTCGAATGCCGGATATCCACATGATACCGCTGGCAAAGGGATATCATCGCCTTGACTTTTGCCGTTTCAGCAATGAGCGGAGGAGCCACTGCGCCGGTCGCTGACCCGTCTTGAAAAATCAGGTTATTTGCGATTAAGTCGTCAAACCCAAAATAGCTCACGACTGGCCCAAGCGCGAAATCAAGTTCACCCGTCACCAGCACCACGCGCGAGCCCTGGGCGCGGTCGGCTTCCACCATCTCCTTGGCTCCGGCAAACACAGTAGGAAGAATAGCCTGCTCAAACAAGGTTTGCGCCTGCGCATCGAGCCATTCTTTTCGCAGCCCGCGATATTCCTTGAAAAACACCTCATTGAACAGCCGCCGTGAGGCGCGGTCGAGAAGCAGGTACGCAGGGACGCTTGAGATCAGCTTAAGCAGCTTCCAAGTAGAGAGCGCGCGCGAAGGAATCTGGCGCACCAGAAACGAATAGCGGGTTACGATGTTACTCGCAACCAGCGTGCCGTCGAAATCGTAGAACGCGATGGGCGCTGAGTCACTCATGACTAGAGTAGTTGATCATGGGCCGTCAGGCGCGGGCAGAGAAGACCTCGCGCCGGACGGAAATATGTTTAAGGTTTTTCCGGTGCCGCCAGAAAAGAAATACAGCGATCACCGCCGCGCATACCGCATCCACGCGCGTGCGGAATACGACCATAAAAAGCACGAAGAGAACCCACGAAGAGAGCGAAGCAATCGCGCCGGCCTCCTTCAGCTTGAGTTTTTTGCTTGCCCCGATCCTCACCACGGCAAAAAATAAGAGCGCGATCACCGCAAATAACCAATAGAGCACAAGCATGACGCCCGCCGAAGTGGCAATACCTTTCCCGCCCTTAAAGCGGAGAAAGGGCGAGTAGCAGTGTCCGAGAATAGCGGCGAACCCAAGCGCCCATAATTCCCAAGTGGAGTTCACGCCGCGCCGGACAAGCAGAAGCGCCACAACCCCCTTTCCCATATCCCCAAGCAGAGCGATTACCGCTCTAGATTTACTTACCCTCAGCACATTATTGAACCCCGGATTTCCAGAGCCGACCTTGCGAATATCAATGCCGGATCCCGCCATTGCGATTACGGCGAACGGGATGGACCCGAGCAGAAAGCAAACAATAATCCGGGCAAGCATCATAGGAAAATAGCGGAACCCGCGTCCGGCAAAGCCATCATGCTGTGGTTAAATGATTTTCACTGATTTAACGCTGTCTAGCGCCGAAAGCGATTGCCGGATGCGCTCCCGAAGCTGGATCATATCATGCAGACTGTTTGCCGTGGGTCGCAGCGGTTCGCCGGCCAGAATCTGCGGCTGCAAGTCTTCACGCTGCCCGTTTGAATCGTGACGACCCATTCCGATCTCAGAATTGCGCGCACGCGAGTCCGAGTGGCGGTCGTGCCAAGAGATGCCTTCCGTTCCCTGAAAAAGTATAGGGTAAACGGGCGCTGAAACGGCGGTGGCGGCACGCAGCGAGTTCAGCCGGAAACGAGACCGCTCCGGCGGAGCGCCAACAGGACCGTCTGGAAATACTAGAATCGAGAAGCCGTTTGCAAGACAGCGTTCGAGGTGCGCATCAAGTGATCTGTCTTCGGGCTTTGCAATTTCCGCCCGGTATCCCAGTGAAAAATATTTCAATAAAAATTCGGCGGCCGCAGGCAAATCGTGCAAAGGAGCGGGATCGGCAAAGAGGAACCGCTCCGGAACGCACGCCATCGCCACCAGCGGATCCAAATGTCCGGCACGATTGCCAATCAAAACAGCCGGCCTTTCACCCAAGGATGGCACATTAGCTTGTGACTGCACAGAATGTCCCCCTATCTGAAGGATTGTGCGCGCCGCAAGCTTTGCCATCCTTGGCCCTGCGTTGCGCCCTGGAATGAGGCGAACCGCCACACCCGCGCCATAGGCGATGGCGCTGAAGCAAGTGGCCCGGAACGATCTGTGCAACCATGCTGTTGATCCGTCGCGCCAATGTTTCAGCCCATTTCCGGTATTTTCAAGCCATAGGCGCGCGATCTGCATCCACGGCGGCCTCCTGCGCGCCGAAAGACGGCCCTCAAGATAGAGCGTACGCGTGGCATTACGGCGGATTTTCCCACTGCTTGTTTTAGGGATGCTCTGCGGCGCAACCAGGACGATTTTATCGGGAGGAATGCCAAGGACTGCGTCCACAGCCTGCACAACACCCTCTTCAATGCGATGAAGCTCCTCTGGCCCAGCCGCCCGCGTTTCGGCCACGATCACAAGCCGTTCGGTGCCGGTTGCTGGATCGAGCGCGCCAAATGCCGCCACGCAACCTTTGCGAACGCCCGGCACGTCCGCAGCAGCGGCTTCAATTTCCTGCGGAATAATATTGCGGCCTGATTTGATGATGCAATCCTTTAAGCGCCCTGTTACATAAAGTTCGCCGTCCGCCCAGTAACCAAGGTCGCCGGAGTCCATCCACCCGTCAGCGGTAATCACCGCCGAACTGGCTTTGGGATTACGGTAATAACCCGTGGTGCGTGAAGGTCCGCGGAAAAAAATCCGACCCTGAAGCCGTTCTCCTAGTTCATTGCCCTCATCGTCGAGCAGCTTGATTTCGTGGTCCGGCATTGGGCGTCCATTAGCGACAAATCTTAATACGTTACTGTCGCCCGGCAATGGGGGAACCGCTTTGCCTGCCGATTCAAAAAGATCGCGCCGGATGGTATCAATCACAGGGCGGCGGTTCATCGGGGTGAAGCTTAGCGCCACGGAGGATTCAGCCAAACCGTAACATGGCACAAAGGATTCGGCGCGGAAGCCATAGGGTTTGAAGCGTTCTTCAAAGCGGGCGAGCGTATCAGGCAGAACGGCTTCACCCGCATTGATCGCTACCCGCCAGTGGCTCAAGTCTAACCCTTCTAAAGCTGCGTCAGGAATTTTGCGCGCGCAAAGCTCGTAGGAGAAATTCGGCGCTGGGCACAGCGAGCCGCGCGAGTCGTGCATTGCCCACATCCATCGCTCGGGCCGGCTGAGAAAGGCGAGGGGGGACATTAGCGTAATCGGCGCCCCATGATACACGCTGAACAGCCAGCTTCCAATCAATCCCATATCGTGATAAAGCGGCAACCAACTCACCACATAGTCGTCGGGCTGGAAATTGACGCTCCACCCAATTCCGCGCACATTTGCAAGCACGTTTGAGTGCGTTAGAACCACGCCTTTAGGGTCTCCGGTGCTCCCGGAAGTATACTGAACAAAGGCAATTTCAGCCGGATTTAGGCCCCGTGACGGCAGCTTCGCCCCTGAGCGGCTTAGCGCGTCAACGCTTGTTACTTCAATCAGGCTCGGAATACTCAACCTCATAATCTGAGAAACCGCGCGCACACGGTCGAAGCTGATGAGGAAACGAACCTCCGCATTTTTGAGAATTAGAACCTGACGGCGCACATACTCTTCGATCTTGTCGGCGCGCGCGGGAGGATAGATGGGCACAGCGATCCCGCCGGCAAGCATCACGCCAAAAAAAGCGTAAAAAAAGTCGGCGCACGTTGGCAGCATGATGGCGACCGTCTCATTTGGGCGCAAGCCAGCGTCAATCAAGCCTGCGGCAACACGCGACGCTGTTTCCAAAAGCCGGCCGTAAGTGATGTCGCGGCCCGACTCCTCTTCGAGCAAGTGTATCTGCACCCGGTCGGGTTCAATCTGCGCGAAGTGGCGCAAAACCTCCGGCCAGCTTTTAGCGGAGGCTGGCGCTTCAGACGCCTCGCGCGCCGGCTGAATGATGCGGTACCGTTGATGACCGGCGGCGGGGCGCGCTCCGTCAAAAATAGCGCGAGCCCAGTCTGAGGAGGTCTCAGCTTCCTGCGCCACTTCCTCAGGCAATCGCGTTTTGAATCGCGCTTCAAGGCGCACCAGAAGCTCAACCCGCTCGAGGCTTCCCAGGCCGAGGTCGCGGTCAAGAAGCGAATCCATCGATAAATTTGCCGCCGCGCGCTCGGATCCCAACTCGAGCAGCAGCTCGCGCACAACGTCGAGAATCTTTCCTTCGATCGACCCGGTGTCAACCTGTTTTGGAACAGTTGTCATGCTTTTTGTGAGGAGTAACTCCGAATACTGCAGGGACGCTTTGTAACCCAGCGCGGCGACGATCCAATTGTTTCATATCTTAAACGTCCAATCGCGCACTGCTTCGGGTTGCACCCATTTCTCAATCCCGCCGATCTGGTTGCGAATCCAATAATCTTTCCAATCGATTTCTTCGGGACACCATGGCAACAGTTTCCGGTCAGCTTCTGGCAGTGAAGAATGCGCGGCGCGAATATTTTCGCTTTCAAAAACATAGCGGTTCTGAAGCACAAAGGGAAGGTACTGATCAAGCGTCTGATCACGGAATTTAGATTGCAAACCAAGCTTCCGCAGTTCGCCGCCAAGGCCTTGCAACATTTGTTTTCCCGGAAGTCCCGCCTTTCCTGCAATACTTGTAAGCGCGGCCACGCGGCGCTCCAGGCGCGCTGCACGTTTTTCCCGGATGGCCCTGCGCGCCTCGGCCTCTTCTTCCGTGACGAAACAGACCTTTGCGCCTCGCCGCGCTCCCGCAAGCCAATCCATCAGAGCCTTGCCAATGGAGCCGTTCCCATTTTTCCGGCGACGCGCCTCGCCATCGAGCCAACGGACAATCGATCCTAAATTGACCGGGTTTATATCGGCCGATCCTAATTGATAGACGCGCTCATGACATTCATTGAGCAGCAGCGCGGCCACAGTAAGTATTGCTGCGGCGACCATATCCACCGGCACAACTTCGAGCGGCGCATCTTCATTTATGGGCCAATCCTTCTGCCCACCGAGCGCCATCAGCACCAGCGGCGCCGCCGTCCGGCCGCCTTCGATCCAGCCCGGAAAGGGAAACTGCCAGGAGCTCTCAACGATGGCTGGCCGCACGATGGCGTATTCGATGCCATCGGCCGAGGCAATAAGCTGTTCTCCCAAGCTCTTGGAGTACGTATAGGTATTTACCCAACCCCAGCCGGCGGCGCGTTGCCTTCCCAAGGCGATCAAACGTTGTGAAAGTTCTCGGGAGCGGCGTTGCTTGTCTCCGCCATCGGACTCATAAATCTGCCGGGCCGTTTCCCTCGCGTGGCGCAGCTCCTCCCGGTAATCGAAGCTTTGGTCCTCCGCGCCGCGCCGGTGGGGGTAATAGCCGGAAATGGGGTCGGATTCCTCAATCAGGCCATCCGCCTCCCCGCATACAAAGCATGTGGAAACGTGCAAGAGCTTCGCAGCGCAACGCCGCGCAAGCGCAATCACATTTTCTACTCCGTCGACGTTCGACGCGAAAGAGTCGTCGAGGGGCGGAAAAAAGTCCACTTTTCCGGCGCAGTTGATAATGAGGCCCACGCCGGAAAGCTTTTCAAGATCGTTCGCGCCGATGCCGCACTCGCGCGACGAAATATCGCCGGAGATAATGTTGATCTTTTTTTCAAGAAGATCGCCGCTCGCTCGCCCCGCTATTGCCCGGAGGGGCGGCGACGCCATCACTTCAGACTGGAAGCGGGCGGCAGCGGAAAGCTCTCCGCGCGGACGCAACAAAATGTGAAGGCACTTGAATTCAGGATAGCGGTCGAGAAGAAATCCGAGAATAACTTTTCCCAGGAAACCGTTTGCTCCCGTTAGAAGGATCTCAGTTTGATTAAAGGATTGGCCTGCCTCGGTCAATGCTTCTTCTCGCTGCCCGCCTCGCCGGCCGGCTATGCGCCTCCGTGCGCGGGATTGATGGTGAGCACCGCCGCGCTGGAATTCGGGAGATGAAATTCGTAATCGCCCTGAGCGCCGCGCTTTACCACGGAGGAATGTGGCTCAGGCAGACGGCCGTCGGAACTAAATTGCGCGCCGCCATAGCTGGCTTCGGGCGCCATCGAACTCAGACTTGGAGCCTGCAATAATAATAGCGAAGCCTTGCCCCTCAGCGCGGAAACGCGAACGCGCACCTCGCCCGCTGCGCTCAAATCTTTGTTGATCACAAACACCTTCACCTCGCAGCCCGCGCACGCGCTCACCGCATAAGCCCGGACGTTCGCGTTGGTTGAGATAGACGCCGGCGCCAGACGTCCACCTGAGGCGTTGCGCGCAAAAAGATACATGGCATAGTAGAGAGGCTCGGCGACGTTGCGATAACCTTGCGCGCCGGAACCGTTATACGTGTCGATGGGATTATAGGAGCTGCCCCCGCCGGGCCGGTAACTCATGTGAAAGTTAACCGAGCGGAATCCGTCCTGCGCCAGCGAAAACATATAATCAAGACCCCAGACAGTGGCGGCGAAAGCATTGCTCACGCCCGGCATTCCGCCGCAGGATGCGGAATTGGTCTCCGCCATAGCAATCGGCAGGCCGCGCGATTGCGCTGCCGCCACCAGCGCGCGGGCCTGCTCATTGAAATGGTCCATCAGGGCAGGGTCGAGCAATTGCGCAATTGTAACAGTCCTCCCGCCGCATGTGGTTTTTGAATAATTATGCACCGTAGCCAGCTTGAGGTTCTTCGCTCCCACGCCGTCGATAAATGCTCCGAGATCGCGGGCATTCCGCCATGAGCAGCAAGTCGCGGGGCCAACCACAGGATATCTTCGCGCTACAGGGTTTTCAGCGAACGCATGAAAGTACGCGAGGAAATCCTTGGCGTGATCTTCAGGTGAATACGTTTTGAGCCGAAGCGGGGTGCGGCTGAAAAGATCAGGCTCATTGCCAATCTCAAGACCGAAAATTTGCTGAGGCCTGATTTCACGGGCGAACCCTTGATCGACCTCCTTCAAAGCCCACGAAGGTGAATTCTGCTTCAAATTGACGCCCAGGATCAACTTCCAACCACTCTCTTCCGCCGCGGTTGAGAATAGCTTAAGATCGCCCGCATTTAACGCTGCTTTGCACGCAGCAGGATGCGGGGCCTGTTGCGGATCCCAGCAAGAATTATCCTGGCTGTTTCCACCTAACCTAAGTATGCCGGGTCCGAGGTCGCGCATAAAATGGAAGAATCCAGTATTGGGGCTTCCAGGGCGGCCGAGCGCGTACTCGCCTTCTTCTGTGGTCTTATCCGAGGACTCACCCGGCTGCTTTGCCTTGAAGGCTGCTACTCCCTGGCCGCTGGTTGAGACCTCCAGACTAAATCCCACAAAGTCCCTTGGGATCTCCCTTCCGAGCGCCTTGGTCTCGACGGAGACCGTCGCCAGAGGAGCCGTTGACTGCGCCCGCCCGGGATTCGTGAATACGAGCGAAGCAGCAATAAGCACAATGACTGAAACAAACTCACGTGCTCTCGCAAATTTCAGAACTTTGGAATTCAGATTTTTCAAGGTGTGTTCCTCTTAAGCCTCAACTGTAGCGGCCGCCGCTACAGCATTTTGCACCGCTAATTTATTTTTTCGCACAGAGCAGGGCATCGCTATGAACCGCCTCATGTGTAGATACTTCCAGCATCGTGTCCATTTCAAATACTTTACCGAACCAGCGCACCACTCGTTTGGTGACATCTTGCATATCTACCGTTTCGCCGAGCAACTTCTGCAATGATGTCACTCCTTTGCCGCGGATGCCACAGGGGACAATCCATTCAAAATAACGTAAATCCGTATTGATATTGAACGCAAAGCCATGCGAAGTGATCCAGCGAGAAATATGAACTCCCATCGCCACCAGCTTGTCTTGGCCCACCCACACGCCTGTAAATCCTGGAACACGCGAGGCAGCAAGGCCGTACTCCGTGGTCACTCCGATAAAAACCTCTTCGAGCGAGCGCATGTACCACGCGATATCCCGCCGGTGCTGCGTAAGATCAAGAATAGGATAACCTACGAGCTGGCCTGGCCCGTGATATGTGATATCGCCGCCGCGATCGGTTTCGTAGACGGCAGCGCCCAGCTTGGCGAGCCGCTCCGGCGCGGCCAGCAGGTTTTCGCGCCGGGCATTGCGCCCGAAAGTGTAAACGTGAGGATGCTCCAAAAGAAGCAGGATATCGGGAATTTTGCCCGCTTTGCGCTGAGCGATCTTTTGTTTTTGTAGTTCGAGCGCCACCGCGTAATCGATCTGGCCGAAATGTTCGACGTGGCAGATCATAGGCTGTTTTTGCGGCGCGGGTGCGTAGTTTAGCTCCGCAACCTTGGTTTGCTCTTGGCGAACCGCAGAGTTGAAAAACGAACCCCGCGCTACAACATCAGTATGACATTCCATCGGTCACTTATATATGAATTGGCCAATCGTGCGCGGCATGGGCGGCTTCCAAAATAGCCTCCGTCAGCGTCGGATGCGGGTGAATCGCGTGCGCCAAGTCCCCCGCCGTCGCCTCAAGGCGCATGGCGACCACGGCCTCTGCAATCATTTCTGTGACCCGAGGGCCGATCATGTGAACTCCCAGAATTTCCCCATATTGTTCTTCGCTGACGATTTTCACAAAGCCATCGCGCGCCCCCAGAATAGCCGCCTTGCTGTTAGCAGAAAACGGAAATTTACCGATGCGAACTCGGTGGCCAGCCTCGCGCGCCTGTTTTTCCGTCAGGCCCACGCTCGCAACCTCCGGCTCAGAATAAATGCAATTTGGCGCCTGACGGTAGTTAACCGGCTCAGCCTTTTTTCCGGCCGCACAAGTAGCCGCGACGATGCCTTCCATCTCGCCCACATGAGCAAGCATGGGACTGCCGGCAACAATGTCTCCGATGGCGTAAACGCCCGGCTCGTTCGTCTGCATGAAGCCATCTACTTTGATGAATCCGCGCGCGCAGATGATCTTTGTGTTCTCAATGCCGATATCCTGGGTATTGGGAATGCGCCCAATCGCGATCAAAAGCGTTTCGGCGTCTACCCGCTCGACAGATCCATCCCTTGCGCTAAATACGACCCGGATAACTTTACCCGTCTTTGCCGCGCTTTCCACTTTTGCCTGTGTGTGTAGGGTAATGCCTTGTTTGCGAAGCGACTTCTCAATTTCGGCAGAGATTTCCTCGTCCTCGCCAGGAAGCGCGCGGGGAAGCATTTCAAGGAGGGTTACGCGCGTTCCGAGACGATGGAAAATGGAGGCGAATTCCACTCCAACGGCGCCGGTGCCCATGATGACCATCGAATCGGGCGCTTGCTTAACCGCGAGCACTTCCTTATTGGTAAAGATTATTTTCGCGTCTGGTTCAAGCCCGGCAAGTGTTCTAGCCTCTGAGCCGGTGGCCAATATGATGCAGCGCGCTTCAATTTCCCGCGGCTTTGGAGTGGAAACGACTATTCTGCCCTTGCCCGCCAGACGGCCGTGGCCTTGCATAATTTCCACTTTGTTCTTCTTCAGAAGAAATTCGACTCCTTGCGCCAGCTTTTTCACTATCTTATCTTTGCGGTGTTGGATGGCGTCCCAATCAAGCGAAAACTGCTTGCAGTTGATTCCATATTCGCGGGCGTTTTGAAAATAGCCGTAGACCTCGGCATTAAACAGAAGCGCCTTAGTGGGAATGCAGCCCCGGTGCAGACAAGTTCCTCCGTAAAATTCTTCGGCTTCGATGATTGCTGTCTTCAGGCCGAGTTGTCCGCCGCGAATCGCCGCAACGTATCCCGCCGGGCCGCTGCCGATCACCGCGAGGTCATAATGAGGGATTTCCGCCAAGGCGTGACTCTCACTTGAGGCTGTCAAGGTAAGTGATGAGTGATTTCATATCGTTATCGGAAAGCGGGAACGACGGCATTCCACCCGCCTTCATTTTGGCGTTCGGATGGCGGATAAGATTGGCCAATTGATCCGGTGGCAATTGCTGCCCAACGCCCACCAGCTTGACGGCCATAGACGTTCCTACGGCGCCTTGGCCATGACATACCACGCAGCCCTGAGACTCAAAAATCTGCTTGCCTTTTGCCGTCTGCGGGTTTGACCCTGAGCCCTCTGATGTGCTGCTGGCGGTTATGGACCCTCCGGCAACTTCAGGCTGAAAAGGCGCTTGCATAAACTGCTTTTCAGCCTCCTCCTGACGCACGAGCTGGGCCGCCACCACCGGATCCTTATTGTCCACGCGATAGCTGATAATGCCTAGAACAATCAGCGCGCCGAGCACAAAGCAGAATGTCCCCACCGCAACCGGGCGGCGCCAGGGACGGCGCTCAGGCCGGCGGTCATAAAACGGCAACCCCAAAAATAAAGCCGTAATGATGCCCGGAACCACCAGAATGCCGATCACTACCAGCGGTCCTTCCCAGTATTTCAGCCACTGGAAGAGAGGGCGATAATACCACTCCGGCCTTGGAATAAATGAAGTGTCGGCCGGGTTGACGCTGGGGCCAAGCCCCTTTGGAACGAAATGGGCAAACAAAGCCAGGATGATAATCAGTAGCAGCGCGAAAGCGGCGTCCAGCAGCACCTGCGTGGGATAGAAGATGCCTACTTTTTTTTCTGCCGTCCCCGGGCTGGGCGGTCCCGCCGGTCCCGCCTTGCGGAATAAAAACAGGTGCGCGCCTACGAACGCAAGCAAGCCGAGCGGAATCAAAAAAACGTGAAGGACAAAAAAACGGGAGAGGGTCAAAGTGCCCATGTCCGCACCGCCACGGAGCGCGAGCTTGAGCCATTGACCAATGATAGGCCCTTCGCTCATCGCGTTCGTCCCGACCGCGGTGGCGAAATAGGCCCGTTCGTCCCACGGCAGCAAATATCCCGTGAATGCCATTCCAAGCACTAAAGCGAATAGAATGCAGCCCGAAATCCACATCAACTCACGGCGGCCTTTGTACGACCCGTACATGAAGGTTTGCGTCACGTGAATGACCAGCAAGATTACCATAATGCTTGCGCCGTAGGCATGAATGCTGCGGAGGAACGCGCCGTCCGTGACCACTTTCATGACGTAGGCCACCGTTGTGTGAGCGTGGTCGGCGGAAGGCACGTAGTACATGGCCAGAAAAATCCCCGTCACCGCCTGTGATAGCAGAAGAAAAAGCAGTCCAGAGCCGAAAACGTAGGCCCAGCGCGCTCCGCCGGGGATGCGCTCCTCGAGAAATTCGCGCAGCGGCACGCGCCAGCCGATGCGGCGGTCAAACCATTCCGCAAGCGTTCCATGATCTTCCGGGGGCAGGGAAGAATGTGGGTTGGGGCTGATAGGAGACTCCGGCATTTAAGAATACCTTATGATTCAGAATTAACCGATGACTTGCTTGACCGGGACAAGGTTCTGGAAATACTCGTATTGAACCATGAGCCGTCCGTTCTGCACCGTGGTGGGCAGGGTATCCATTCCGCGCGGAGGCGGTCCCGAAATGTACTTCCCATCGGGGGCAAACGTCCCTCCGTGGCACGGGCAATGAAAGTGGTCCTGGTCTTGCACCCAGGCCACTTCACAACCAAGATGAGGACAAACCGCGGTGAGCACCTCTACCTTGCCATTAGGGCCTTTAGTAACGTAGACAACTTTTTCCGAAATCGTCTGCCGCCAGCCATCAAGAGTTTTAATTTTTATCACCTGACGAGCAGGCGCCGCGAGCTGAGTATACTGATCCATCGGACCGAGGTCTGACCAGCCGGGGCCGCCCGTTCCTTTTGCAAAGACTGGATAAAGCGACTCGCGGACCAGCGGGATGCAAAGCAAGACGGCAACCACAGCGCCCGAAATGCTGAGCAACCAGCCGATGAACCGCCTGCGATCCGGCTGCCCGGTTGTCTCGGGGGCTGGGACCGGCGGCGACGGTGGATCAGGGGATGGCTCTGGTTTTTCGAGGTTCGGCCCTTCACTCATCAGATCGTATTCTCCTCGTGAGGTTATGCCTCAGACACGGCGGCGCAAAATCGCGCCACACGTTTCGCCATAAACTGCTCAATCAGTTACAAAGTAACATAGCATCGATATAAGTTTCCCCCGCCATTAAAGGTTAGCGTGGAAAGGGAACATCAATACTTCAGCACGGTATGAATCTCATATTGGCTTACTTTCTCGCGGCCTTTTAGGAATTCAAGTTCAATCAAAAAGCCCATTCCGGCCACTTGCCCGCCGAGATGCTCCACCAATCCGGCCACGGCGCAGGCCGTTCCACCCGTTGCGAGCAGATCGTCAATAATCAAAACGTTGTTTCCCGCTTCTATTGAGTCGCGGTGAATTTCGAGCGCATCCGCCCCGTATTCTAGTTGATAGTCCGCCTTGGCCACTTCGGCGGGTAATTTCTTTGGCTTGCGCACGGGCACAAAGCCTGCATTCAGCCGGTACGCCACCATAGGCGCAAAAATAAACCCCCGCGCTTCAATTCCAATCACTCGGTCAATTTCTTTGCCGACGTAGTGATTGGCAAGCGCGTCGACGGCGCGATGCAATCCAATGGGGTCTTTGAGCAACGTTGTAATGTCGTAAAAAAGGATGCCCGGCTTGGGGAAATCGGGGATTTCCCGGACCAATTGCTTGAGATCCTCCACTGTTCCTCCCAGAAAGCGAATATCGCATTTTAATATGGCGAGCCGCTATATGCCAATTTGAAAACCGCGAAAGCGTTTGTCCGGCCGTTCTTCAATCTCTTTTACCTCGGTCACGCGCGCGGTGGCAGGCCCCCCGGCAAGCTTCTGCTCGAATTTTTCCAGGGACTCTAAATCTCCGATGGCATACGCTTCCACCCGGCCATCCGCCAGATTTCGAACGTACCCGCGCAGGCCCAGGCTCTTTGCTTCGCGCTCAGCAAAGAATCGGAACCCAACCCCTTGCACCCGGCCTGATATCCAGTATTTCCTCGCCGACAGCAACATTGTCATCAGCTTGTATTGAGAAGGTCAGTTTTCTGCTCTAAGCTAATCGCCTTTGAGGATGCGGCGCCATTGCATGATTTGACAGTTCCGGGAGTAGGCACAACATAATCCGTCGTGTTCGGAGAATTCGGATGATGCCCCTCACCCGGCTCGCGGAGTTTACCCTGAGCGGAAATGCCGGGATTCTTCGCTTCGCTCAGAATGACAAGCGAAGGGCTCGCCACTCTCTCCCGCAGGAGAGGGTAGGGGATCAACGACAGAATCACAACCCTCTCCTGATGAGTGTGGGGGACAACTAACGTTGCCGACGAAGAATCAATAAGTTACAAGGGCTGCTTCATCCGTAAGTTATTGATTGTAGGTTCGACCTCCGAGTTGTCCCACAGACTCCTGATGGGAGAGGGTGCGCGAGGTACGAGCGCGGGTGAGGGATATTTCAGTCCACGACCGCGATCGAGCCGCAAGAACAGGCCCCTTTGAGGGGCCGCCCATTCTAAAGCCCCCCGGCTCTGCCGGGGGGATATTTACTCTTTGGGACTGCTCTTTAGCGCAGACCGCCACCTCTGCGGTCTGCGGCCTTTGAATGGACAGAAAACCCGCAGACCTCAAATACGGAGGTCTGCGCTACTAAAAGCCTAACACATCATTCTGAGACTTTTGAGACGAATGGGACGGTCTGTGCCCCAGTCATCCCATTGCGTACAGCGGCAACCTAAAATTCAACTGGAGTTCGCTGGGCACTGCCGAGGGTGCTTACCGTCTTAGATCCGCCGGCCATTCCTCCTCCGCAAGGCCAGAAAGAATAGCCTTGCGCACGGCATCTTGATAAGCACTGATTTCGCTCGTTCCCGTGGTTACGAGAAGGTCGTGGAAGGTAATTCTAACCTTGCCCGCGCGCATGGCCACCTTTCCTTTTGGCATCACCTTCCGGCTTCCGGAAATAGACACGGGCTGAATGGGCGCGCCCGCCTTCATCGCCATGATGAAGACGCCCTTCTTAAAGGGTAATAAACGCCCATCGGGACTCCGCGTGCCTTCGGGAAAGGTTAGGAACGAGCGGCCGGCGCTGAGCGAGTCCGCAGCGTGATTGATTGCCTGAATGGACTTCTCCCGGCTCCAGCGATCCACGGGGATGAACCCTCGTAGGCGCATAGCCAAGCCGAGAATCGGCACGCGAAAGAATTCCTCTTTTCCCAGTATGAGCACCGGAGGCAAAAGCCCAATCAAGGCAGGCGGGTCGCAATTGCTTTGATGGTTTGCCATGAAGACTACTGCGCGTGTGCGCTCGATCTTCTCCCTGCCGACTACCTCAAGCCGCGCGCCAGCCAGGCGGACCGTCATCGTCGCGCCAAGAACTCCGGCCCGATAAATCAAATCGGTGTTCCCGCTCAGAAGCGTGTAAACAAGCAGCGGCGCGCCTACCACAAAAATATAAAGCAGCGCAAAGCAGACGACGCAGGCGGATCGAATCATCGGCCACTCGCGCCTCCCGCCATGCTCGATTCGCGGCCTGTAAGCCAACCATTGCGAAGCGCGATTTCTTCGGGCGTTGCGTCTGCCATTTCTTCGATACGGTAGCTGGTTTCGCGCCGCGAGCCGAGGCTAAACTTCAAAGTTAAATTTTTTGATCCTCGCATCACCTGCAACTTCACGCGCTGGCCGGGCTTCACTCCTTCGAGGCGCTGCGGCAAAACATAGAGTTTCTGGCCGTCAGCCGCCACCAGGATGTCTCCTGTTTCAATGCCCGCCCTCGCCGCGTCGCTCGAGACCTCAACTGTGGCCACGCGCATGGTTCCATCGAAATCCTGAGCCGCCTCGAAGCCCCAATCGGGCGTGAGCGAAGACTCGACATCCAATTTTAGCCCTGCGAAACTCAGATATTTCTGGTAGTCAAGTTCTTCTGTTCCATCGACGTCGCCGGCGAAAAATGATCGTACCCAAACAGGGGGCGGGCCGAGCGAGCCAATGATCATTTTGAGGTCAGCATCGGTAAAAGTCTTTCCATGCTCTGCAAAGTCCACGTTTAGCCGCCGCATAAGATCATCCAGACTATGCGAGTTGCCGCTTGCATGGCGGATCTCAAGATCGAGTAGGTCTCCAAGCAGCTCGCCCTTGTTGTAGTAGGAAATACTGCGCTCAGGGCGGTTATAATCGGGATACTTTTCGAGCCACGCGTCCATTCCCGAAAGCTCGACGCTTTGATAATGCCGTGCCGGGCGTCCCTGCAAATGCTGGATTGCGGCCGCCAGGTGCGCGTAGAACTCCTCGCGGCTCATGAGGCCGGCGCGCAGCAGCACAAGCGCCGAATATGTACTGGTAACGCCTTCGGAGAACCACAGGTCGCGGGTGTCATTGCCGTGGATGTAGTCGACTGGCTCAAGTCCCTGCGGACGAATGCGCTTCACGTTCCATAAATGAAAAAACTCGTGAGCGATGGTGTCTTCAAGCCCGCTCCAACCGGCCTCAATCAGCGGGGCGGGGAATCCGATGACGGCTCCGCAAGCGTGCTCCATGCCTCCACCGTCATTCGCCTCCGTAAAATGAAAAATAAAAGCATAGCGCGCGCACGGATGGCTGCGCATCAACGCTGTTTCGGCCGCAGTAATCTTTTGAATTGAATCCAGCAAACGGGACGAGGAATAATTTGCCGGGTCTCCACGCACGATAATGCGATAGAGGCCGCCACTCTGGTTGAAAGAATAAAGTTGGAACGATCCTGCCTCGATAGGACTATCGGCCAGCGAATCGTAGTCTGGAGCGGTAAACTCCGGCCCATCGCCAGGGAGCAAAGTGGCGAGCTTCCAATCAGAGGGAAGAATAAATCGCGCGGCGCAAGGCTGGCCACGTTCGCGCGGAATGTAGAAAAGAAGTTGAGCCGGATTCAAGTAAGCGTGTCCGGGAATTAATTCGCTTGAGAATACTCCCGGCTGATTCGCATAGACCTGGTAATGCGCTACCAGCGGAGCGCACGGCCGCGCTCCCGTTTTCCACGTGTTCACATCAACCGGCGTGAGCGCCAGCGGGGCGCCGCTACACTCGGCCTGAAGGTCTTCCACATCGCGCACGAAGTCCCGCATCTGATAAAGCGCATTCCAGGCTGGAAATTGAATTTCGGTTTCTGGGCGCGCGCGCGCCACGGTCATGGTGACGCCGACGAGATGCGAGTCTGGATGGGTGAGGTCAATCGTATAGGTAATCGGTGAGGCGGCGCCGGCTGCGCGGCCCGGCAAAAAAAGCAAGCTTATCGCTAAAAGGGCGACACCGATAATTGTGGAGCGGCAACACTCAGGATCTCTCAGCATCGCGCCAGGCGTATTCAGAGTTCGCGTGAAAATCAGTTTTGTAGCGGCGGCCAGATATCAGCCTTGTCCAAATTATCTCTCCGATTGCGGGATGCTGCAAAGCCACCCTTTGCACCGGAATGTGCAGTTAATTTGGACAACTGTGATCTCTGGCCACCGCCACAGCGCAAAACCCACGGCTACCCGCGCTCCATCGTTTCGCGGCAGCACAAACCTCGTTAGCCGGAGGTCAACCCTGGTTAAATATCATAGTACAGGGCAAATTCGTAAGGATGCGGCCGCGTGCCCACGGCTTGCACTTCATTTTTTATCTTGTAGTTGATCCACGTTTCCACCAGCTCTTCGGTGAAAACATCTCCCTTGAGCAGGAAGTCGTGGTCCTTTTCGAGCGCGCGAAGGCTGTCTTCGAGCGAGCCGGGCAGCGAGGGTACTTTGGCCAGCTCCTCCGGACCGAGATCGTAAATATCCTTATCGAGCGGCTCGCCGGGATCAATTTTGTTTTCGATGCCGTCGAGTCCCGCCATCAGCATGGCGGCGAAAGCAAGGTAGGGATTGCTCGAAGGGTCTGGCGGTCTGAATTCCAACCGTTTGGCCTTCGGGCTAGCCGAATACATGGGGATGCGGATTGCCGCGCTGCGGTTGCGCCGCGAATAGGCCAGGTTCACCGGAGCTTCAAACCCGGGCACGAGGCGCTTATAAGAGTTTGTGGTCGGGGCCGCAAATGCCACCACGGCCGCCGCGTGCTTCAACAACCCGCCGGCGTACCAAAGCGCCGTCTGGCTTAGGCCCGCATATTTGTCGCCCGCAAACAGCGGCTTGCCGCCTTTCCAGATGCTCTGGTGGGTGTGCATCCCCGAACCGTTATCCTGATAGATCGGCTTGGGCATGAACGTCACCGTCTTGCCGTACTGGTAGGCCACATTGCGGATGATGTATTTGTAGATCAGCATCCAATCCGCCGCGGTGACGAGGGGATTGAACTTCTGATCGATTTCGCACTGCCCACCGGTGGCCACTTCGTGGTGATGGCACTCGATGGTGAGGCCGGCCTTTTCCATTGTCAGCACCATTTCACTGCGCAGGTTCTGGTAATGGTCTGTGGGCGGCACAGGGAAATAGCCTTCCTTGTAGCGCGGCCGGTAGCCAAGGTTGTCTTTCTCGCGGCCGGAATTCCACCGGCCTTCCTCGGCGTCAATAAAGTAATAGCCGTGCTGCTGGGCTTGGTCGAAGCGCACGTTATCGAAGACGAAAAACTCCGATTCCGCGCCGAAAAACGCAGTGTCGCCGACGCCGGTGAACTTCAGGTACTCTTCGGCTTTCTTGGCGATGTAACGCGGGTCTTTCTGGTAATGCTGTTTGGTAATGGGGTCAATGATGTCGCCGATCATCACCAGCGTCGGCGTGTCCGTGAAGGGATCGAGCATCGTCCAGCTCGGATCGGGCACCAGGAGCATATCGCTCTCATGGATTGCAGCCCAGCCGCGAATGCTGGATCCGTCCATGCCGAATCCATCTTCAAACGATTTTTCGTCGACTTCGTGAATAGGGTAAGAAACGTGGTGCCAAATTCCGGGCAAGTCCGTAAAGCGGACATCAACAACCTTTACGTTGTTGGACGCGGCATACTCTAAGACCTCCTTCGCGTTCATGAAACCTCCATT
>DASZAE010000116.1:0-20885 GCA_035945515.1 Terriglobia bacterium
CCGCGAATTCACCGCTCCGGCCCACTTGCCACATAAAGCACGACCCTGTTTTGGCGTATTCGCGGTCGCGGGCAAAACCAAAGTCGAGCGCGGGGTCGTCCGCGTGGCCCAAGTGGAAATGCCATCCGAAATCGAGAAGCAAACGTTCTCTGGCGGAACTTGCAGCGGCAGGCTGACCCGCAGAGGCGGCCGTTTCCTGCCCCTGGTTGAGAAGAGTGCCGCTCATTCCAGGCAAGATCGCGTTTGCGCTTGCTGAGGCCGCGATTCCAGTTTTCAAGAAATCGCGCCTTGTCCAGTTGGGCATGGATTGACTCCGCTAGGTGATGACGTTGAAAGTGCGGCGGCGCAAACGCGCGCCGCGCCACAATTCTACACGATTGCGAATGAACAATGCGGAAAATGATCGGAAAGTTAGAGGTTGCGGCCCCTTATAAACTTTGGCCGCCGGTCTTTAATAGTAGAGACCGGCGGCCAGAGGCCGCCGCTACATAACACGCTATACACCGGAAAAGGCGGAGAAGCCGCCATCCACCGGCACTACGGTGCCTGTAACAAAAGCCGAAGCTGGCGACAGCAGCCACAGGATAGCGCCGAGCAAATCCTCGGGCTCGCCGAACCGGCCCATGGGTGTGTGGTTGATAATGCTCTGTCCGCGCGCGGTGAGTTTTCCGGTTTCCTTTTCGGTGAGCAGGAAACGGTTCTGCTCGGTGAGGAAAAACCCGGGCGCGATGGCGTTTACCCGGATAGAGGGTGAGTATTCTTGGGCAAGGTGCACGGCCAGCCAGTAAGTGAAATTATTCACTCCTGCTTTCGCCGCTGAATAGCCCACCACGCGCGTCATGGGGCGGTAACTGCTCATGGAGGAGAAGTTCAAAATCACGCCCTCTTTTTGCTCGGCCATTAGCTTGCCGAATACCTGGCAGGGCAGGATCGTGCCCAGGATATTTAAATCGATGGCAAACCGGAGCGCCTCTTCGGGGAGATTGAAGAAAGGCAAGTCAGGCTTGGTGGTTGCCTGGGGATGGTTACCGCCGGCGCCGTTGATCAGGCAATCGATCCGCCCGAATTGCGCCTTCACGCTCTGGGCGGCTTGCTCGATGGAAGCGCGGTCGAGAACGTCTCCCGGCACAATGATGGCCTTGCCCGGTCCAGGCGCGGATGCAACCAGCGCATCACCCTTGGCCTGGTTTCGCGCCAGCACGGCCACATTCGCGCCGCAACCGGCAAGCGCCCGCACCACCGCCACGCCCAGCACGCCGGTGCCTCCGGTCATTACTGCCGTGCGGCCGGTGAAATCGTACAGTTTCGTGAGTTGCTTGAGGTCCATTCCGATCCTTTTGCCGCGTCAGTCGCGCCTACTACGTCCGAACAGTTTCCGGTGTTACGCGCCTTGGATTGAGGCCCGAAGGGCCGCTAGAGAATAGCCCAGGGCGTAAGCCCTGGGAATGAAGCGTAAATCCTGCGCCGCCCAGCCCCCGGAAGGGGCGGTAGAGCTTTTCTCTTTCGCCCCTTCGGGGCTTGGAGACCCTCATAGGCTACGTATTCCCAGGGCTTACGCCCTGGGCTACATTCTTGCGCCCGCTTCGCGGGCTAGTCTCATCCGAAGCAAACTCTAGTTCCCTGCCGAGTCGCCGGCGGCTGACGTTTTCCGGAAAGGCGCGAGGTGCTTATTAAAGTGGCGCTCGATGATTTGGTAGTAAATTTCCTCTTTGCCGCGCAAGGCGGCAAAGAACGGCTCGCGGAAGCGCGGATCGTTGATCACTGAGCCAAATGTGACGTGTAACACCTCGCGCGCATGAAAATCATCGAGCAGCGCGGTGAGCTGATCGTCGCGCAGCGAGCCGACAGCGGGCATTTTTGCGGCGTCGGCAGAAACGTGATAGCTGGCGCGATCGGTGGAGTAGCGTTCGATGGTGAAGGGAACGATCTCGCGGAACAGTTTCGGGTTGAGCACGGCGACGGCCCGCAGCGCCTCCAGATAACTCGTGCCCGCGGTTTTGAGATGGACCAAGTTACCCGCCACTCGGGCGGCGATCGGATAAATACTGAATTTGTCTGAACCTGAATGAAGGCTCAGCTTGTAGGGGCCGAAGGTTTTGGAAACAGCCAGATGACGGGTGAAAGACTCTTCAAATTTTCCCAGGTCGCCGATGTAATCGACGCCCTTCTCAAAGTCGCCCACATAGCGCGGCGCGAGGCTCACCACCGCCACGCCCAGCCTCTTAAGCTCGTGAGCGATGTAGACGTGCTCGGCCAGCGTGCTGATGGTCTCAGTCTCATCGACGCTCATCTCCAGTTCAAACGGCCGGCTATTCATCACCGCCCGCAGGTGTCTGTACATCTTGACGGTGTGAGCCACGGCGCGCCCGTATTTGGCCGCCGCGCGCAAGAGCTCTTCCTGCGTTATGGTCAGCTTGAATGCGCCCAGGTCGACGGGTTTAGCCGCAAGCTGACTCTGCAAGTCGCGCGCCGAGCCTTCGAGCACGTTCCAGGGCAGTCCTTCGACCTTCTGCCGAAGCATTGCCTCAGAATCTGTGTTCGCGGCGTTATCCACATATTCGCCTGGATCGACGGTATAAAAGGTGTATCCGGCGGCTGTGCAGAGGTCCACGTCGGCGATGGTCTTCAGGTGGTCGGCATCGGCGCCGAAACCTTCGCGCCAGCCTTCCTGAAACACGCCCCACATGGCGTCATCCATGACCTCCTGCGGCGCGCGGCCGGTGCGCGCGTTTTCGCGCATCGATTGTTGCGCAAAAATGGGCGCAATGCCGGAGCCGCGAACCGCGCGAACGTGGCCCGGCGTGGCGAGACCCAGCCGGTCGCCACAGCCTACCGATTTTTGCAGGCCCAGCGGGCGCGCGGCAAGAAAAGGCGCGATTGCTCTTAATACGCCTGCGGTTGATGCCGATGTCTCGACGAGCGTCAACGTGAAGGGTTTGTTGTCGAGAGCGACAGACTTTTTCTGGCCAGTGAATCGGTCGCTCACGCTTGGGTTCGCCGAGAGCGCGCCGAGGAATTTCTTGCCATCACGACGTCCGAGGAAAAGAAGCGAGTGCTGAATTGCAGTGATAGACAGTGGATAAACTTCAACGCCACTCAGCCGACCGATTTCAGCCGCGAGCGATTGCGCCTCTGCGAGCGGCAACGGCGGCGCCGTTTCAGAAGTATTCATATAAGATGACGCGCTGGTTGTCACTAGCTGATGCTCCTTCCGGGTTGTTTTTGTAGCGGCGGCCTCTGGCCGCCGGTCTTTACTATTAAAATCAGGCGGCCAGAGGCCGCCGCTCCAGCACGCGCGGTAATCTTAATTCTTCACCCAAGCATGACGAGGATCGTCGGCCCAAGCACCATACCGGCGTTCTTCGCCCGCCAACACCCACGCATAGTGAAGCTGGTAGCCCGGCGCGGCGACAGTTGGATGATATCCTTTCGGCAACAGAACTGTGTCTCCGTCCTCAACCACAAAAACATTGGAGAAGGGATTCGGGTCGCCTGGCGCCGTATAAGTCCAGATGAATCCGTAGCCCTGCGACGGCTTGACGCGGAAGAAGTAGATTTCCTCGAGCACGGCCTCATTGGGCGGGTTCGATTGGTCATGCTTATGCGGCGGATAACTGGACCAATTTCCAGGCGGGTTGAGCGTCTCGCCCGCGAGCAGACTGTCGGCCGCTAAGTTGTCGCCCAGCGCCGAATGCACGGTGCGCATCCAGTTGTCGCGTCCCACCTGCTTCGTAACTACGTCCTTTCCTTGCAAAAGAGCCGGAGGAATGGTTGCGCGCGAAGCGGCGGTGAAGATGCCCACGTCCGCTTTCGTGTCCGCAACCACTTCGTAGCGCGATTTGGGCGGGATATAGATCATCGCCGGAGCGCCGGAGAAAACGTCCGCGCGCTCGCCCGCGCCGCTATAAGATGTCTTGCCGCCCGGATGTTCCACCGTTACCGACACTTTGCCGCCGAAGATATCCAGCACGGCTTCGCGGGATCCGGTTTCCAGGGAATGCCGCTCGCCCTTTTCGAGTTGCAGCCGCGCGAAATCCAGAAAACGCATCGCGCCCGGAGCGACAATCTGCGCAAACTTTTCATGCCCGTTCTTCTTGATAAGCCTTTCCATGAACTACCTTCCTTTCAAGATAAGAATACTATCAATGTAGAGCACGATAAGTCGGCAGCATTTAATTCTGTGGCGGCAGCCCCTTACAGGATTTGGCCGCTGGCTTTTATTTACTAATAAGGACTGGCAGCCGGAGACCGTCGTTACAACTCAAATAGCGGCCAGCCACAGACAATGGATTGTATCCAGAAAAATGGAGGTCCACACAGATCGCGCCGATACGGCCGGGCAATTATAGTCCTTTATATTGCAAAAATTTCACGAATGCAAGATTAAATTGCAAGCCGATTTGGATATCTTGACAACAATGAAATGAACGCAGTAATTTACTCGCTGTTTTGTGACTCGCAAGATTTTAATGCCAAGCCCGGTGCGGCGTTAAGTGACTTTTTACCCGTTACTTGGAGCGAGACTGCTTGCTACCGCTCCAGTTGTAAGGCAGGTTGGAGGAAGAATAGACATGCTGAGACGCCATTTTCTTTTCAATTCAGGAGCTGCTGGCTTGGCCGCCAATATGGGTTTGCCAGCGTCAAGCGGGGGCGCCGTACTGCAGAACACTGTTTACAATGTTTTGGCTTACGGGGCCAGCGCCGACGGCAGGAAAATGGATACCCAAGCGATCCAGGCGGCGATTGATGCCTGCGCTGAAAAGGGCGGTGGAACGGTATTTCTGCCTGCAGGGAAGTATCTGACCGGCGCAATTAAGCTCAAAAGCAACATTGATTTGCACCTGGGTTCTGGCGCGACTTTGCTCGGAAGCCAAGACCCCGGCGACTATCCCGTCTATCCCAGCCCCTGGCCGGGTGGCAGCCGGGAGATCTCGTCATTGATTTATGGAGATGGACTCACAAACGTTAGCTTGACCGGCCGGGGCATCATCGATGGCCAAGGGCAGGCTTGGTGGACACGCCAATGGCTGATGTTTCCCAAAAGAAGCGCGCCAGTTCCCGTCATGTCCGAAGAAGAGCGGCGCGCCGAGGTTGCGAAAATCAGCAACGGACGCCCGCGGCTGATGACCTTGCTTAATTGCCGCAACGTCCTCATTGAAGGGCTGACGCTGATCAACTCGGCTTTTTGGACCGTGCATCCAATGTTTTGCGACGGCGTGACGATTACTGAACTCACCATCTTGAACCCTGTCCCGTCCCCAAACACTGATGGGATTGATCCCGAGTCGTGCCGCAACGTGCATATTTCGGATTGCCACATTGACGTGGGCGATGATTGCATCGCCATCAAATCGGGCAAAGACGCCGGGGGCCGCAAGGTGGGGAAGCCTTGCGAAAACATTACCATCACCAACCTGACTACCGGACACGGTCACGGTGTCTCCATAGGCAGCGAAATGTCGGGCGGCGTGCGTAACGTGACCATTACCAACTGCGTGTTTCAGGGCATGGATCGTGGCATTCGCATCAAGACACAGCGCGGTCGCGGAGGCGTGGTCGAGGGCGTCACGGCCGCCAACATCGTGATGCAGGATGTACCCGAGCCGTTCGCCCTCACCTGTTTTTACTCGCGCGGAAATCCCGATGAGGCGCGGCCCGTGGACGAGGGCACGCCGAAGTTCCGCGACTTTCACTTTGCTCACATCACTGCGCGCGGCGCTCGGTCAGCGGGCCAGATTACAGGGCTGCGCGAGATGCCTATCTCCGGCGTGGTCTTCAATGATATTCGCATCGAGGCGCAGCGCGGATTCACCTGCCAGAATGCCCGCGAGCTTGCATTCCACAACGTTTATATCGAGAGCACGCGCGGCCCGGCGCTTGCGGCCAAGACGGTGGAGGCGGTTGAGTTCGACGGCTTCTCTGGCAAGGCTTCTGGCGCTCCGCTGATGACGCTAGAAGATGCGAAAGGCGTGTTCGTGCGGGGATGTTCGGCGTCCGCCGGAACGTCCGCTTTCCTTGAAGTCTCCGGCGCTGCAAGCTCAAACATCGTGTTGAGGTCGAATAACCTGAGCCGCGCCGCAAAGTCTGTGATGTTCGGCGCAGGCGCAGGGCCAGCCATTCTTTCGGAAGAATAAAAGACTGCCATGGGACTTGCGCGAACAGTCAAACCGCGGGTGGCGCATACATCGCGCTTGTTGCGATGTGTGCGGGTCAGGAGGGCGGGTCCATTCTCAGGAGGGATGCGTCGTTGAGGTAATAGAATCGGAAGCTCGACCAGGGCCAGAGTTCAGGGGAAGCAACGAGCCCACGTTTCACCGGATTGCCGTGCATGTAACTGAGCTTTTCCTGCCGTTTTTTCTCGCTCCAGATATTGAAATCGTAGAAGCGCCTTTGCCAGGCGCGATAAGTCGATGGGCGATGAACGGTGGTAGGCAAAGCGAGTTTTTTCAGCATCTGCGCACACCAGGGATGGACAGCATTGCGGCGCAGGTGAAGCAGGGCAAATTTTGCGGTGCGCTCCTTCAGGCTCTGAACGATCTGGGAAGGATTCGCCTGTTCGGCGGGCCAAAGGAGGAGGTGAACATGCTCTGGCATCAGCACCCATCCGAGGAGGCGAAAGTTTTGTTGCGAACGCAGCCCAGCGAGGGTTTGCACAAAGTAGAAGCGGAAACGGTTGGAATCAAAGAGGCGAGCGCGGCGGTAGGTGCTGGCGGTGATGAAATGCGCGTGATTCAGCCCATAATAGTGATGCTGGCGAGGCATGCGGCCATTCTACAACAGCAGACCGCATACATCGCAAACTGCGCGATGTATGCGCCACCCGCGCACTCTGTCTTGAGTACCCCGTGCTCCGGCGACTGACCCATTTGGCGCAGATTCAAGTTAGTGCGCCGCGTTGCCGATAAATTTCTCTGGACGCGACTTGAGATGAAGCTAAACGGATGGAAGAGAATCGGGATTATCGCTTCAGTTGCCTGGATTCTTGGTGCGGGGATGTACACCTACGAATCAGGACTCGATAGCGCCGTTGGGCTTGGTACCGTCATGAGCCAGTCATGTGACCAGGGGCGCGACAGGGTGGAGAGGAGCGGAAGCGATTGGGAGAGGGAGTGGCGCGAATGCCGTAAAAATGGCGATGAAGCTGTTTCGCTGGGAGTTACCAACGCTGAAATATCCGCGGCGCTTGTGGCGTTCGTTCCAGTGCCTCTGGGCTGGGGCTTTGCCTATCTGGTTCTCTTTCTTATGCGCTGGGTTAGGTGCGGCTTTGTGCGGCCCAGCGACGGGGGGACGCTCGCGTGAATCGGCTTGGTTGCTAAAGCAAGTAGCAATCTATAATGGCGTCGGCGATGTCAAGGGCTTTTTTAGGCCCCTTGAGCGAGTAGCGCAGAGTTGTTTTTTAACTCTGCGGCTTTTGGTTTGCTCAAATTCGTGTTCGCCCGTCGGCGGCAACCGCACTCTGTCGGTACTCAGGACCGTTTGCCTCTGCAATTTCTCTCCCGCCGTGGCATATTCCGCGGGTGGCGCATACATGGCGTTTTGTGCCATGTGTGCGACTTTATTGTGGTACAATCCGCGAATGCCCCGCCAGCGCCATTATTACGGACTCAATCACCTGCATTTCATCACCGCCAGCACCTATCGTCGCACTCGCCTGTTCGACTCGGACCTATCCCCCCGACGCCTGGTTACGTCAGCCGATCAATGGCCCTGGTCGAGCTCCTACTATCTTGAAGATTCATCCGTCCTAGCGATGGACCGCCTCAATTAGTCGCACACATCGCAAACTCCGCAATGTACACGCCACACGCCCGCAATCACTCCTTGGACAGCGGGTAGCCACGGTCAGTGATTTTCTGACCGTGGGCTTTTCCCGTGTTGTCCTCACGCTCGGTATGCCCCGGTAAACGGACGTAATCAATCCGTATCGGGCACGCCGCGACAATCACCTTATCGAGCGCAAAATTATTATAGCAAGCTGGTAGCCACGGCATGATCTTTATGCCGTGGGTTCGCAACGTCCTTAGCAAAAACCCACGACACACAAACCGTGCCGTGGCTACCCGCCGCCGCCGGAATTAAATGCTCTCAAAAATAGTATTCTAAAGGAAGCGGCAATCGACGGCCACAACCCTCCGGGAGCATATTTCTGTGTCCTGCGGACGCCACCTTACGTCTATAGAATTTGCGGCGCAACATAGCGTCGCCTTCCGTGTTTATCTTTAATTAAGTGGTTTCAGACTGTTGCTGCGCTTCATTAGTAACTCAAACTACAGGCGCAATTCGAAAGCTTTGATTATGTCGTCAGACCCCAATCCATCCAAAGCGCAACCCGGCTGGCCCCCGGTAGTTGTCGCCGGCATCTACCGCACAGGCGTGAATTTGATGCGTGACCTCGCCAGGCGCGGCGTCGCCGTGACCGGCATCGACTATAACCCAAGACAAATGGGGTTCCGCTCAGTATACGGCCGCGCGGCGCTGTGCCCAAACCCGGACACCGCTCCGTCCGACTGGCTCAGTTTCATGCGCCGCCTCGCCGCAAAAGCGGATGCCAAGCCTGTGTTCATTCCCACGTCAGACGCCTTCGTTTCCGCGTTGGCCCGTCATCGAGAGAGCCTGAGCCGCGATTTTTTGTTTTTCCACGATGCGGCGGCTCTCCAGGAAAAATTTGCAACCAAAGAGGAGCAATACGAGCTCGCTCGAGCCAATGGCATGTTCGCGCCGCAAACGCGGTTCGCGCGCTCGCGCAAAGAAGTTGTGGAATTTGCCGTCGGCGCGCAATTCCCTTGTTTGATCAAGCCTAAACGAACGCGCGACTGGGAAAAGCCAGACCATCCGTTCATGAACAAAAAGGTGGCGCTCGCCTCCTCGCCCGATGAGTTGACGGCGAAATACGACCTGATTGCCGGGATCGATCCCGAGGTTGTAGTTCAGGAAATCGTCCTGGGACCGGACACTGCGAAGCTATATTATCTTTGCTGCTATGGCCGTGACGGCAAAAAACTCGGCGCCAGCATGGCGCGAGTGCTGCGCACCAGCCCGAATCCTATGTTGTTTGGAACCTCGGCGGTTTCTGAGCCCGCCTGGGATGCCGAGGCGGTTGCGATGTGCGACGCTTTTCTACGCCGGATCGAATATCGCGGACTCTGCGAAATCGAACTGAAGCGCGATAGCCGCAGCGAAAAGCTGATGTTTATTGAAGCGAACGCGCGCTACACGGCCAGCGGCGACTTCGCACATCACGCGGGCGTGGACTTGGCTTGGCTTCACTACCTCGATCTCATCGGCCAGCCTGTAACGCCGGTAACACAAAACGACCGCGCGTTCCGCCACATCGATCTCGTGCAGGATTTTGGCGGGGCCATCAACTACCACCGGGCGGGCCTGCTGACGTGGCGGGAATTCCTTTGGGCGTACCGCCCTCCGGTGGCTTTCTTCGATCTGGACCTCCGCGATTGGCGCCTGGCCGGCGAGACGCTTCGCCGCCTGGCGCGCCTCGCCGCAGGCTACGTCCTTCGCTCGGCGCTGCGAAAAAAACCCGTTCAGCCCATTGAAATTCCCGAGGATGCTCCTCACCCGCGCCGGTAAATTCAGCTAAATTTGCCTTCGAACGGTCCTTTTGGCTGCCCTTGCAAGCCAGAATCAATTCGTTTTTTACCGCATTGAGCGCGGACCAGCAGGCGTATATACTAGGCAGGCTTTTATAAGCAGAGCTGCGGATGGCGAGGGAAGCAATGAGGCATAGCAAAGCGTTTTCGATTTTCGTGGCGGTAGTTTTTGCAGCAAGCATTTTGGGCGCTGTGAGCATCACTATCCGCGCACAGACGAATCAGCAGCAGAGCGGCGCTCGCAATCGAGCCCCTGTTTCTCCGCTGGAGGTGGGTTTTTCCTCGCAGCGGCTAGAGCGGCTCGACGCCGCGGTGCAGGGCGTCGTCGACCGGAAGCAGCTTTCCGGCGCCGTCATCGCGCTCGCGCGCCACGGCAAGGTGGTGGAATTTAAGTCGTTCGGCAAAAAAGATATGGCGACGGGAATGCCGATGACGAATGACACGATCTTCCGCGTCTTTTCCATGAGCAAGCCCATCACCAGCACGGCCATGATGATCCTCTACGAAGAGGGCAGGTGGAATCCCGAGGACCCGATTGCCAAATACATCCCCGAATTCGCCCACCTCAAGGTTTTCGCGGGCTATGACCGGAGCGGCAAGATGATCCTCGAAGACCCGGTTCATCCGCCCACGATGCGCGAATTGATGACCCACACCGCCGGCTTCACTTACGGCTTCTTCGCCCATGATCCGGTGGACAAGATGTACCTGGAGCAGCACGTGCTTGAGTCTCCGAGCTTGCAGGCCATGATCGACAAGCTGGCGAATATCCCGCTGCTTTACCAACCGGGAACCCAGTGGGTGTACAGCCTCTCGGTGGACATTCAGGGTTATCTGGTGCAAAAGCTTTCGGGCATGCCACTGGCGGACTTTATGCGCGAGCGGATTTTTAAGCCGCTCGGCATGAAAGACACGGGCTTTTACGTTCCCTCCAGCCAGTGGAGCCGCCTGGCCACGCTCTACGGAGTCAGCAAAGACGGCGCGTTGATTCCTTACTCAGGACCTCTCAACATCGATTTCTCGAAGCCGCCTTCGTTGCCATCGGGCGGCGGCGGTTTGGTCTCCACTGCAAGCGATTATCTGCGGTTTGCGCAGATGCTGCTTAACGGCGGCGAGCTCAACGGAACCCGCATTCTCGCGCCCGCCACGGTGAAACTGATGAGTTCGAATCACCTACATGCCAATTTGATGACCGGCCAATTCGGCATCGGCGTCCAGCACATCCGGCCCGGCTTTGGATATGGATACGACATGGCGGTGTTCACCGATCCGGCCCTCGCCGATAACCCGGTGGGCAAAGGCACATTCCTCTGGGACGGCGCGGCGGGAACGTGGTTCTGGGTCGATCCCCAATACGACATCGTTTTTGTCGGTATGATCCAGCGCATGGGTTCGATCCCTGCCATGCCTAACATGGAGGTGCTCAGCCGCGCCACCGTTTACCAGGCGCTCGTTAATCCTGACAAGTAAGCTGTGGCGTTTTTCAGACAGGGGTCGATTCGGAGAGCGCCACGAGAGCATCGTTCGGATAGAAGTGGTCCACGTTATCCGGGGTAATAAGCTGGTGTTTGATAAACAAAGCGGGGGGCGCGGGTCTGCGCTCCAAGATGTCGACGGCAAGCCGCAAGAGTTGTGTTCCGTATTTCTCGGGGAAATACGCGACGGAAGCGATCAGGCGGGTGTGAGGCTCGCGCAGCTCAGCGCGCCCTTCGGGTTCTGCGTTTTGTCCGGCAACGGCGCATTCTGCGGCGCGCCCAGCCTCCTGAAAAGCGCGCAGGGCGCCCAGCGCGCTGGGATCGTTCGCGGCTCCGACCAGAGTCAGGCCCGCTTTTGAAGCGCGCAGGTGCTTGCGCACGCGCTCGAGCGTGGTTCCGAACTGGCCGTCGCCATCGATGTGAATGGTGCGGGGAGGGGTTGCGGCGGGCAGCGCCTCATTGATCCCGGCAATCATGCCTCGAATTCTCGCCTGCGGCACAGGCCCGGCGCGCGCAATCTCAATCATGAGGATTTCATCCACCACGCCGTGCCAGTGCTTGAGGGCCCAGCGGCCGAGGTAACGCCCGCCAATAAGGCCGGCTTCATAGTTATTGGCGCCGAAATAGGTGGCGCCGGGGTGAGGAATGTCGATGGCGATGATGGGAATATTGGCTTCAAGATACTTGCGCGAGATTTCGGCGGCCGCCAACTCGTCGGTCTGGAATTCAATCACCAGATCGACTTCCTCGCGGATCAAGTGATCCGCGTTGCGAAGCGCCACCTTGGGATCGTAGCGGTTATTGACTACGATCAGCTCAATCTGCGAACTTTCCGCCGCTCTCACCAATCCCGTTTTGACCTCACGCGGGAAAGAGGAATCCTGCCCCTGCGCCGCGTAGCCAATCCGGTAGCGCCGTCCGGGACGCCGGTCTGAGGTCAGCCGGTATTGGTTTTCCCCCACTTTTTCGATGAAACCGCACGAATGGAGGCTGTAGAGCAGCCGGAAACACATCCCTTTGTTAAAACCCGTTCGCAAGACCACGTCTTTGAGGCGGAGGATTTCCCCCTTGAAGTTGAAGGCGTTTAGTACCTGTGACGCGTGGACCACCGACTTTACAACATAACGGTTGTGGTTAGGCCGGCTCATCAAGAACCCCTTCAGGCAGGATAACGCCCGCTCCCATATTTCGCCGGAAGGCATATCCAGGTCCGCCCGGCTGTTTTGCTATCTATAACACATTCCCGTCCGCCTATTCAATGGCACAGGTGCAATTAAAATTGAAAGTTTTCATAATTTCTTGTTAATGATAGCAATGGCCGACATCTGCCTCTGCATTCTTGTTTTGCACTAAGAAACAACGAGTCTTCGATTAAAACTTCTTGACTGGTGAAAATAAGTAAATATAGTGGGCAGCCGGGTTTGGTTTGGCAATCCAGAGCGCGGTTTTACAGGTTGCTAAAAAACTCCGTAACCATGTCATTCTGAGGAGCCGAAGGCGGTCCTGAGCGTAGCGAAGTAAGAATCTCGGAAGTTACTGATTTCGCATAAGAAGCAGATTCTTCGCGGAGTTTACCCTGAGCGAAATGCCGGGATTCTTCGCTGCGCTCAGAATGACAGCGCAAACGGGTTTTTCAGCAACCTGTTTAACCGTGCGGCATAGCGGCCGGTAGAGCAATGGCTGTCGATAACTTATAACGCTCTTTATTGCGAAACAAATTGCGCCATGTCTATTTAGGGCCCCTCGATGCGCATTTGAAGGGAATAATTCTATGCGGAAAATGGTTCAGATTTTCATGCTGACTTTTGTTTGCAGCGCGGTGCTTCTTGCGCAGACCAACACGGGCGGCATCAACGGCGAGGTTAAGGATCAGACAGGCGCAAGCGTGCCGGGCGCGACGGTGATCATCACCAACATAGGGACCAATGCGATGTTTAAGACCACCACCTCCAAAGTGGGCACGTTTGAGGAGCAAAACCTTGAGCCGGTCACGTACAGGGTTGAAGTTGAAGCCCGTGGATTCGAGAAAGCGGTGATTGCGCGGGTGAAGGTTGACACCATGAGCGTTGCCACGGCGAATTTCACGGTGCGTCCGGGCAGCGCCCTCACGCAGGTGCAAGTGACGGCGCGGTCGCCTCTGTTGAATACCAATAATGGGACGCTCGGCGAAACCATATCCTCGCGGATGATGACGGACGTGCCGCTTGCCAATCGCAGCGTGCTTGATTTGGCAGTGCTGGTGCCCAACGTTTCGGGCGACGTCGGCACTGAAGACCCGGGCGTGACCTCGGGCTTTCCGGTGCCCGGATTCAACCTCAGCTTG
Organism: Terriglobia bacterium; assembly: GCA_035945515.1. Lineage (GTDB taxonomy): Bacteria > Acidobacteriota > Terriglobia > UBA7540 > UBA7540 > RH2-MAG17b. The sequence continues at coordinate 13,404 of DASZAE010000116.1, forward strand.
AACGGCGGGCGACCCGGCGCTTCCACCATGCTGGCGGACGGCGTTAGCAACACGGGCGTGGGCCTCGCGCGCGAAGTGGTTTCCTTTTCGCCCGAAACGGTGCAAGAGGTGGCGGTGCAGACTTCCGCTTACTCGGCTCAATATGGCCGGACGGGCGGCGGACTGATTAACGTCACCACAAAATCAGGTTCCAATCAGTTTCATGGCATAGCGACATGGTATAACCGCAACCCCACCACCAACGCCGCGCCCTGGACCACCGCGGTCACTAACCGCCCCACCAATCCGGAACGGTGGAATCAATTTTCTTTCGATATTGGCGGCCCGGTGTGGATTCCCAAAATCTACAATGGCCACAACCGCACCTTCTTTTTCTTCGCCGTCGAGCCGCGTTACCAGCAGGATACGCTTCAGGAAGATGCGCTGATGCCTTCCGCCGCCATGCGCGGCGGCGACTTCAGCAACTTGACTCAGGTGAACGGCGGCTGGGCGCCCACCAGCGTGGTGAATCAATTCCAGAGCGGGCTGCCCGCGAACCAGGTGCTGGCCACGGGGCAGACGAGCCAGATTTATGAGCAATACGCGCTTCAGGGCAATCAACTCGCGGCGCTGCCGGCGCTCGCCACCGGCCAGGCGTATGCGCAGTTTCCCAACAACACCATTCCGCAATCATGGCTTGACCCGGTTTCTCTGAAATTGCTTCAGTATATGCCGCTGCCGCAAGGCTATTACATCGATGGAAACGGCAACCTGGTGAATTACACTTTGCAGCGTTTCGTGCACGAGAACGAGACGCGCTACACGCTGAAAATCGATCAACAGGTGACTAACCACAACCACGCCTTTTTCCGCTTCACTGACGTGCCCGAGATCGGAGTTACCGGGTTTGGAAGCCCGGTGAACGGCAACGGCTCAACGTTCAGCTATTCGCATCAATACGTGGTGGATGATACGCAAACCCTCACGCCCACCGTCTATAACGACCTCCGGCTGAACTACACTTACGGCAACTTCAGCGGCCAGTTTTCACCCACCTATGACATCAACAGCGGCCAGAACCTCAGCACCCAGCTCGGCCTGCCCAGCCTCACCAAAGGCGGCTTGCCGCTGATGACGTGGGACACCCTCAACGCATTCACCAACATTGGCTCGGAGGGTTCGCAGCTTAACGTCAATACGGAGAAGCAATATCAGATCGAGGACAGCCTCTACATCAGTCACGGCGCGATGATGTGGACGACTGGGTTTGGTTACGCCAAAGACACGCTGGGCGTGACCAACTATTTTGCGGCCGCGGGCGGGGACTACAGCTTCCGCTTTGTGCAGACGGACTCGAACGGCGGCGCCGATCGCAACAGCGGCATCAGCTTCGCCAGCTTTCTGCTGGGCGTGCCGAACTCGGTCCTCTTGAACAATAGCGTAATTCCTTACAACTACCGGTGGGCCGATTACGACGCTTTCGTGCAGAACGATTGGAAAGTGAAGTCGAATCTGACGCTCAACCTTGGCTTGCGTTATTCGCTGCAGTTTCCGCGCGCCGCGTCCAACAATTTCCAAGGCGTCTTTCTGGCTTCGCAGGCCCAGACTGTGCCCATTCCGGCTGCGAATCAGACGCTCCAGTTGACGAGCGGCAGCCCGCGCACGATTAACCTGCCCACGGGTCCGGGCGGGGCAATGGAACCTTTGAAGCTGACCTCGGTGATGATCCCTCCCTTTGACTTTACCGGCGCGGCGGGCACGTCAAAATATCTGAATCCCGTCAACTGGAAGGATTTCGAGCCGCGCTTCGGTTTTGCCTATGCTTCTCACTTCCACGACCTGGTGATTCGCGGCGGCTACGGAATCTCGCACGTGCCGCTAACCGGACAAAACCGCCAGCCGGATCCCACGTTTGCCGGGGCAAACCTCAACTTTGGCGCCACCGCCGGGCAAACCAATCCAGCGTATATTATGCGGCTCTGCTGCAACCCGCCTTATGATCCGCCGCTGACGCCGCAGCAAGCCGTCAACATGCCTTCGAGCGGGCTTGAGTATGAGAGCGGAATCAACGTATCCGGGTTCCTTCTTTCGCCCAACACCAAAACCCCCCAGGTGCAAAACTGGAACCTCTCGCTTTCCCGGCAATTCGGGGCGAATACGGTTGTAACCATGGCCTACGTCGGCAGCAAGGGCACTTATCTGTATATGCCGGCTCTTAATGAAAACCAATTCAACCCGGATTTCATTCAAGAGCTGGAGGCGAATAACTACAATCCGACGGGACAGAATATTGTTGATCCCCTCGGACGCACTGCCCCGCCCGTATGCACAACGACGTCCAAAGGAACTACGTGCAAGCCGGGGGCGGTCATAACAATTCCGATTGGATATATCGCAAGCCCATACCTCGGCTACGGCAATCTCACCACGCTCTACGACGCCACGGCCAACAGCATCCGGCACGCGGGCTACGTCAGTGTTGTGCACCGCGAGACGCGCGGCCTTACTCTGAGCGCAAACTATACCTATGGGAATTCGATTGACGACGCCTCGAACGCCAGCCCCGATAAGACGGTTTTGACCAGTAGCAATCTGCCCGGCGGCCAGATTACCTATGGCGGAACGGCGGAAGGCGACCGCGCTGTTTCAACTTACAACATCCGGCACGACATCAACGCCATCTTTATTTACGACCTGCCCTTTGGGCCGGGGCGCGCATTTCTTCCCAGCGCGCCGAAGATCGTCTCGGGGGCGATCGGGGGTTGGACCGTCTCCGGCGTCGAGCGCCTCCACACCGGGTATCCCGCGGTGGCGACGCTTTCCGAAGGAAACTATCTGGGCACCACAACTCACGACATCCGGCCTGACCTCGTTGCCGGAGTGCCCATTGTCAATCCGCTCTACAACGCCAGTTGCGGCAACACCAATCTTTGCCAGCCGTATTTGAACCCGTCGGCGTTTGAGGTGCCGCCCGCCGGGCAGCTCGGCACAGCGCCGCGCACTTTTGGCATGGCAAGTGGACCTTGGGAGCAGACGCTGGATTTGTCTGTGCAGAAAAATTTCCGCATCACCGAGCGCGTGCGGCTCCAGCTCCGGGTGGACGCTATCAATGCGCTGAACCATCCGGTTTTCGAGAATGTCCCCAACAATTTCGGCGGCACGGACATTTTCGGCGAGCCTTCTACAGGCGCGATCAGCACCACGGAATACAATAATTGGGCGGCGCTTAATAACCAGGGGTCGGTCAATTCCAAAGGCCAGGGGGCTGGCGCAGCCGAGTTCACTAAGATCAACGCCACATTGACCGCGGCCAGGCTGCCGGGCGGCGCGCTGCCCGCTAATTTCTTCACCGTGCCTATTCCCTCGGGCTTTGCTACGGACAGCGCGGCTTCGTTTGACCTCACCACCCTGCAAGGCATCGCCCTCATGCGCGACCGCGAGACCTATAACACAGGCTTCGGGCTGCTCTACGTGCCGGGAAACAGTCAGCGGTATATTCAGTTCGGCATCAGGATTTTCTTCTAGCGCCGCTACAGCATAAAGGCCGCAGGGTTAAAGGACGAATCCGGCGCTACACCGCGACCTGCGCCGCAGGCCGGCAGATGTGATATATTTAGACACGCCATAAAATCCGAGCCGATTTAATGAACTCATCCAAAAAGGAGAAAAACCGTGGCTGACAAAGAGACAGTTCATCAAGAGCCGTTGCAGACGCTTGCGGACGATCAAATCGTTACCGAGCGTAAACTTCCGAGACGATCGTTTCTGGCCACATCCGGCGCATTCCTCGCCGGCGCGGCGGCCATTGTGTCCGGCGTGAGAGCCTCGGCTCAGGAAGCAAGCGATCCGGATAAAAAGAAGAGCGGCGACCCCGACAAAACAGACCCGGACAAAAAGAAGGGTAGCGACCCCGACAAGACGGATCCCGACAAAAAGAGGGGCGACTCTGACAAAAAGAAGAGCGGCGACCCCGATAAAACAGACCCTGATAAGAAAAAGGCAGCCGATCCGGACAAGTAGAGATCGCTGATGTAATACCCGTTGCGATGGTAGCCATGGTTGTTGTTTTTCGAGCCGTGGGCTTTTGGCTGGGGAATAAACCCACGGTTAGCTCAAACACGAGTTAACCGTGGCTACCCCCCGCGTGCCATAAAGCTACAACTGTTTATACTCCTATGCCTGATTCCGCAACCCGCAGCAGTTTGCAGAAGGCTCTTCGTTCTGGTCCCCATTATTCCCTCGAATTGCTGATTCACCCTACCGGCAAACAACAGTTTTTTGAAACTTATTGGGAAAAGCAGCCGCTGGTGGTGAATCGCAATCAACCGGATTACTTCGGCTCTCTTTTGTCTCTGGATGAGGTTGACCGGGTGCTCACCACGCTCGACCGGAAATACCCCGACATTATGCTGAAGAACGCCAGCCGCGAGCTGACCTCGGGCGATTACACCGCAGGCGGCGGCTCGCTTGACATCGCCAAGGTCTGCCAGTTTTTCGCGGAAGGTTCCACCCTCACGCTGGCGTTTCTGGACACCGTCGTGCCGCCGCTCGCTTCCTTCTGCCGGAGCCTCGAAAGCGAATTCAGCTTTCCGCTGCAAGCGAATATTTATCTGACGCCTCCTCGCGCGCAAGGCGCGAAACCGCACTACGACACGCACGACGTCTTCGTGCTGCAGGTTGCTGGCTCTAAAAAATGGACGATCTATGGAACCCCGGTTGAGCTTCCGCTTCCCGGCCAGGATTTTGACGCTTCGATTCACGAGATCGGCGCGCCCACGCTCGAATTCGAGCTGGAGGCCGGCGACGCGGCCTACATTCCGCGCGGGATCGCCCATGACGCGCATTCGACCGATACGGTTTCGCTCCACATTACGGCCGGTGTTCTGCGATACACCTGGGCTGATCTGCTTCTGGAGATGGTAGCCCACGCCAGCTTGAATAACCCCGCATTTCGTAAATCGCTTCCGCCCGGGTTTGCGGGGACGGAGTTCGACCGCGCGCCGGCGCGCGAGACGCTGCGAACGCTTCTGCAGCAGATTCCGGCAGCATCGAATTTTGACGCCGTGCTCGACGGCTTCGCCGATGAATTCGTCTCGTCATGTCCGCCGCTGCTCCGGGGCCAAATGGCTCAAATGGCGGCTCTTGACCGCGTGACCCTTGAGAGCGAAGTGGGCGCGAGAGCGGGCGTCGTCTTTCGCCTGCAAACGGATGAAAAATCGATTTCGGTCGATTGCTACGGACGCCGAATCACCTTCCCGCCGCGCGTTCTCGATGCGGTGCGTTTCGCTCTGAAAACATCCCGCTTTACGATTCGTGACCTTCCCGGCGGCTTGGACGACGCCGGTAAGCTGACCCTCGTCCGGCGGCTGATCCGGGAAGGCCTGGTGATGGCGCTGCCTGAATAACCCCGCGCCCTTTCGAGTTTTCGTGATAACTGCAGTTCTAACGGCGGCCTCCGGCCTTGATACAAACACCCGTTCGACGCCAAAACTCTCCATGTACTTTTCCACCCAATAACGGTAAGATCGTTCGTTCCTGACCATCCCATGCGCGCCAGTGCGGCGATGAACGCTCTTCCTGAATGACCGGCTCACCCTCCAATCCGCCTGCGGAAACGGAACGCACGTTCAAAATTGCTGGCCTTCGCTGGTACATCTGCGCGCTGCTTTTTGCCGGCTCGGCGGTGAACTATGTTGATCGCGGCACCATCGCCATCCTCGCGCCCTATCTGCAGAAGGCTTTCCACTGGACCGAGGCCGATTACGGCTGGATCGTTTTCGCCTTTGAGCTTGCCTATACCATTGGGATGATCATCGCGGGAGGCGTCATCGATTGGCTCGGAACGCGATTGGGATATGCCATCTCGATGGCTTGGTGGTCCATTGCCGCCGCGTCGCACGCGCTTGCGCGCAGCGTCTTTGAATTTGCCATGGCTCGCTTCGCGCTCGGCATCGGCGAAGCGGGCAATTTCCCGGCCTCGATCAAGGGCGTAGCGGAATGGTTCCCCAAGCGCGAGCGCGCGCTGGCCACAGGCATCTTTAATTCCGGCACTAATATTGGCGCGGTGGCGGCCTACCCCATTGTCGGCTGGATTTTCGCCGAGTGGGGCTGGCGCGCCGCGTTCATCGCCACCGGCGGCCTGGGGGCCATTGCCTTTGTTTTGTGGCTGCTCTTTTACCGGCTGCCGGAGCGCCATCGGTGGTTGAAAGCTTCCGAGCTCGCGCACATTACCGCAAGCTTGCCGGGCGATGAAGAAGAACGCCAGGCGCGGAAAGTAAAGTTGTTGCGCCTCATCCGGTGCCGCCCGGCGTGGGGATTTTTCCTGGCTAAGTTTCTGACCGATCCCATCTGGTGGTTCTACATCTTCTGGCTGCCGAAATACCTGGTTCAGGCGCGCGGCTTCTCGCTGCACACGCTCGAACTTTTCGGAATGATTCCGTTCCTCGGCGCGTGCATTGGCAGCGTGGGAGGCGGCTGGCTTTCCGGCTTCCTCATGCAGCGCGGCTGGTCGCTCAACGCCGGACGCAAGACGGCGATGGCCGTGTGCGCATTCTCCATGCCTACGGGGATCATCGCCGTGTTCGCGCACAGCCCTTGGGTGGCGCTGGCGCTGATCACGGTCTCCACCTCGGCGCACCAGGGCTGGTCCGCCAACGTGTTCACGCTTGCCTCGGATATGTTCCCTAAGACAGACGTGGCTGCGGTGGTGGGCGTGGGCGGAGCACTGGGCGCGATTGGCGGCATGATCATCGCGCCTACCGCCGGATATGTCCTGCAATGGTTTCACTCCTATGTTCCCCTCTTTATTATTGCCGGAGTCATGCACCCATTTGCGCTCGGCGTGGTTCAGTGGCTGGTGCCCAGGATTAAGCCAGTGACGCTGAACGAGAGCTAATTGCATAGATGACTATGGATCAATCTTGAGGATTTTCTAATCTTCAGGACCGCTCTGTAGCGCAGACCGCCGTCTTTGCGGTCTGCGGCCTTTGGATGGACAGAAAACCCGCGGACCTCAAATACGGAGGTCAAAAAGCCTATCACGCCGCTCCGAGACTTTTGAGACAAACGAGACGTTTTGCGGGACCGCCGAATGGGGCGAACGAAAAGCATAAATGTTGATTCTAAAGGGGTCCTAGGGTTCGTTCCGTGATTTATGATTATCAAGCTTGCTCCGGCGCCAAGTCCCTCGGGACGATTCCCCTCACCCGCCCTCCTTCGTCGGGCACCCTCTCCCACCGGGAGAGGGATGTAATCCCGGCCTCTTGCCCTCTCCCGGCGGGAGAGGGTGGCGAGCGTGGCGAGCCGGGTGAGGGGCGTTGCCGGCGGTTTCCCGACCAGAGTGCGTCGCGGTATTTCTGCCGGAGCAAGCTTGATGATCATACCGTGATTTTTTTATGAGTTTAGCCTCTTCCCTCCGGCCATTTTCTAATCTTTGAGGGGCAGGTTTGTAGCGGCGGCCTCTGGCCGCCGGTCTTTACTATTACAACCCGGCGGCCAGTGGCT
>DASZAE010000117.1:0-9338 GCA_035945515.1 Terriglobia bacterium
TGACACCAATCTGTCGGTGCGAAATCGGCCGACGGTGCCTCGCTTCAACCAGGTTGGCTTGTACGCGCTGGATGATATCCAAGTCAATCCACGGCTGACGGTGAATCTGGGTTTGCGTTGGGATTACCAGTCTCCCATAACTGAGAAATACGGGCAGGCCTATGCCATGGACCTCTCCAACGGAAACCTGATTCTGGCCAATAGCTCCTCCAAAAACCTGCTCAGCCCGGTATTTACCGCATCGCTTCCGAACATCAACTATGAAATTGCTCCGATCCGCGGCTTCCCGGCGAATTCACTGCTAGACAGCCACCCGAATGACTGGGGGCCGCGCGTCAGCTTTGCCTACAGGCCGGCCAACAGCGGTCGTACGGTTATCCGGGGTGGTTACGGTATCTACTACACTCAGCTTACTTACACTGTGGACGGCACGATGGGCACTGGGCCATTTCTCTCCCAACAGTCTTTCGTGAACACTATAACCAATGGCGTTCCTGCGCTTTCGCTCCCCGACCCGTTCCTTGGCGTTGGAGGGATTGGGACACAGAGCGTGGGCACAGTTGTCCCGACTTTGCCCTTTCCCATGAGCCAACAATGGAGCCTTGCAGTCCAGCATGAATTCGCCGGGTCTTTGGTCGTCCAAGTTGACTACCGGGGCATGCGCACCCAGAACCTTCCGTACGCAGCCGATTGGAACAAGCCGTACCCCAGCACCAACCCTGCAGGCGAGAGCTTTTTCCAATATCCCAATTACTACACGGTAACTTTAACGCAGCCTGGAGCGAACCAGAGTCTGAACGCCATGGACGTCACGGTTTCCCGGCAGTTTGCCCAAGGATTAGCCTTCCAATCCAGCTATACCTATGCAAAAAATCTAACCGATACCACTCCAACAGGCGAAGGAGCCGGCAACTCCATTCAGAACCCCTATGATCGCGCCGCGGAATGGGGCAACGTCAGTTACATGCCCACGCAGCGATGGGTAAGCTACTGGGTCTACGAACTTCCCTACGGCCATGGCCGGCGGTTCGGATCAAGCATCTCCCCGGCTCTCGACGCTCTATTGGGGGGCTGGGAGACCAGCGGCGTAGTCAATTTCCAGACCGGCCTATGGCTGACTCCATCCTTCAACAAGTTTGATCCCTCCAATACACGCAGCTATGGGGGCCGCCCGGATCAGATAGGGCCGTGGGGCATATCAAACCCAACCATCAATCAATGGTTTAATCCCGCAGCTTTCGAGATTCCCGGCTGCCAGAACACCACACCAGTTTGCACGAATCCGGCCGATGTCGGACGGTTCGGTAATGCCGCCAACGGCATTATTGAATCGCCCGGCCTTTCGAATCTCGACTTCGGGCTCTTCAAGAACTTCAAGATCAAGGAGAGGTATACACTTCGGTTCGGCGCCGAAGCTGCCAATTTCCTTAATCATCCTAACTTCGGGAATCCTAACACAAACATCAGTTCTCTGAGCGTGGGCACGATCAATTCGATGAATTCCAGCGCACAGACCGCCTTAGGGGGCGACGGCGCCCGGACAATTCAATTTCAATTGCGGCTGGATTTTTAAGCCTCGGCATGTGTCATATTATTCAGATACGCGACAAGTGACCCGACGAGTGGGGGGATTCCGCTGGCGCTGCCCCGGGGCAGTCTCTAACCAAGCTTCGAGTTATGATGTTATCAGGAAAGGATGCCACATTTGGGCCGATCCAAGGAAGGAGTTCATCTCATGTTTAGCCAAGTTAATAGAAGAGCTTTTCTCAAAACTTCGGCCGCCGGAGCGTCGGCGATTGCCGCAGGGCTAGGCAGTACCGCAAGTTTGCCCGCAGGCCCGCTTCAAGCCGAAAGCGGCGACACGGGATCCTCGTCCAATCAAATTGGGCGTCCGGTCCGAATAGCCACCATTGCTTTTCAGAATGGAGGCAAGCCTCTGGACCAGCTTGTTCCTTTGGTGGATCAGGAAGGCGCGTTGGGGACGGATATTATTTCTCTACAGGAAGCGTGCCGGGGCCAAAGCAGTGACGGAAGCACTCAAGAGACATTGGACGGGCCGACCATTACCGCAATGGCGCGCTTGGCTCGCAAACACCAAACTTATATCGTCTGTCCAATCGACCGTAAGGATGGAAACCAACGATTTAATTCTGCTGTCTTGCTCGACCGGACGGGCAAGGTGGTATGCGTTTACGACAAAATTTTCCCTGTATGGGCTCAGGAGTGCATGCAAAACCATGTGATCCCTGGCAAACAAGTCAAGGTGTACGATGCGGATTTTGGGCGCATTGGGTTCGCCATCTGTTTCGATGTGAATTGGGAGCCTCTGTGGAAGCAACTGGCAAACCACCATGCTGAGCTTGTGATATGGCCTAGCGCGTACTCAGCGGGACGGACGCTTCAGGCATGGGCCATTGCCTACAACTATTACATTGTTAGTTGCACCGGGCGGCCAGATTGCCATGCCTACGATATCGATGGAGAGGAACTGGTTCACGACGACCGTAACAGGGGACAAGACTTGAATGTTTCGCGCGTCACGTTGGACCTGGACCGTTGTATCTTTCATCAGGACCTAAACCTCTGGCCAAAAGATAAACTCCCCAAGCTTCTTGCAGAGCGGGGCGAGGATGTGGAACGCGAGAAGTGGGAACCCCTGGAGGGGTGGTTTGTCCTCAGAGCAAAACGCCCGGGAGTCAGTTGCCGGGATGTGGCCCGCCAATACGGCTTGGAAGAACTCCGCCATTACATTAATCGAAGCAAATGCGAGATCGACAAGTGCCGAGGCTGGGAATTTGTTTGAAGAACATGCTTTCTGGACCCCGGGCGGGATCGGCTTTGGGAATCACGGCAGAGGGACAGGTCGGAAAGAATATTGCACAGGCGTAGTTTTCTTCGCAGCTCGACGATATTGGGCTTTACAGATCTTACTGCTCTGAGAAGTACCGGTCGTGTCGCGGAGACATCCCATCGCTCCGCTGCAGCCCCCAGGATAACGATCACGACTCTCACTCTCGACAGGGTAAACTGCCGCAATCGCTCAGGGACTTCGCAGCCCTCGCTGTCCACACATTTTGTCGTTAACACGCTAAAGTTCCCGATCGGGAAGGCCGAACTCTATACAGAGGTGTCCGCATGCGACGCAGACTCTGGGATTCGGCAGCAATACTTGGATTTGCTCTGCTCCTTCTAAACGCGAGGCAGGTTCTGGCTGCAAGCCCGACCATTAGCAGCATTTCGCCAACTTCGGGTGCCATCGGCACATCGGTAACGGTCTCCGGGTCCAACTTCGGGTCAAGCCAGGGTTCTAGCGAAATCACATTCAATGGCACCGTGGCGTCGCCAAAGACTTGGACTTCGACAAAGATTGTGGCGAACGCCCCGAGCGGCGCCACCACTGGCAATGTGATTGTAACTGTTTCAGGTGTAGCCAGCAACGGAAAGAGCTTCACTGTCAAACCAACGCCAACAATTACGAGCGTCTCGCCATCTTTCGGCGCCGTGGAAATCATGATAACGATTACTGGAACGAATTTTGGCTCGTCCCAAGGATCGAGCACGGTGAAATTCAATGGAACGGCAGGCGCACCCAAAAGTTGGAGCCCAAGTCAGATAATTGTTCCGGTGCCGAATGGAGCCACGACGGGAAATGTCGTTGTTCACGCAAGCGGCATAGATGTGAACGGTGGGGCTTTCACCGTAGAAACACTAGCGTCAATTACGGTCACGCCGCCCAACTTTTCTCTGCCCCTCAACAGCGTACAGCAGTATACGGCCACTGCGAATTATTCTGACGGCAGTCACCAAAACCTCACAGCAAATGCGGCTTGGAGTTCTTCTGACACATCCGCTGCCACGATCAGCATGTCTGGGGTGCTTAACGCGCTTTTAGAGGGCGGACAGGCAACAATCCAGGCGAGCTTCGGGTCCAGCAACGGATCGACGACGGTGAGCATTACCGGCCCCACTTTCATCCCCGTCGGAAACCTTCTTACCGGCCGCGACAGTCATACAGCCACGCTTCTGCCCAATGGCAAGGTTCTTATTGTCGGAGGTGAAGATGCCAGCGGAAATATCCTCGCGGCCGCCGAGTTATATGATCCCGCCACAGGGACATTTTTCCCGACCGGAAGCCTCGGTACCGCCCGCATGTCCCATACCGCGACGCTGATGCAGAACGGTAAGGTTCTCATCACAGGCGGGATCAACACTAACTTCAGTCCCTTCGAATTAGCGAGCGCGGAGCTCTATGACCCCTCGACCGGCACATTCACGTATACAGGTATCATGAACAGCGCCCGCGCCGGCCATACAGCGGCGCTATTGAATAATGGAATGGTGCTGATCGCGGGAGGCAACGACAACGCGACCGATCTCGCTACGGCCGAATTGTACGATCCAAATGCAGGAACGTTCACGCCTACAGGAAGTCTGCTTACGGCTCGGGAAAATCATACGGCGACCCTTTTGGGTGACGGAACGGTGCTCGTTGCCGGGGGTGCCACGGACGACGGCAGCAGTGTACTGAGCAGCGCCGAGATATATAATCCTTCGACGGGAACATTTGCGGCCACAGGTAGCCTCAACACTGAGAGAGAGTTTCATACTGCGACTCTCTTAAATGGCGGCAAGCTTATCGTTGCCGGCGGATATAACAATTCGGCGCCCTATGAGCTGGCGTCGATAGAGATATACGATCCTACAGCCAGAACATTCACTACGAGTACCAACATGGCGGTCCCCCGGGAAGGTCACACCGCGACTCTGCTGGCCGATGGTTCAGTACTGATCGTCGGAGGCGGTAATAACACGGAAGACATGGGCACCGCGGAGCTATTGGACCCTACGGGGCAAACTCTTACCGGCACTGGCGCCCTCAATACCGCCCGTTTTGGACACTCTGCAACGCTACTCAACGACGGCACGGTTTTAATCGTGGGCGGCGAAGGCGGAAGCGGAAGCGCTCTGGCAAGTGCAGAGCTTTACGCACCGACACCTCCTCCGCCATATTCACTACAGGTCACCCCTTCGGCAGCTAGCCTGACGGTTGGAGATACGCGCCAATTTACTGCTGTCGATAGTCTCGGTCATCCGCGTTCCGACGTCACCTGGAGTGTAAGTGACACAAGCGTTGCTACAATCACTTCCGATAGTTCTCCCATCCTCACGGCGCTGGCCCCCGGGCAAGTGAGCCTGACGGCCACTGACGGCACAGTGTCCGCCCAAGCGCAAGTCACAATATCCGCAGCCGGCTTGCCTCCCGTACCGGGCACGCCCGCTTGGTCGGCGCCGTCTGTGTCTGGCTTTTCTCCACTCCAACTTATTGAAGCAGCCCCCTCCAACAGCGGGCCAGATCTCTATTTAACCCAGTCCAGCTCAGATGGTACGGAGTCGTTCATTCAGGCGTTTACATTGGACGGGCAACAAATGTGGCAAAGCCAGTGGCCGGCCATGAATGGTAGCAGCGTCCCGGATGCCTTTGGCGGCCTTCTTGTAACCGAACATCAGACCTGCAATCAGGGCCAAACCGATCCGATGACTATTGTTGACATGGACGCAGTAACAGGACAGCCCTTATGGCAGATCACGGCGCAAGGACTTCCTGGTCAGGGTCCTGGGGGCAGCACACTGTACTGTTATTCCGATGCCCCAGAGATAGCAATTCGAGGGGACGGCGCGGTCGTAATCTCAGCGCCCGGCAATACCTCCGGGCTGCCGGAGATCCAGATCGTGGACGGTCAAACAGGGCAGCTTATATCCGAGCCGGACATTCCTCAGTCTTCGTACATCAACGCAGAGGGCTCAAACATTCCAGGGTATTCGCCCATCGGGCCGCCGATCGTCGATTCGAGCGGGTCGGTGTATGTTGAGTACGAAGTTCGAACGATCACCGCAGTTCCCCTAAAGGTGACCTCGGCGGCAGTGTACCTCCTGCAGGTCGCCTTAGACGGTTCCACAACCACCACAGAACTGAGTTCCACGTCTGAAAACGAGAACCTCTTTCCCGGCCGGATCATTCCAGATGGCCAGGGCGGCGTTCTGGCGACCTGGAGTGTCGACGCCTCGCCGATTCCCACGAATCCCTATCAGGCAGCCTATGTGGTTTCCGGAGTGGTTAGCGCCAGCTATGACTTGCCGTTCACGCCAAGCGCATACGTCTTTGGACCCGATAGCTTGCCGCTAAATCCCTCATTAGTGCTGGGCGAAAATGGTGTCGCTTTCGCCACCGACGGCACGAGCAGTGGGGACAGCAACAATCCCGGCATGGGGCCAAAGATTGTATCTTTCAACCTGGCGACCGGCACCGTTAACTGGACCTATCAAGTAGGGACGCAGGCCATCCTTTCGTTGATAGCGAGCACCAGTGGCGGGGGCGTCGTCGCCAAGTCCACCTTGAACGGCGTCGATACGGTCCTTCGTTTTGACTCATCTGGGAACGCGACACCCGACAACTGGACCAGTTCGGCCATCAGTAACTATGGCGGCGACTTGTGGTTGGGATATTCGTCCACGGGTCCTTCGGAGTACTATGCAGATCCAGTTGAGTTGAGCACATCGCCCTGGTACGGGCCCGACGGCAACGGCGGCAACGCTGCCATCCAGGATGTGAGCATCACCAACTTTTCCCAAACGGGCGCAAACCAAACTGAAATCAGCGGTATCCTCCAAAAGATTGAGACTGCGCTTCCAAGCAATGCTGGGTGCAATAGTTGGCTGCAGGGGGCTGGGCAGTTTCAAGGTCTTTCTGGTGTGCAGCAGGTTCAAAACCTAATCAGCACAAACTACTTCGGCCACGGGACGGTCAACCTTGGGACAGCGATCGATTATATGATCGCGGCGTTCTCTGGAAGCGAAAATCCGGACAAGACTCCCGTCGCCGGGCTTCCAACCAGCGGCGTTGTGTTTACAGTCAACGATGTTGGAGCATTCTTTAATCAATTTGTGGACGGTGACCAGGGCAAATCATTTCAGGTTGGAACGCGCAAGTACGCTGGAAATAGTCTCCGCGCGCAGGCTACGGTATTAATCCATGAGGTCGCCCACCAGATCACCGTCTCTGGCTTCCAAAAGGACTTCGGCAATCCGAAGGCGGAGAAGGCGAACGACAAGGCCGTCGACGCAAATTGCAGGCAGCTTATCGAAGGGCTTCAGTGAAAACCGCCTGGATGAATACAAACAAAGTACAATGAAAACAATCCTCGTATTTCTCTTCTTCTGGCTTGTCGCGTCCTGCCCCGGCCGTGCCCAGAGCGCGCTTTGCCCCAGGCACGTCGAGACGCCACCGTTCCCACCGCTGGCGCGCATGGCGCACATTTCAGGAAAAGTAGTGCTCTCGGTGACCATCGATGTAGACGGGCACGTCATCGAAGCCAAAGCCACCAACCGCGGGAACTGGGTTCCGCTGTTAGGAAAAAGTGCTATCGACAACGTTCGGCGCTGGACCTTTGCCCGGCCACCGACAGCGGGCTACAGAGAGAAAATTGTGTATGACTATGAGTTTGATCCGTCACTTCCTCTCGCCGACGGAACATCCTCGTCGCCAGCCATCACGAAAGTGACCTTCGATCTACCAGATCGTGTCACCATCGTGAGCAACTTGAGGGCACTCACCATCTACGAAGTGCCCTATGTAAAACGCCGTCCACTGCCGTGACCACCGGCGATGCCTGAACGGAGCCTATGCCAGGGCAATGACCCCATGCTTTCAGGTTTGCGCACTCAAACATCCCGGCAATAGCCTGAAAGCACGGGCCACGGTTCTGACCCACGAGACTCCAGCAGGGCGGCTCCCCTTCACGTGGGCGCAACGGCTGGATCAATACGTCTCTCATGATCCGGCGCATCCAGAGCGCAGTTCAGACGGCGTCCATGGCGTCACCACGTTTTCAGAGGGAATCTTTGTGGGTTATCGCTGGTTTGATGAGCAGCACATTCAACCGTTATTTCCGTTTGGCTATGGGTTGTCTTACACCCGGTTTCGATATTCCGATTTACAAACTCAGCGGGCAGCCGATGGAGGATTAATCGTCCGTTTTCTTGTCCAGAATGTTGGCAAGCTTTATGGGGATGAGGTGCCGCAGGTCTAGCTGGGGCCGCCTGAGCCCGCTCCCTCTGGGGCACAGTTTGCGGTCCGGGCGCTGGCAGGGTTTGACCGGGTTGGACTCAAGCCTGGCGAAAGCCGCCGGGTGGAGATTCACATTCCCTTGCGTCAGTTACAGTACTGGCCCGACGCAGCGACCCACTGGGACACTGCGACCGGCAGCCGCATCGTGTATGTTGGTAGTTCTTCCCGCGACTTAAGGCTGCACGAGCGGATCACGATCGCTCCCAAACCTCATAACACTCTCCCAAGCGGCCAATAGATGGAATAGCACGAGTCGCTCCGCAGAAAATCCAGGCAGCCCGGGGCTACTCATGTTCCGCCGCTTCGCGGCTGCCGATCAAGCTTGAGAATCATACCAGATGATTCAGGCTTTCCTCCCCGTCCGGGAAAAATAGGCTTCGATCTCCTCCAGAGTCTTGCCCTTGGTTTCCGGCAACAAAAAAACGGCGGCGAGCAGGTAGACAACGGTGCAACCGGCGAAGAGTAGAAACATAGTGGCATAGCCATAGCGCCCCACCGTGGGCAAGAAAATGGCGGCTAGAAAAGTGGCGACGGCTTCGTTGATCAGCAGGGCGATGCTCATGCCATTGGAGCGGATCCGGGTCGGCATCAGTTCCGATAACGCCAGCCAGACACAAATCCCAGGCCCCATCGCATAAAATGCCACAAAGACAAATAAGCAGACGGCCACCAGCCAGCCGTTTTCGCGGCCGGGCAACGGAGTAATCAGCGCATGCAGGATGCGCAGCGGCGCGGTTCGGGCCTGGTCAAGATTGCCGAAAGGATTGGAGAAAAAGGCCAGCACTCGATTGGCTGGGACGCAGTTGGACCGGCTGAGTTGAACCGGCGCCCCCAGCGAATGATTGGAGAGCATCGCGGGCGTGACAGCGCTGAAATCACCGTAGGAATAAATGATGGTCAGCGTCGCCGGCTCTCCGGCTAGATCGGCATGCCCGGCTTCGGTCAGCCATTGCCGTTCCAGCGCCGGCGTGAAATGCAGCTTCAGACCCGCCTGTCCATGCGTTACCGACTGGACGGCTTGGCGCACGTCCACGCGATGGCGTTCATTGCGATAGAACAAGAAAGCCGTTGCAAACAGCGACACGACGATTCCAGCCGTACCCACCGAGAGCAGGAACTTGCGTCCTTTGCGGTCCACCAAAAGCATGCCGATGACGGTGGCGAGCGCCTGGACTACGGTAAAAATGATGTAGCCCCAGTGCGCCTGCACATC
>DASZAE010000118.1:0-7492 GCA_035945515.1 Terriglobia bacterium
CTCGCGGCCCACCACCAGCACTTTGGGCGCGAGGGAGTAAAACACTGATTTGGTTTCCTGGTGATCGCTCGTGCCCATGCACGTATAACACACAAACCAATGGTCTCTTTCGATCTTGCGGAAAAAGCTCAATAATCCCATACTTCGCAATCCTTAAATACGGGGTCGAGGGATGAGGAACAGGTCACAAGCCAGCTATTCGTGCTTATTTCTCGGTTCCATCCCCTGGCTCAAAAATGTCCAATGCTCATTATGCGGAGAGAGGACGTTCTTTTCAAGCTTACGATGGCTCTGCGCATGTGCCAACTTCTATAGACGAGCACCCTTGAGTATGATAATCTGAAAATTGCTCTCATGGCTTCTCGTAATCCCCAACTCGTAGCAACCTCCAGCATTTCCTTCGACGCGCCATTCTGTTGCTGTTGAACTTGCCTTCCTTTTCTTTTATTATTTCCAGCCATTCAACTTAGAATCTTTTCAATCTATGAGGAGGATTTTTGACATGAGCGATTACAAACACCCGGAGGCCTTAGTTAGCACCCAGTGGGTGGCTGATCACCTTAGCGACCCCGCAGTCCGGCTTGTTGAGGTGGATGTTGATACCACAGCCTATGACAAAGGCCACATCCAGAGTGCAGTAGGGTGGAACTGGCAGTCCCAATTGCAGGATAATGTGCGGCGCGACATTTTGACCAAGGCGCAATTCGAAGATCTGTTGAGCAAATCGGGGATCGCCAACAACACGACGGTTGTTCTCTATGGCGACAATAACAACTGGTTTGCGGCCTATGCGCTATGGCAGCTCAAATATTACGGGCACAAAGATGTGCGACTGATGAATGGAGGGCGCAAAAAATGGGAGCTCGAAGGGCGCTCTTTCACTACGGAGCCGCCCAAAGTGACTCCTACCCAGTACAAAGCCAGCAACCCGGATGATAGCGTAAGAGCTAAGCGCGACCTGGTCTTCGATGTGATTAAAAACAAGAACGCTTATTTGGTTGACGTCCGTTCCCCGGATGAGTTCAGCGGCAAGGTAATTGCTCCGCCGGGAATGTCGGAAACGGCGCAGCGCGGCGGGCATATCCCCGGGGCGGTCAGCTTTCCCTGGTCCAAGGCGGCCAATGAGGATGGCACGTTCAAGTCATATGAAGAACTGGTGAATTTGTTGGGAGCACAGGGCGTGCGGCCGGATCGCGAAGCCGTCGCCTATTGCCGCATTGGAGAGCGCAGCTCGCACACTTGGTTTGTGCTGAAGTATTTGCTCGGCTTCGACAAGGTGCGGAACTATGATGGAAGCTGGACCGAATGGGGCAACCTCGTGGACGCCCCGATCGAGAAGAACGAGCCTGCAAAAGCGGGCGCGTAGCATTCGGCGGCCAATACAGATAACGGCGGATTTCGCAGGGGCGCGCTGGCCATGCCCCTGCGCCGCTCGTTGTCTTGCTTACTTAAGCTTTACGCGAAAATTCTTTTTCTCGTGAAAGATGTCCACCTTGTCTTCGCGAGCCAGCCACCCAACCGCGAGGTTCACCAAATCGCCTTCGCCGTTGAGTTTTTTCTTTAGTTGAGCAATAGTTTGAGGCCCTCCCTCGGAAAGCTGGCTCCATATCTTACCTGCCGTATGACCCACGCTTTCCTTTAAATCAGTTGTGGCCTGTTCTTTTAACTCCATAAAATGAATCCTCCAGATTCGAGATTTGCGCCCGGCGCGCATAACTCCGGGCAGTTTTGCGCCGGCGCAGTCTTATAGCGGCGCTTTGGAATTGTTTTTCCATCGAGCGATGGTTTGCCTGGCCCGCATTCAATTGAATGCCGGGCCACGACATAGGGATACCACTTCGGAGAAGCGATCCAGCTAGTGCGGAGAACGGGGCCTTCCTGAACCTTGCGCTGGATCGCGCTCATGATTTTGCGTTCGCCGGAATTACACTCGGGAACGCTCAATCATGACCAATTATCTAGCTGTCGTTTTAATAATAGCAGGTCAGTTCGCAGATCGCAAAATTAAAAAAATTTATGTTGTAAGTAAATGAAATTAGAGGGCAATTGAAGCGCGTCCAGCGGGCGATGAACCAACGGGGGAGGCTCTATTGCTGGTTGCGCGGCTTGCGCGCCAAGAACAATACCAGTTCAATGACTCCATAAACAAAGAGGCAAAACCAAAGATCAACAAATGTACCCCAATCGACCAGGCGGTGGTGGCGGGCGGCCGGCGGGAGAAGCGGAGTCGATTCAAAGTAGAGAATGTTGCCCACAATCACCGCGGCCAGATATTTTATCCAGCGGCTGAAACGAATGACCATTTTGATGCTGAAGAACAACCTGATTTTGCCATCCTGATGAGGCGGATTTCTCGCTCCATGATCGAGAAGACGTGCGCGCGCCCGCTTCATTCTATACTATGTAAGCGGTTCAGCCTGGACGCTTTTCATGATGACACTCTCATCGGACATCAAATATCTTAAGGGAGTCGGACCCGCGCGGGCCGAGAGCCTGCGCGCCCGGTCGATCACAACTCTTGAAGACCTGCTTTACTATACGCCTTTCCGATACGAGGACCGCAAGCGCCTCGCCCGCGTGCGCGATCTGCTTCCCGGCCAGATGGCAACTATCCTGGTAAAGGTCATTTCCTGCGGCCCTATACGCACCCGGCGCGGCATTTATATCTACGGCCTTGCGGGGGCGGATGCGAGCGTTCCTTCCGCAGGCGGCTTGATCGAGTGTAAATGGTTCAATGCGACATACCTCGAGCGGAACAAGACGTTTCGAGAGGGGCAAAGAGTATTTTTCTACGGCAAGGTGGAGCGCGATCATTTTGGCGCCGGCCACTTGGTGATGATGCAGCCCAAATTTGAAATTGTTTCTGAGTCAGGAGAAGGCGAGAAAGGCTCATTGGAGATGGGCCGCATCACTCCCATTTATGAAGCAATTGGGAGCCTCTCGTCCGCGGTTCTACGCCGCCTGATGTGGACGGCGCTTACCGAAACCGAAGGCGACATTCCCGAATGCCTGCCGCCTTCGGTGGTAAGAAAGAACAAGCTGCCGGGCCGGGGCGAGTCGCTGCGGCAGACTCACTTCCCTGACGGCAGCCCGTCCCTGGAGGAACTGGCTCACTTCCGCACTTCGGCCCAGACGCGGTTGATTTTCGAGGAATTTTTCAATGTGGGCGTCGTGATGGCGCTCAAGCACCAGCGCCAAAAGTGGCTGCCGGGCATCGAACTCCGGATTGCAGAAAATACCCGGCAAGCGGTCAAGCGCATTCTCCCATTTCATCCGACAACGGCGCAAAAGCGGGTGCTCAAAGAAATTGTGGACGATATGACCTCGCCCCACCCCATGAGCCGGCTACTGCAAGGCGATGTGGGGTCGGGGAAAACCATTGTCGCTTTGGAAGCGGCCGTGGTCGCCATTGAAAATGGCTACCAAGTGGCGCTGATGGCGCCGACGGAAATCCTGGCCACGCAGCACTACCTTTACTGCAAGCAGCTTCTTTCGCCTCTTTCGCTTGACGTTGATTTGCTTATTAGCAGCCGCACTCAAAAAGAGAAATCGGAAATTAAGAAGAGGCTGGCGGCGGGTTCTCTACCGTTGGTGGTCGGCACTCATGCTTTGATTGAGCCGGATGTCGATTTTGCCCGGCTCGCCCTGGTAATTGTGGATGAGCAGCATCGCTTCGGCGTGATGCAGCGTTACGGATTGATCCGCAAAAGCCGCGCGCCGCACGTGCTGGTGATGACCGCAACCCCTATCCCGCGCACCTGCGCGCTCGCTGCATACGGCGATCTGGATTTCTCAGTGATCGATGAGATGCCGCCTAACCGGACGCCAATCACGACGCGCATTTTTGCCGGGCGCGACCGCGCGCAGGCGTTTGAGTTTATCCGCAAAAAGGTTGAGAGCGGAGAGCAGGCTTATGTCGTCTATCCCATTATCGAGGAATCGAAGAAACTCGATCTCAAGCCCGCCGTTCAAATGCACGAGCACCTTGCAAAAATCGTCTATCCCAACTTTCGCGTTGGATTGCTGCACGGGCGCCTTCCGGGCGAAGAGAAGGAAAGCGTGATGCGCCGCTTCCGCGCCGGAGAGGTTGACGTGCTGGTCTCGACCACGGTTGTGGAAGTGGGCGTTGATGTTCCGAGCGCAACGGTGATGTTGGTGGAGCACGCCGAGCGGTTTGGCTTGGCACAGCTTCATCAATTGCGCGGCCGCATCGGCAGGGGCGCGGGGAAGTCTTTCTGCCTGCTGATCGCGGACGGCCCCCGAAGCGAAGTCGCAGATGAGCGCCTGCGGATTCTCGCCGAGACCAATGATGGATTCAAAATCGCAGAGATGGATTTGAAACTGCGCGGGCCGGGAGAGTTTCTGGGGACGCGGCAATGGGGCCTTCCCGCATTTCGCATCGCCAACCTGCTGCGCGATCAGAAAATCCTCGAATGGGCGCGGCGCGAGGCCATCCAATTTGTGGAGCGCCCCGAGTCGCCCAATGAACTGGCGGATTTTACCCGCGCGCTTGGCGCGCGATGGCCGGAGCGGTATCGTCTGGCGCGGGTTGGGTGATCCAATTTCGATGCGAATTATTGCGGGCACATATCGAGGATTGCGCTTGAGGACGCTCAAAGGCGCGGGGTTGCGCCCGACGTCGGATCACCTGCGCGAGACGCTTTTTAACATCCTCGGCGGGAGCGTGCACGGCTCGCGATTCCTAGACGCATACGCCGGAAGCGGCGCGGTAGGCATTGAGGCGCTGAGCCGCGGCGCGAGCGACGTGGTCTTTCTCGAGCACCACCGGCCTGCCGCCGCGATCATCCGGGAAAACCTGAACGCGCTCGGTCTCCGCGGGGGTTTTCAAGTTATCGCGCGACCGGTGTGGAGCGCGCTTGAACGGCTGGAGCGCGAAGGGAACCAGTTTGAGATTGTCTTTCTCGATCCACCCTATGATGAAGTTGGTGAATACCACCGCTCGTTGCGCATCCTAGCGAGGTCTCGCCTGCTGCTGCCGGACTCCCAGGTGATTGCCGAACACGCCCGGCAGTGCAAACTGGAAGAACATTACGGCGGACTCCATCGCACTCGTCTCATCCGGCACGGTGATTCGCAACTGGCTTTCTACCGTAAAGCGGCGGGTGACGAGTTGTAGCGGCGGCCTCTGGCCGCCGGTCTTTAATTATTAAAAGCCGGCGGCCAGAGGCCGCCGCTACAATTTTACTGCGTTTTGGAACCCACCGTCTGAGCTTCTTTCTCAACCTTGTCAAGGGCCTGCTGAGCCTTTTCAACCGCCTGAGCGGCGGCGGTTACTTCCGACTGCTTGGCGGGAATGTTCGAGGCTAGATTGGCCTGGGTATTTGGATCGAGCGACCGGACTTGCTGGAGCTTCAAAAGGCTGAGCTCGTTTGTAGCCAGGCTTTCCTCTTCCTTCGCCGTCTGGAGCTGCTGCTGAGCCGTCTGAATTCGAGCTTGCCAATATTCCGGGCTTCCGGGCTGTACGCCAGGAGGCACTTGCGCTTCCGCGCCGGAAGCGGCGGCGCCGGCTGGCGAGGCCTCACTGAGCCATCCAAACCGGGTCTGATCGCGCGCAAGCTCGTCTTGAAGAGTCTGG
Source organism: Terriglobia bacterium (assembly GCA_035945515.1). Classification (GTDB taxonomy): domain Bacteria; phylum Acidobacteriota; class Terriglobia; order UBA7540; family UBA7540; genus RH2-MAG17b. Next base: position 5,597 of record DASZAE010000118.1, read on the forward strand.
ATTTGCTGCTGAACGCTCGCAATCTGCTGCTTCTTTTGGTCAATTTTACTAGCCAGATTATTGACGTTCTGATGGGAATATTCCTGCCTTAGCATTTCATTGGGGTTGGGCGACCACTCCATTCTGCTTTGATTGAGCTGCTGCTGGAGCACCGCGACTTCCCGCTGGTGCAGTTGCAGGTGCTGCTGAAGCTGGCTGAGCTTGCCCCGCAGATACGCCATCCGTTGCTCATTGGCCAGACTTGCCTTGGCGGAAAGCGCGCCGTATCGCGTCGTCCCGGCTGAAGCGGGCGGACCAATGACGCTAATGCCGCTGTCGTTTGTGGGCAGATTGTCGTTGGTATAGAGCGGAACATCCTTCAGGCTCTGCTTGGCGCGGCTTGCCTTGGCCTCGCGTGCAAGTTCCCCCAGCGAGGGGGTCGTTACGGCTGAACTCTGCGCCTCGTCGCGTTGCGTAGTCTGGGGAGCCGCGAACGCTACGCAACACGCTAATAGGGATAAACTGACTATTCTAGCTGTTGGCTTAATTTGTAATATCTTATTCATACCTAAAATCTAAACCCAACCGGGGCCAAAATCAAGCGGTAGTTGCTGTGCTGTAGCGGCGGCCGCTGGCCGCCGGGTTGTAATAGTAAAGACCGGCGGCCAGAGGCCGCCGCTTGTATCTACAGAATCAGATACAGGCGGGCCTAACGGGTCAGTGTTTGGGTTGTGGAGCCGGCGGGGGCGCGGTCGGCTTGATCAATCCGGCCGTCACCATGCGTTGCATTACGGTTTTAACCTTTCCGGCATACGGCCCGCTGGGGTCAGCACGAAGATAATCTTCGAGGGCGCTATAGGCGTCGTTATAGGCTGACTCCTTCACATAAACGTCCGCCAGCCTTACGTAAAAGACCGGCGGGGGCGCGGGGTTGAACTGTTTCACCTTGAGGAAATCTGCTGTCGCCTGGGAGGTTCCGCCCATGCCAAAATCAGCGAGCCCAAGTTGATAATAAAACTGCCAGACCGACGGAGCGCGGCGCGCGCCCTCCTGAAGCACCGCTTTGGCGTCCGGGTATTTTTTTTCGTCATTCAAAAATTGACCGAGCTCGATATAAGACTGCAAGTAATCAGGGTCGCATTGAAGACCCTTCCGCAACGCCGCTTCCGCCTCCTGCGGCTCATGATTTTGTTCCAGCAGCCGCGCAAGATTGGCTTGGGCGCGCGCGTAGCAGGGATAAATCCCCACTGCCTTCTCAAAATGCGTTTCGGCCTCGGGTAATTTGCGTTGCGCGAGCGCCTGCTCGCCCTTCGCTTCTTCCTTACGGGCTTTCCGGGGCGCCGACCGGTCGGTCCGCGATAAAACATTAGCCGCACCCCGGGTTTGCGGATTCTCAGGATTTAAATAGACATCAAGGAAATAAGAATCGCCCGTCAGAGTAAGGTCGACTGTTCTTTGATAGGTTTGGAAACCTTCTGCGGTAATGGTGACGTTATAAACGCCCTTGGGAAGTCCGGGGAATGAAAACTCGCCCTCTGGCGTAGCGAATTGCTGCGCGGCATCGACCCCTGCGTCGGTTTGCACCTCCACGCGGATGCCCGTCGGCAGGGTGAGGCCCTGGTTAGTGCGGATGCGCCCTTGCAGGTCAACTTCGTGAGCCACTTGCCCGTTGGATGCCGGGCACAGAAACCAGGCCATGAAAAACGCCATTGCCGCATTACGGATAAATCGCGTTACCAAAGGTCCTCGCGCAAACTCGAAAGCCGTAAGGGTGGGATCGTCTGTAGCGGCGGCCTCTGGCCGCCGGTCTTTACTATAAAATCCGGCGGCCCCTTACAGGCTTTACCCGCCGCTACAGCCAATGACCGCCACTGATTTATAGCGCTCTGTATAGATTCCATGAGTAAGGCGCGAGCC
>DASZAE010000119.1:0-2904 GCA_035945515.1 Terriglobia bacterium
ACTGGACTTTCAAAGCCTCTGCGGACATCCGCGCGGCCATCTCAGTTTCGCCCGATGGGCGGGAAGCTTATGTGGCTGATCGTGGCGCCGACGTTTATGCAATCAACACAGATTCAGGAGCCTTGATCTGGAAAACGCACGCCGACCCTCACCCGCTCGCGGGCATTACAGGCGCGCCATTGCTGCTGGACGGCCGCCTCTATGTGCCGATTACCTCCGGCGAGGAGGGGGCAGCAATAAACCCGTATTACGCGTGCTGTACCTTTCGAGGGAATGTGACTGCGCTCGACGCCTCCAGCGGGAAACAGATCTGGAAAGCCTACGCAATTCCTAAAGCGCCGGAGCAGACGGGTAAGAATGCGCTTGGCGTCCCGACTTGGGGACCTTCGGGCGCCGCAATCTGGAGCTCGCCCACTGCGGACGTTCGCCGCCGCGCGATCTATGCGGGCACGGGGAATAATTATTCCAATCCGGGTGGAAGTCACTCGGATGCGGTGATCGCGTTCGATATGGATACGGGCCGGATGCTCTGGTCTCGCCAAGTAACCCCAGAAGACCGTTGGACCCTTGCTTGCATCCGGTCGAATAAGACAAACTGCCCTCCCGACCCAGGTGACGACTACGACTTTGGCACCTCGCCAATCTTGGTATCACTGCGGAACGGGCGAAACCTGATTCTCGCAGCCCAGAAGTCGGGAATGGTGTATGCGCTAGATCCTGATCACGAGGGAAAAGTCGTGTGGAATGTTCGCGTGGCAGGGGGAGGCCCTGAAGGCGGCGTCGAATGGGGCGGCACGGCGGGCGAAGGACGCGCCTACTTCCCCGTATCAGATTGGAGGCAATCTACCCCGAATGCTGGAGGAGGTTTGATTGCCCTGCGCATCGGTAGCGGAGCGGAGGCATGGCGCGCCGGAGCTATTCCTCCCGATTGTATTAAAACGCCAGGATGCAGCGCCGCTCAGGTTGGCCCCGCCACGTCGATTCCAGGGGTTGTCTTTTCGGGTTCACTGGATGGCCACCTGCGCGCTTATGACACTCGGAACGGGCAGGTGATCTGGGATTTCGATACGGCGCGGAGTTTCAAAACCGTTGATGGGATCGAAGCGCGCGGCGGTTCATTGAATAAAAGCGGGCCCGTGCCGGCTGGCGGAATGCTTTATGTCCAGAGCGGAAATTTCGTCGGTATGCCGGGGAATGTGCTCCTGGCATTCTCTATCGACGGACAATAGCCTTATTGAGGATTACAAATTATAGTGACGACAAATATTGTAGCGGCGGCCTCTGGCCGCCGGTTTTTCGGCGCTCAGAGAGCGCCGCTACAGAAAAACCGTCACTGTAATTTGTAATCCTCAATAGATTCCCAAACCAATGATGCTCAGGCAGTTGTCAATAACCTTGACAACAGAAGTGCGCTCTGTAATAGTAAGTCCACCGAATTCACGCCCCTGGAATGAGGAGTCGTTTGATGGGCAGCCTTCTAGTTGAGGAAAGCGGGTTACGCGATCCGTCGGTTCCCTCGGTGGATCGCGCGTTGAACCTTATCGAGCTTCTGGCTTCAACAACCGCCGGCTTGAATCTGTCCACGATTTGCAGGAAGCTCAACATTCCTAAAAGCAGCGCCTACTACCTGGTCTCGACTCTTGTAAAGCGGAACCTTGTGCGGCGCAGTCCTGACGGGCGGGTTTATTCATTAGGAACACTTGCTCCCTCCTTCGCAAAAGTCGGCCGTGCTGAATCGGATCTAAAAAAGTTCTGCGCGCCCTTTATTCAGTCCCTCTCGAGCAGATTAACCATGACGGCCCAGCTCGGCATTCGAGAAGGCGCCGAAGCCCGGATCGTCGACCGGTCAGAGCTCCCTGGGCCGAGATTAGACTCGTGGGTTGGCCGCCATTTTGATCTGCACTGTACTGCAATTGGGAAGGCGCTGATCAGTTACCTTCCTGATCCGGAGATAGAGAATTTATTCAGAACCCGCGGCCTTCCGAAGCACAACGAGAACACCGTAAGTTCGTTAGAGGTCTTGAAGTCTCATTTGGCCGAAACCAGAAGGCGGGGCTATGCAACGGACGACGAAGAACACGAGCTGGGGGTCCGGTGTGTTGCTTCTCCGATTTTCAATCACTCGGCGGGCGTGATTGGCGGTATCTGCGTTTTCACGCCTGCCAGCCGGCTTTCACGCCTGGAAATGCCCGGCGTAGGCGCTCAGGTCATGAAGACCGCAAGCGATCTCTCCAGGGCCTTTAATGACTCGCCTCTGGATGTCCAACGTGTTTTGCGGCGATGGGAATCCGGGAAGCAGTCTAGCCTTGAAGCGTGACGACCCTCAAGAATTGCCCCACCAACGCGTGATTTCACCCCTTTCTCTTATCACGATTTTCCCGGCCCTTCGTGGTCCATTATCTAACTAGAAAAATGTGGTTCACGTAATTGAATGTGTTTGCCTGCTTGCGACAAGCCATGCCAGCATGATGGGTGCTGCGCTTCTGATTTTGTAGCGGCGGCCTCTGGCCGCCGGTTTTTAATGGGCCGTTTTTAATGGGTTTAATGGGAAAGACCGGCAGCTAGTAGCCGCCGCTACAGCAAATGACCGTATTTATAGCATGATGATCGCGCTTGATTTGCGATCAACGAGGCAAACTCATCATGGAACGCAGAGCTTATTTGAAGACAATGCTGGCGGGCGCCGGCGCATTTGCCGCACCCATGCTTGGCCAGGCGCCGCTAAGTGAGAGGATCAAACATACCGATCCGGGCGCCTATCACCGTAGCCGTTCGCATGAAAGCGCCGGTGACATGGCGTGCGAGCGGTTGATGAGCAGCAGCGCCATGACCACCAATCTCTTCTTTATCGACCGCTGCCAGATCATGCCAGGTGGCGGCGTGGGACACCATTTTCACAACCAA
>DASZAE010000120.1:0-2377 GCA_035945515.1 Terriglobia bacterium
GATTTCGGCGCTCGCCGGCAGCCATACATCCACGCGCGAGCCAAAGCGAATCATGCCGATGCGTTCGCCGAGCGCGACTTCATCTCCCACTTGCTTCCAGCAAACAATGCGCCGCGCCACCCAGCCGGCAATTTGCTTGAAGCTCATTTCACCGGACGCCGTGGCGACCGTAATTACGTTTTGCTCGTTATCGGCGGACGCCTTCCCGTTCCACGCGGCCATGAATCGTCCTGGATGGTACTCTACTTTCCGGATTTTCCCCGCCACGGGGGCGCGATTGACGTGCACGTCAAAAACGGAAAGGAAAATGCTGACGCGCCTGCCTGGACGGCCTTCGAGCGCTTCGTCCACAATCTCGACCACGCGTCCATCGCCCGGCGAAACCACCGCGCCCGGGTCTGTTGGAATCTGCCGCTCAGGGTCGCGGAAGAAGTACAGGAGGAAAAGCCCCAGCGCCACCAGTACCGCCGCCCACCACCAACGAAACGCCATCAGGATAATTCCCAGGATCAACGGCGGCAGGGCAAATCGATATCCATCCTTCACCATAAGGGACGCAGCATACCTCGTACGAAGACACTTGCATTGTACGACAGAACAAGACTCTGGGTGCGGGGTTAGCTCGCCCGGCTCTCTCGCCGCCGGCGAGCTATAAGCTGCTGCATCTCGTCTTTCAATCGGAGCTTCAATTTCTTGATTTGGGTTTCGAGAAGTATGTCCTCTGAACTGCGGTAGGGCTGACGAATTAACTGATGGAGTTGCTCTTCGTACCGGGAATGTTCTTGCGCCAGCCTGCGAAACTCTGCGTCGTTCAACATCAAGTCCCCTGGAATTTCCTGAGCCGTCTCGGGCATCCGTTCCCTCCAGGTTGAAATTTGGTCTACATGTGGGAAAGCTATCACAGTTTTCAACTGGACGCCAAACATCTCTCGAGAAAATTCAGAAAAATCCTTCCCCGATTATTCACGGGAGCCGTCAGCAGCAGGAGGTGCTGCGATTGATCAATACGGCTTAGCTTGCTTTAGCACGAGCTGATGTTGAGGCGTCGAGCCGAGAAACGTGAAGCCAGCCGGCGTGTAACACGCGAGCGCTCCGCCGATACCGGCCGGCAGACGGTAATCTGCGAGCCTCCCTCCCGTCTGTGCATTATAAATCGAAACGACCTGGCTCTGCACTCGCACCGGCGGCCTCTCGTGCCCTTTTTCTTGGGGAGCTGATGATTGCTCAAATGTTTGGAACACGATCGCGAGCTGACCACCGCCGGAGTCGCTGTAATGCAAGCCTCCAACCTGACGGGCTGTCGGCGACGGAGGTATCAGCTTCAACGTGCGCACAAGAGTGCCGTCCGATGCGATGACGTACACGATCGGCTTGATCGAGTGCCGTGCCAGGTAAACGTTGCCGTCGCTCGCGGAAACCGCATCGCCAAGTGTGATTTCTGCGGGTTCTTCGCCAGATTTCGTTGTGAAATCAGGATCGGATGGCTTTGGCGGCTTGGGATCACCTTCAAGGGTAAGCTTTTTCACAACATCGCCTGTCTGGTTTATTACTTCGGTGAAAGGGACCGAAAGAGCGGGCTCTCCTTTCCCGTAAAGTCTCTCGTCCTGGGTTCCCGAGATGAGAAGATTTCCAGAGGAGAATATTGCGACTTGAAACGGGTTACGAGAACCCAATTCAATGGTGGAATCGGGGTCGAATGTTCCATCGCTCTTGAACTTCAGCACGTAACCTTCGCCTAACTTCGTCTTCGGATTCTCACCTCGCACCGCAACGGCTACAGCGCCGTCGGGGGTAACTGCGAAGCTGTCAATGTACGCATTCTGGAAGTCCTGAACTGATGCGAGCGAGAAGACTCGTTTCTCCTCGCCGTCAGCGGAAATGCGCAGAATCGGCGACTGCGGATTTGCGGGTTGGTAAAATTGTAGGTAGACATTGCCCTGCGCGTCGCACCGCTGTGGTGCCTGAAGCGACGAACTGGTTGTTCCAGCAACTGAGATCGTGTCGTACACGCGTAGGGTCGATTGGGTCACGAACGAAGATTGACCGGCAACCTGCACTGCAAGAAGAAACACAAGCGTACATGCACCGAAGCTGATCACGCCCGCTGCTCTCACGGACGTAATCCTTGAGGTGCCAGGCACGATGACTGCACCGCTGTCGACGGGGAATATCCGCCCTCTGGATTCGGGGATAAGATGATTGGAAAAGCGGATGAAGCGGCGGCGGGTCCGGTAGGTGCGCTCGTTCCGCAGTTCCCAGACCCAAATGCGGCCCCTATCAGACTGCCGCAGTCGCCCTGCGAACAGGGTATTAGATAATATGTTGGGTCGCAGCTCGCAAGTCCGCTTGAATAAAAACTCTGGCACACTGTCACGTT
>DASZAE010000121.1:0-3543 GCA_035945515.1 Terriglobia bacterium
TCAAACGCGCGAGTGAGGTTTTCCGGTATAATCCTCAACAATGGAGAGCGGCTTCTCACTCATCGTATTCGCCGATCCGACGAAGGCGGAAGGCAATCTGGCGCGCCTCGAAAAGCTCCTACCTCGGTCCCTTCACTATCCACTGGCCTCCCTGCTTGCGCAATCGCCTGACTCCGACGGCGCCCTCAACCTGCTTGAACGGTATGCCGGCAAAGCGCCGCCCGAAACGCTTCGAGATTTAGCGGCTTATCCGGCGGCATTGACTTATTTGATCGCTATTTTCGGCTCTAGCGGTTTCCTGTCCGAAACTTTTCTTTCCGATCCCAGTTTGCCCCTGCAATTTGCCCGCGACCGCAACTTCAGCAAGCTAAAATCCAAGGAAGATTTGATGCAGGACTATGCGCGGTTTTCCACCGCTGCGCCCGATCCGTGGCTTTCCGCGCAACTTGGCCGCTTCAAGCAGCGCACGTATTTGCGCATCGTTTTGAAGGACGTGCTTGGCATCAGCACGCTGGCCGAGACTACGCTGGAGCTTTCCGAACTTGCCGACGTGCTCGTCACCAATGCGCTGGCCTATTGTGACCAGGAACTGCGCAAGCGTTACGGTGAGCCGCAGTACCGCGACGTTCAGGGCCGCATCGCTCGCAGCGAATTCAGCGTGGTGTCGCTCGGCAAGCTAGGCGGAAACGAGTTGAATTACAGTTCGGATATTGACCTGCTTTTTCTATACTCGCACAATGGCGAGACATCAGGCGGCAGCGAGCCGGACTCGGTCATCAGCAACAAGGAATATTTTGTGCGGCTGGCGAGCGCGGTGACGCGCTCGATTACGCAAAGCACGCCCTACGGGCCTGTGTTTCGCGTGGACTTGCGGCTGCGTCCCGAAGGCGACATGGGCGATATGACCATCTCGCTGAAATCGGCGCTCGAATACTATGAGCACCGCGCGCGCGATTGGGAATTACAGATGCTGATTAAAGCGCGCCATTCCGCTGGCGATGAAAAGCTGACTCGCGACTTTCTGCGCGGCGTAGAAGGGCGCATTTATGGCGCGGAAGCGGACTTCGCGGCTATTGAAACCATCCTGCTTTCACGCGAAAAGATTTCGCGGAAGCTCCAGGCGGCCCGCGCCGAGACGATTGACGTCAAGCTTCAGCCCGGCGGCATCCGCGACGTCGAATTTCTCACCCAATGCCTGCAACGGCTCCACGGCGGACGCGACCCTTGGGTAAGGTCAGGAGGCACGCTGCTTGCGCTGCGCAAGCTCAACGATAAAGGACATTTGTCCGACCGGGATTACGCTGCCCTCACCACGGCCTACGAGTTCCTGCGCAAAGTAGAACACATTGTTCAGCTCGACCGCGGGCAGCAAACGCATCGCTTGCCCGCCGATCCAGAGGCTTTGGATAAGGTGGCGCGCCGCGCCGGCATTGACCATGCAGACCATGCTCAGCTTCCTAGCGCAGAGCAAGACCAGGCAGATAGGCCTGGAGCGAAACTAATTGTCCAGCTAAACGCCGTGTTCGCCAGCATCGGCAAAATTTATCAGAATGTGATCCACCCGCGCGCCGCGAAATCCCTGCGCGAGGATTATGCCCTCAAACCGCCCGCAGTTCTGGCGCCGGAACGCGCGTGGGCTTCCTACTCATTCGCCTTGCAATTCCTTGCCGCACAGGCCCCAAATCTCGCGATGGGAGCTGCGGAAGTGAACGTGCCCGATCGATCACAAAAAAATGCCGGCATGTTTCTGGGCAATTTGCTTAGCACAGCGCGTGGTTTCGAGATGGCAAAGGATCATCCGCAGAACATTGTGCGGGCGCTGCAAATGATTGCGGCGAGCGACCATCTTGCCGGGCTTTTGATCCGCCATCCCGAAGAGATCATGGCGCTTGAATCCACTCCAACGCCGCTAGCGACTGAGCAATTGGCAATGGATCTGGACCCCAGTCGCGCGGATGCTCCCCACGCTGCTCCCATATTTTCGCCTGAAGACACTGCATTATCTTCTGCGCCGGGATTTCAATGGATTCTTGGCGCGGGGAAGGGACTGCGCGAGCAGATGGCTCTGCTGCGCCAGCACTACCGTTCGCGGAAGCTGTTGCTTGCCGGGTGGGATCTGGCAGGAACGGATTCCATATTTCATGCGCTCAGGCGCTGGTCGCAACTGGCGGCGCAATCGGTTTCAACCGCGTTGAGCATCGCCTTGCAGGAACTCGATTTCGTCACGGCCGCCGGAACCGATCCAGAAAAACCCAATGACGGCTTGCCCTTTGTAGTCTTTGGCTTGGGACGGCTTGGGATTCACGAGTTTGATCTGGCTTCGGATGCCGACTTGATGTTTGTCGTGGCTTCGGGAGCGGCCGAGCAAGCGATTGAATTCTGGACGCGCCTCGCCGGGAAAATCATCGAAGTCCTCTCCAGCTATACGGGCGATGGAACGCTTTTTGCTGTGGATACTCGCCTGCGGCCGCTTGGGCAGGAAGGCGAGTTGGTGGTCAGCGAAGACGCGCTGTGCCGTTATGCCGGAAGCCAGGCGCAGGTGTGGGAAGGGATGGCTTATCTCAAGATTTTTCCCATCGCCGGAAACCTTAGCTTTGGAAATCGCGTGGCCGCGAGCCTTACGGAGCGGCTGCTTGACCGTTTTAGTCGCGACCCGCAACTTGAAGATAACCTATTGCAGATGCGCCGTCGGCTTGAGCGCGAGCTTGCCTCAACGCCCACGCACTTGAAGACCGCGCCCGGCGGCGCTTACGATATCGACTACACACTAGCTTACCTTCATCTGCGGCATCACGCTGCCATGAAACCTGGATCAAACACGCTTGAACAGATTCGCGCTCTCAAAGACGGCGGCTTGCTGAGAAGCGAAGACGCAGAAACGCTGACGGCGGGGGCAAGCTTTCTGCGCGCGGTTGATCATGCCATCAGGCTTGTCACCGGAAAATCGCCAGGCGGTCTGCCCGCGCACACAGGTCATGCGGCAATGGTCGAGGACCTGATGCAACGATGGGGTTTGCTCGGGACCGCGGCCGGAGTCGAGCCGCTCGCCGTCCGCCTGCGGCAAGTGCAGCAGGAAGTTCGCGGCGTCTACCGCAGAGTTGTAGGATCGGAATAGTGAAGTAGAAAACCGAAGCTTGAAAGAAGATCCCCAGCCTGCCATGCAATACCCCACTTAACACGCCACACATATCAGACATCGCTTACTCAATCTTCTATTTTCCGGTTTTCACATAGGTTGGCATAATAGCAGGCGGCCCTTGATTCCATCCATCCGGAACATGCTCAAAAGTGAGATGAAGCTGCATGGATGCTCCGGGTTTAAGAGGAGGACTGCTCCGCGTCATCACGTGTTCAGTCCGGCGGGAAAGCACTTCGCCAAACGGGTCCATAAAAGTCAATGACAGGTCGATCTCGCGCACCGTCTCGGAGCCGCGATTGGCGACTTCGCCATCGAGGTAATAGATTGTGGCGCCAAGAAAGTTGCTCGCCGCGCTCACCGAAGGATTCGTTACTTGGATTTGGGAAAGATAATCTTTCTCCGCC
>DASZAE010000122.1:0-6848 GCA_035945515.1 Terriglobia bacterium
GGCGTTGGCCATTATACTGCCTCCGCCGTGCTCAGCATTGCCTATGGGAAGCCTTTTGCGGTGCTCGATGGCAACGTGGCGCGCGTTGTATCCCGGCTCTACGCATTGAACGGCAACCTTCAGCAGCCGGATTTTCGCGCCCAGATTGAGCGTCGCCTTGCCGAACTTCTTTCGCGGCGAATGCCAGGCTCCTTCAACCAAGCGATGATGGAGTTGGGGCAGATCGTTTGCTTGCCTCGCGCTCCACGTTGCTCCAAGTGCCCCATTCGCAAGACGTGCGAAGCTTGCGCAATGGATAAAGCCGAATTGTTTCCGGCTCCTCGCCCACGGCGCGCCGTGGAGTTGCGCTACCTAGCTGCAGCGGTCATCCGCAAGGATGGCAAAGTTGCGCTAACGCGCGGTCTTGAAGAAGGATTACTGGAGGATGTATGGAACTTCCCTTCAGCTTTCGGCAGGACGAGTCAGGAGGCTCTCGATCGGCTCACAGAAAAGTTGGCAGCGCGGCCCGCGTTACGCTTTTGCCTTGCACGGAGACTTGGCGCGACGCGGCATAACATCACTTACCGCGCTATTCATGTGGACTGTTTTGAATTCCAGGGAAGCACGACCGGGGTAGGATTCCGGTGGTTTCCCTTGGCCAAGCTCGATCAAGCCGCCGTTTCGCAGCTTGCGCGAAAAATTATGCGATTGGCAGAGTAAGGGCGGCAGCGCAAAGCGAGCCGCGCAATCACCAGCCCAATGGTGATCACGCGGCTGGTTAAGCAGTTATTGCGCCGTAAAATGCGCCGTAAGTTCAAGGTCGCCCCAGACAACGTCGAACATCCCTCCGTTGTCTCCCTCTTTCGTAAGCGTAATTGTGACCAGGTTCTGGGGGCTTCCCGCCTTCGCCTCGGTCAATGGCACAAAATAGGCGTCTTTACTCGGATCATGCTGGGTGCCCCATTGACCGTGTTGCGTATTGAAAACCAGCTTCCAACTGTTGTCGGATTCCTTCTGGGCCCACAGGCTGTAGGTGCCCTTTGGCACCGTGACGTCGCCAAATTTCAAGTCGGTTCCCGTTTTGAAAGTGGTGGAAGAATCGGCGCCGAGCCGCCAAAAACCTCCCGCTGGCAACTTGCCGAGCATGTCGTTGATGTTCCGCCCGTGCAACGAGGGGCGTCCGTAATCAATCGATACCGTCTGGCTGTTGGCTTCAATCTTCGTCATGCCGCGCGCATTGTGTTGGGCCATTGCGGCCCCCGCAAACGCAATGCTTAAAACAACGGTTAGCATTGTGATGCTATAGCGTCTCATGGTTCTCTCCTTTTCATTTGTCCGGTGTGTTCAATGGTATTGGCGACGCTCAGCCCGCCGCTTTTCAGTTTGGCTCCCGATGCGAGTTCTCGATCCCCCAAATCATATAACTTCAGAATTATAACCCTATTCCACCGCCAGTTCCCCCCGAAGGCTGCTCAATGAATTGCCTGCTTAAGCTCAGTTGCTGCGGACTCAATCAAGTCCGCTTCGTGATTCACAACCTGGCTGACCACCACAATTTCCTCATCCGCCCCCTTCCAGTCTTTTTGCTCGATCTCCTGGTGAATCGCCGGCAGCGTCTGCGCATCATAACCCAAGTAGAAACCAGGGGCGTAAAGCTCATTCTTATACCAGGGCCTTTTCGGCAAGCCGCTTGGCAGCGTCAGGCTACGCTCGCTTTCAGTGAGAATTCGATTGACCTGGTTGAGCGAAGCGTCAGCAAGCGGAGCGCCGCCGCTCGCATGCGCGCGATTGAGCTCCGCATGATAGGCTTTCGCGCTGCGCTCCAGGTTTGCCACGGCGTTTTCGAGCGGAGCAAAACTCAAAAAGGGTGGAAGCGGTTCTATCTTGGGCGGCACTTCGTGCTGGCGCGGGTCGGCGGTGGCCGCATACGCGCCATCGGCGACTTCAAGGTCCTGTTCGTGGATTCTATTGCGCTCGTTGGTCATATCTGTTTTCACTTGATTCAAATAGTCCGTCGCGGCGCTGGCAAGATCGTCAAAATTAAACGGGAGTAAATCCGCGTCGGCAAGGCGCATCACGGCGGAGCCTGCGGTTTGCGCAAGCGTCTTTCCATAAACAAATCCGGGATCGCCAAAGTGGGAATACCAATAAAAATCATCGTAGATCGAGTGATAAATGCCTCCATCGGCTACGCCTCCATAACCCAGGTCAAGCGACGGGATGCCCAGATGGTCGATAAAAGCCGAATAGTCCGAGCCGGAGCCAAGCACTCCAATCTTCAGTTCGCGCGCTTCACGCAGCTTCTTCCGGTCAGCATCCGTCTTGGCCTGCGTGATGAGGCGGAGAAAAAGCCTTTTTTCCACGGAAATGCCTTTTTCCGGGTCCTGAACATCATTGGCGACTTCGTCGATGAATTGTTGAAGCGACGGCGATCCCGAAGCTTCAAGATATCCCCGGCCATTTGAATCCGAATTGATATAGGCTACGGCGTGCTGCTGAAGCTCAGCCGCGTGCTCCTCTGCCCACTCTGTTGATCCGAGAAGCGCCGGCTCTTCGCCGTCCCATGCGCAATAAATAATCGTTCGTTGCGGCTTCCAACCTGCTTTCACTAATTCGCCCAGGGCGCGCGCCTCTTCAAGCTCCGCCGTCAGGCCGGAAAGCGGGTCTTGCGCGCCGTTCACCCAGGCATCATGATGATTCCCCCGGATCACCCATTCGTCCGGGTCAGTGGTGCCGGGAATTTTCGCAATTACGTCGTCAATAGGCCGGATTTTCCAGTCGGAAAGCACCTTCAGATGCACTTTTGCGGGTCCGGGTCCTATGTGGTAGGTGATCGGCAGCGCGCCACGCCAGCCTTCCGGCACAACCGGCCCGGTGAGAGCCGCAAGCAAAGGCTGCGCGTCAGCGTAGGAGAGAGGAAGCACCGGAATTTTGGTGATGGTTGCCGCGTCTTTTAGAGCCAAACGCTTCGCGTCTTTAGTAGCACCCCATCCGGGCGTCAGCGGATCGCCTGGATAGAGGGTTATATCCATCACGCTGCCGCGCTGCACGCCTTCGTCGGGCCGCCAAGGCCCTTTGGGAAATACGTCGCCCTTCCAGTATCCATCATCGCGCGGGTCGGAGTAGATCAGGCATCCCACGGCGCCGTGTTCACCGGCAAGTTTGGGTTTCAAGCCCCGCCACACCTGGCCATAGCGCGCAATCACAATGGCGCCCTTTACGGAAATGCCCATCCGCGCAAGCTGCTTATAGTCTGCTTCCATGCCGTAATTCACATAGACCAGCGGCGCGGTGACATCGCCATCCGCGGAGTACATATTATAGGTGGGCAGTTGTTCCTTTTGCTGGCTCGACGTGGAATCGCCCGCAACAGGCGGCTCTTCGAGGCTCGCTTTGAAGACCTTGGGCGAGACCATTTCCACCTGGCGCTCCTTTGGCCAAGGCAGCAAAACGTAGAAAGTCTCAATGCGCGCGTCCCAGCCCCATTGCTTAAATTTATTGAGAATCCATTGCGCGTCTTGGTGATCCCGCTCCGTGCCGGCATTGTGCGGCCACGCAGAGAGATATTTATCATAGCCGCTGATGTTCGCAGGGTCCGGCATGGCCTTGAACCTAGCTTCCCATTGCAGTTCGGCTTGCGAATGCGCGGGCGAATAATCGGTGAGCGCCGCAGGAGGTTGGGCCACTCCCGGCTGCGCCATTAACGCCAAACTCGCAATCAACAGCAACCAAGACCGCATCAAATCGCTCCCCAATGCGTAGATTTACAGGTTGTGCATAAAAAACTCGAATATTCTTTCATTCCTGTACCAAATGGCCGCCGGGTCGCTGAAGCCATGCTTTTGCGAGGGCTGCAAGTAAAGCTGGTATGGAACTCTGTTTTGGATCAGCGCATTGATGAAATTAATGGTGTTCATCATGTGCACGTTGTCGTCCGCGACCCCGTGAATCAGCAGCAGCTTGGCGCGCAGGCGCCCCGCGGCGAGCACATCGGATGAATCCTGGTAGCCCTGAGGATTTTTATCCGGCGTCCGCATGTAGCGTTCTGTATAGATGGAATCGTAATAATGCCAGTCAGTCACGGGCGCGCCGGCGACACCGCACTTAAAAACATCCGGCGCGCGCGTCAGCGCGTAGAGCGTCATGTAACCGCCATAGGACCAGCCAAAAATGCCGATGCGCGAGGCATCAACGTATGGCTGTGACTTGAGAAATTCGACCCCTAGCAGTTGATCCGCCAGCTCGCGCTTGCCCATATCCTTGAAGATTGTTGTTTCCCACGCGTGGCCGCGCCCCTCCGACCCGTGGTTGTCCAGAGACCATATCAGGAACCCATGCTCGGCGAATAGCTGATCCATCGACGATGTAGCGCCCCATTGATTGCGCACGATTTCAACCCCAGGTCCGCCGTAAACATCCACGATCACGGGATATTTCTTCTCCGGATCAAAGTTTGGCGGGTTCACCAGCCGCGCATAGAGCGTCGAGCCATCCCCAGCCCGCAGCGTCAAAAAGTCCGTCTTTCCGAGAGCGTATTCGGAAAGATGATTGGCGGGCTTATCAATGTCCGCAACAAACGTCCCGTCCGATTTCAGCAGCCGCGCCACGGGCGGCGTCGAGATCGATGAAAACTGGTCAATCAGGTAGCGCCCGTCTGGAGAGAGTGTCAGCGCGTGCGTGCCGTGCTCATGTGTTAGCTGCTCAAAGCCTGTTCCATCCAGCCGCACGCGGTCGATTTGCCGCTCGCGCGGGTCAGGTTTCGTCGACTCAAAATAAACCCAATCGTTCGCCTCATTTGCCTGCGCGCCTTTGCCTGGTTGGGAAATCTGGTAAGACGGCACGTCCTGAAACATCGGGTGGTCAATCATCCAATCGCCGCTCGTGAGTTTACTCACCAGCTTCCCTTCCCGCGTGTGCAGATAAAGATGATTCCAGCCGTCGCGCTCCGAAAGCCACAAAAACTCCTGCCCCCCGTCGACGAATTGGGGCGCTTCCACATTGTTGATCCAATAAGGGTCGCTCTCAATCATGGGGCGTCGCGCCGTCTTCCCGTCCCACAGGATCACGGTTTCGCGCGTCTGATCGCGGTTGAGCGTGAGAAAACAAACGTTTTTGGAATCTGGCGTCCAGACGAAGGAAGGAACAATATATTCATCCCCGCCGCTCAGCCGAAACATCTGCGCGCGGCCCCGCCCATTCACTTGCACAATGTGCATAGACGCCGCAGGATTCGGGTCGCCCGGCTGCGGATACCGCTGGTCGAAAATGCTGACGTGGTCTTTGAGGAAACGTGTGAGCGGATATTTGGGCACGGGCGAGTCATCAAGCTGGAGGTAGGCAATCTTTCTGCCATCGGGCGACCATTCGTAGGCGCGCGTGGTTTCGCGGTAGGCAAGCTCTTCGCCGTAGACCCAGTCGAGATGGCCGTTGAGCAGCGAGGCGCTGCCATCGGTCGTCATCTGGGGCGCGCGGCCAGACTTCAGATCGAGCGCGTAAATATTGTTGTCTCTGACGAATCCGATCTTGTCGCCTTGCGGAGAAAAAGCAACGTCGCTGATTTCGCCGCCGCCATAGTCGATGCTCTGGGGCGCGCCGGACGCAACCGGAACCAGCCACAGCTTGCCGTCGCCTTCAAGCAGCACCTGGGTGCCATCGGGCGACCATTGGTAAGAATCAAGATCAGCGGAAGGGACCTTTGAATCCCCGTCCAAAAGCATCCGCTTGGTTCCGGTGGAAGCATTGTAGAGCCACAGAACTGTGTCTCCATCTTTCTCCGTAAAACTAAAATCATCCGAATGCGGCCGCCATGCGATGTGTTCAGGTCCGGCGGGAACAATGCTGCTGAAGTGGCTGAGCGAATCGACTGAAAGTTGCTTCTTCCCTTCCCCGGCGAACAATGCCGAGGCGGTCATCAAAGCAACTAAAACCAGCATGGATTTCCGAGGCATAACCCTCCGCGTGTTCCCGTTCATTTCTAAGCGCCACAAAACACCAAACCATAACAGAACTTGCCCCAAAGTCCAAGTTCAGATCGGGCCTCCGGACCATAAAGCCAGAATCGAGAGATAGCTGGAAATGGAGGTCTCGCAAAAAACCGTCCCATTTATCCCGTATGTCTCAAAAATCTCACAGTGGCGTGCTAGGCTTTTTGTAGCGCAGGCCTCCGCCTTTGAGGTCTGCGGTTTTTTTGTGCATTCAAAGACCGCAGACCGCAAAGGCGGCGGTCTGCGCTACGCAGCTTGCGCTGTAGCGGCGGCGTCCTCGCCGCCGGCTTTTACTTCTTGAAAACCGGCGGCCAGAGGCCGCCGCTACAGCCGAAATCGAAATCGGCCGTTCGTGCACATGAGTTTTGGCTGTAAGCCATTCAACCAAAGGCGAAAATAGAGCGAAAACACGAAAAAGCATCGTTTTACTTTTTTGCAACTTGTAGAAACTAAAGGAAGATTAGAAGAGCAAAGCGGAGCAAACCGGACGGAAAAACGGGCAAAATCGCTGCAACGGATTGAAGGCAAAGAAATTAGAGTGGTTCTGACAACAAACCGGAGCATTTGCAACAAAACAAAGGAGATGCAAGCCGGTCCGGTTCGTTTCCGGTTCGTAACGGTTTTTTGGGGTCAAAAATGGGGTTTTTCCGGTTCGATGCGGCGGTTGTAGCGGCGGCCTCTGGCCGCCGGATTTTAATAATAAAGACCGGCGGCCAGAGGCCGCCGCTACAGCCAACGCCGCCTCACTCTGTGTAGGTGGCGGGCTTTGTTGCGCTGCCGCCGCGCTCCCCATGAGGAATATGCAGAAGGCAAGTGACAATAAGCGGAATCGCACCGTTTTCATGTTCATCGGATCCGTTTCAGCAACTTGCCATACTCAACTGC
>DASZAE010000123.1:0-2661 GCA_035945515.1 Terriglobia bacterium
ATTGAAGGCGAGCGGGCGCGCGACGGCCGGTTTGTGGAGATTTTAGGCTCCTACAACCCGCGCCGCGAGCCGCCTGAACTCGTTCTCAAGCACGAGCGCGTAGCCTACTGGATTGGGGTGGGCGCGCAGCCCTCCGAAACGGTTCGCAGTCTGCTGAAGAAGACGCCCAAAGCCGAGGCGCCTGCCGCGTCCTAGCGGCTTGGCGGCGCTAAAGAGGTAGAAACGGACGGGCGGCTTCAATCCTTCGCTCCAGTTGCTGATTCCCTGACAGGCTCTTTCCACACTCACTCAATCCGGACATCCTCGTTCAAGGGAGGCACACGTGAAGGAGCTGATCGAAGCCATCGCCAAGGCGCTTGTGGATAAACCTGATGCCGTTCACGTCCGGGCGGTCGAGGGTGAGCAAGTTACGGTTCTTGAGCTTCGAGTCGATCAAACGGATCTGGGAAAGGTGATCGGGAAACAGGGGCGCACGGCGCGCTCCATCCGCACAATTCTTGGCGCCGCGGGCATGAAGCTGAAGAAGCGGTTTACGCTGGAAATCCTGGAATAGTCATTCCGCGCTGCCCAGCTTGAACCGGAATTCGCCGCGCGTCCCGGCGGCGCGAGGGAATGCTGTGTGTGCGGAGAAGACCCGCTTTATCGCCATCGCCCGCATCGTCCGGCCGCAGGGCCGCCACGGAGAAGTTTCCGCCGAACTCATGACGGACTTTCCTGGGCGGTTTCAGGCAATCGCGCGGGTTTTCCTCGCAAACGGCTCTTTTGAAAGCGCAGGCGAACCCGGTGACGCTCTGCGCGAGATGGCGCTTGAGAGGGCGTGGCTGCATCAAGGTAGGATCGTGCTCAAGTTGCACGGCATTGATTCCATCTCGCAGGCGGAAGACCTGCGCGGATTGACCGTTCTGATTCCATTTCAGGAACGTGTTCCGCTTCCCGCAAACACATACTATTGGCCGGAAATTGAAGGGTGCCGTGTGCTCGCTGGCCCCCCGGAAGCGCGCGTTGCAATTGGCACGGTGACTGCGATTGAGCCTACGGGAGGCGTACCGCTCTTGCACGTGGATTCTCCTGGACGGGCTGAAGTCCTGATTCCCTTCGCTCAGGATATTTGCCGGGAGATTGATCCCGAAGCGAAATTTATCGTGATCGATCCGCCGGAAGATTTGCTCGAGTTAAATGAGCCGGAAAAGACGTGAACGGTTGA
This sequence comes from Terriglobia bacterium, assembly GCA_035945515.1. Taxonomy (GTDB): domain Bacteria; phylum Acidobacteriota; class Terriglobia; order UBA7540; family UBA7540; genus RH2-MAG17b. Next base: position 1,205 of record DASZAE010000123.1, read on the forward strand.
ATGGTCTTTGGCGCGCAGCATTCATATCCGGTGCTGTAGCGGCGGCCTCTGGCCGCCGACTTTTGAATAGTAAGACCGGCGGCCAGTGGCGCTGCTACAGCACCCGTGGAATATTTTAATGCGTTTCGACATCATCACCATCTTTCCTGAATTCTTTGGCAGCATTTTGGAACACGGGCTGTTGAAGCGCGCGATTGAAGGCGGGCAGGTGTCGATTCACCTGCACAACCTGCGCAATTTCGCTGACGATGCGCACCGCACAGTGGACGACCGCCCCTTCGGTGGCGGTCCGGGCATGGTCTTCAAACCGGAGCCGTTGTTCCGCGCAGTGGAAAGCTTGCAAAGCGAAACGCCGGAGAAGCCGCTTCGCGTGGCGCTGCTGACGCCGCAGGGCCGCGTGCTCAGCCAGCAAGTTGCCGAGGAACTCAGCCGCGAGCCACGGCTGGCGCTCATCTGTGGGCGCTACGAGGGCGTTGATGAGCGCGTTGCCACGCATCTGGCCACAGATGAAATCTCCATCGGGGATTACGTCTTGAGCGGCGGCGAGCTGCCGGCGGCGGTGCTCATGGAAACGGTGGCGCGGTTGCTGCCCGGCGTGCTCGGCAATGAGGAATCCAAGCAGTCGGAATCCTTTGCGGCTGAGGATGCCGCGAATGGCAAAGATGCGCGCCTGCTTGATTTTCCGCAGTATACGCGCCCGGCGGAATTTCGCGGATTGAAGACTCCAGAGGTGCTGCTTTCCGGCAACCACCGCGAGATTCGCGCTTGGCGCCGCCGCCAAGCGTTGCTGAAAACCAGCCGAATGCGCCCTGATTTGATCGGAGATGCCGGCATAGCGTCCGCCAAACAGGCGCGCGAATAACCTGGGCAGCGCACAATGGCCGCTTTTCACGAAGGGTTTGGTTTTCATGGTTCACACACTTGGTAAAATGCGCGATGTATGCGCCACGCATTGAAGCATGTTTCTCGCACAAGCCGTGTACACTATTAAGGATTACAAATTATAGTAACGACAAATGTTGTAGCGGCGGCCTCTGGTCGCCGGCTTTTCGGCGCTCAGAGAGCGCCGCTACAGAAAAAATTGCCACTATAATTTGTAATCCTCACTAACATAAAAAGAGTTTAGAAAGGGTCAGCCCCATGTCACTCATCGAGAAAATCGAACAGGAACAAATGCGCAAAGGTCATCCGGCATTCCGCGCCGGCGACGCGGTGCGCGTGCACGTCAAAATCAAGGAAGGTGATAAGGAGCGCATCCAGGCGTTCGAGGGCACGGTCATTCGCATCCGTCGCGGGGGATCGAACGCGACCTTCACCGTCCGCAAGATTTCCTTTGGTCAGGGCGTGGAGCGCATCTTTCCCCTGCACTCGCCCGTGATTGACAAGATTGATCTCGTGCGCTCAGGCCGCGTCCGTCGCGCCAAGCTCTATTACCTGCGCAAACTCAAGGGCCGCGC
>DASZAE010000124.1:0-14963 GCA_035945515.1 Terriglobia bacterium
GCCAGATGACCGCCGTTCAAATTGAATCCGTCGAGCGCCAGTTTTTAAAAAAGCGCCTTTTTGAACACTATCAGTTGCCGCGCTTGAGTTTGTTTTACCTGTAGCGGTGGCCGCTTTCCCCGTTGGCGCTAAATTAAAAAACATGATCATCAAGCTTGCTCCGGCAGAGATGGGCGGGCGTGATCTGATCAGGTAGTTTTCGCCGAGATCCCTCACCCGGCTCACGGAGTTTACCCTGAGCGGAAATACCGGGATTCTTCGCGGAGTTTACCCTGAGCGAAGCCGAAGGGCTCAGAATGACAAGCGAAGGGCTCGCCACCCTCTCCCGGCGGGAGAGGGCCAAAGTCAGCAACATACGGCAGCCTTCTCCCGTGGGGGGAGAGGGTGACCGACGAAGGAGAGCGGGTGAGGGGAACGGCACCGGAGCAGTCTTGATATTCATCTTAAAAAATGCGCGACCGGCCAAGCCCGCATTACCGGACGATACCCGCCGTTTGCGAACCTAACTCTTAAATAGGAGCATCTATTGAGCCAGGAGGAAATACATGAGCCTAAATAACTACGTCACTTTAGGACGGTCCGGGCTTCGCGTGAGCCCATTTTCACTCGGCACAATGACCTTTGGGACGGAATGGGGATGGGGCACGGAAGAAAAGCCCTCCCAGGCGGTCTTTGATCATTACATTGAAGCTGGGGGCAATTTCATCGACACCGCCGATGTTTACACGAATGGGAAAAGCGAGGAAATGCTAGGCAAATTCATCGCGGAGCGCAAGCTGCGTGATCGTATCGTCCTCGCTACAAAGTTTTCTTTCAACCCCATCCCGGGCAATCCGAATGCCGGCGGCAACGGCCGCAAGAATATTTATCGTGCTCTTGAAGGTTCGCTGACTCGCCTGAAGACGGATTATGTTGATCTCTATTGGTTGCACGCCTGGGATACGATTACGCCGGTTGAGGAAGTCATTTCTACGTTCAACGATCTGGTGCGCGAGGGAAAAATCCGGCACTACGGTTTTTCGGATACGCCGGCCTGGTATGTAGCTCGCGCCCAGACGCTCGCCGAAAAAGAGGGCAAGGAGCGCCCGATCGCGCTTCAACTTGAATACTCACTCGTGGAACGAAATATCGAACGCGAGCATATCCCGGCCGCGCAAGAGCTGGGCCTCGGAATCCTGCCGTGGAGTCCGCTCGCCAGCGGCTTCCTGACCGGCAAATATAAGCGGGAAGGGAATTCCGGGAAAGGCGAGGGGCGGCTGGAAAAAACGAAGAACGCCACTAACCCCGTGTTTCTGAAATTCAACGAGCGCAACTGGCGCGTCCTCGACGCGCTGCTCGATGTCGGTTCGCAACTGAAAAAGCCGCCGGCGCAAATCGCATTGAACTGGGTCGCAACTCAACCTGGGATCACTTCGACCATCATCGGCGCCACTAGCGTCAAGCAGCTTGAAGACAATATTGCTTCGCTTGAATTCGCCATTCCTGCTGAACTCCGGGACCGGCTGGATCAGGCGAGCGCAATCGAGCCGCTTCACCCCTACCTGTTTTTCGGCGGCGAGATTGGCGGGATGATTTCAGGCGGAGCCGCCGTGCGCCCCTGGACGCCGGCGCGAGTCACAGGAGAACCCAAAGCTGCGCCGTCTGCCAAAGCGCAGGGCGCGGGAGAGTGAATAGCCTCCAGCCGAGCAGATTTGCTTGTCACGAAGGTTTTTTAGGGTGATGGCGAGCCGGCTGGCGCTGTCCTTCAGGACTGTGTTTCTTGGGTGATGCGGGAAAAATCGTCCCATTTATCCCGTATGTCTCAAAAGTCTCAGCGGGGCGTGCTAGGCTTTTTTGTAGCGCAGACCGCCGTATTTGAGGTCTGCGGGTTTTCTGTATATTCAAAGGTCGCAGACAGCAAAAGCGGCGGTCTGCGCTACAGGAGGTCCCAAAGATTAGAAAATGGCTGAAGGGAAGAAGCGAAACGCACAAAAAAATCGCGGAACGAACCCAAGAAGTTGTTTGAAATCAGCGTTTCTAATAAAAGCCGTCTCATTCGTCTCAAAACCTCAAGGTGACGAGATCGGTTTTGTAGCGCAGGGTTCGCTTTTTAAACCTGCGGGTTGTGCTGTAGCGGCGGCGTCTTCGCCGCCGGCTTTTATTAATTATTCAAGACCGGCGGCCAGAGGCCGCCGCTACAGAGCGTCGTCATCGCTACAGAAAGGCCCCCAAAATTAGAAGATCAGAAAATGGCCGGAAGGGGCTGCCATCACAAAAAGTATGAAGTGTCGAAAAGCAGAGCAGGGAAGCAAATGGTGAAAGACCCGGTTTGCGGCATGACGGTTGACCCCGCGCGCGCCGCTGGAAACGCCACGCACAACGGCAAGACGTATTACTTCTGTGGCCTTGGATGCCTGAATAAATTCAAAACGCAGCCAGAAAAGTATTTAGCCGCGACAGGCGATCCAACCGTCCCGCTTCTTCAAATCGCTCCAAGCACAACCGGAACTACCTCATATAAGCATCCCAAGCCGATTGCCGCGCCTGTGGCAAGGGGAGGGGAAGCTGCGACGCATGGCAATACCGGCTACACCTGTCCCATGCACCCGGAAGTCTCGCAACCGGGGCCAGGATCGTGCCCGATTTGCGGAATGGCGCTTGAGCCGCGCAGCGTCAGCGCGGAGGCGCCCGAAAACACTGAACTGCGGGAGATGACGCGCCGGTTTTGGCTGAGCTTGATACTGACCGTGCCCGTCGTGATTCTAGGAATGACTGGAATGGCCCACGCTGGCGCCTCTCAAAGTGTGAATTTGATCGAACTGGCGCTCACCTCCGTCGTGGTTCTTTGGGGAGGGCTGCCGTTCTTCGAGCGCGGCTGGGCGTCGGTGGTCAATCGCAAACTGAATATGTTCACGCTGATCGCGCTTGGCACGGGCGTGGCCTATCTTTACAGCCTCATCGCCACGGCTGCGCCCGGAATGCTGAGCCGCGCGTTCAGAGACTCGCAGGGGAACGTGAACGTATACTTTGAGGCCGCGGCGGGAATTACGACTCTGGTCCTGCTGGGACAAGTGCTTGAACTGCGGGCGCGCAGCCGGACCTCCGAAGCCTTGCGCCAGCTTCTAGGCCTTGCCCCGAAAACCGCCCGCCGCATCCAGGAAAACGGCGAAGAACTGGACGCGCCGCTCGAAGACGTTCATCCGGGCGACCGGCTGCGCGTGCGGCCGGGCGAAAAAGTGCCGGTGGACGGGAGTGTGATCGAAGGAACAAGTGAGATTGATGAGTCCATGATGACAGGCGAGCCGATGCCCGTGGCGAAATCTCCGGGTGAGCGCGTGACAGGCGGCACGGTGAACGGCGCGGGCAGTTTCATCATGCTCGCCGAGCGAGTGGGCAGCGAGACGCTGCTGGCGCAAATTGTGCGATTGGTCGGGGAAGCGCAGCGCAGCCGCGCGCCGGTGCAGCGGCTCGCGGACCGCGTGGCCGGCTATTTTGTTCCGGCGGTGGTGGCGTCGGCTCTTGTCACCTTTGCGGTGTGGGCTTTAGCAGGGCCGGAGCCGCGCTTGGCTCACGCTATCGTCAACGCGGTGGCAGTGCTCATTATCGCGTGCCCATGCGCTCTTGGGCTGGCAACGCCTATGTCGATCATGGTGGGGACGGGCCGCGGCGCAACTGCGGGCGTGCTGGTGAGGAATGCGGCAGCCCTTGAAACACTGGAAAAGGTCGACACGCTGGTGCTCGATAAAACCGGCACGCTAACCGAGGGCAAGCCGCAACTGACGGCGGTATCGATTGCGTCCGGCGAAAATGAAGCGGAGGTTTTGCGGCTGACTGCCAGCCTGGAGCAGGGCAGCGAGCACCCTTTGGCGGCGGCGTTCGCGCGTTGGGCTAAACAGAAAGGGATTCCATTAGCAAGTCCGCAGTCTTTCCGCGCGGTTGCCGGAATGGGCGTGACGGGGAGCGTCGAGGGCCATGCTGTGGTGGTTGGAACGGAGGGCCTGCTTCGTGAGTCTGGAATCAATCTGCAACCGCTCGCGGGATTGGCGCAAGACCTTCGTGCGAGCGGCGCAACGGCGTTCTTTGCGGCCATCGATGGACGGCCGGCGGCGGCGCTAGGCGTGTCCGATCCGGTTAAAGCTTCAACGCCGGAAGCCATCGCCGCGCTGCATCGGGAGGGAATCGACATTATTGTGCTCACCGGGGACACAAAAGCTACCGCCGAAGCCGTGGCCCGCGAACTGAGCATCGACCGGGTTGAAGCTGAAGTCCTTCCGAGTCAAAAGAGCGAGCGAATCAGAGACCTGCAGAAGGCAGGGCGCATCGTGGCGATGGCAGGCGACGGCGTCAATGACGCTCCAGCGCTTGCCCAAGCCGATGTGGGCATTGCAATGGGCGCCGGGGCCGACATCGCTCTCGAAAGCGCCGGCGTCACGCTGGTGAAAGGCGACTTGCGAGCGCTGGTGCGCGCCCGCCGGCTGAGCGAAGGGACGATGCGCAACATCCGCCAGAATCTGTTCTTCGCATTTATTTACAATGTTGTAGGCATTCCCATCGCCGCTGGCGTGCTTTACCCATTCTTCGGCATTTTGCTTAGCCCGGTCATCGCCAGCGCCGCCATGACGTTTAGCTCGGTCTCAGTTATCACCAACGCGCTGCGGCTGCGCCGCCTGAAATTATAGGTGCCGGCCTGTAGAGAGCGCCCGTTGCAGGCTTCGGTTGCCAGTCTTTTTATAAGACTGCCGGGCAGCGGCCATCGTTACAGCCGTGGAGGGTTTCCTGGATATCTATACGCGACGCCATAAGTCGGCGGCGCCTGATTCTGTAGCGGCAGCCTCTGGCTGCCGGTCTTTACTATTAAAATCCGGCGGCCAGAGGCCGCCGCTACAGCCAATGATCGCCGCCGAGTTCGGAGTGAGCAGTGAGAAATACAGTTCAAGATTTGCGCAACGCCCTGCGGACGCTGTCGCGGCGCCGCAGCTCCACCGCCTTGATCGCAGGGCTCCTCGCCTTGGGGATTGGGGCATGTGCCGTCGTTTTCAGCCTCTTTGACGCAGTGTATCTGCGCTCGCTCCCGGTGCGCCAGCCTCATGAGCTGGTGATGCTTGCACAGCAATTCCCCAAGCTCGGATATCGAAGCGAACTCCCCCACGCTTACTACCGGTCCCTGCGTGACCATGCCAAAAGTCTGGTCGCGTTTGGTGAGACGGACTGGCCGAGTGAGTTTGTCATGAGCCAGCCCGCTCCTGCCGGTGAGATCAGTCTCAGGGCTGTCACCGCTAATTATTTCCAGGCGTTGGGCGTTCCCGCTTTATATGGGAGGGCGCTCTTGCCGAGCGACGCGCGCCAGCGGTCGGGAACGCCACCGGCAGTCTTGAGCTACGATTTCTGGCGCCGGCGTTTCCACGGCGCTTCACCGTCGGACCTGGGTCAGAACATTCTGATTAACAAACGCTACTTCACCGTTGTCGGAGTGATGCCGTCCGGCTTCAATGGTGTTTCGGTTGACATTGCTCCAGATGTTTGGATTCCGCTGCGTGTTTTTCCCTCGATAGCGAGCGCCCCCATGCAGCGGATCGACTTGGAGCTCGATGGCCGCCTGAGGCCGGGCTTCACCCTCCTTGAGGCGCAGGCTGAGTGCAGAACGATCTTCCAGTCCACCATGAAGGATTATTATTTGAATGTTGCGAAGTTGACCCCGCGTGAAGCCCAAGTGATGCTCCAGCGCAATCTGGCTCTTCAGCCGCTCGCCCGCGGCGCCTCCATGCTTCGTGAAAACTTCGGCAGCGCGTTGAAATTACTGATGGGGTTTGTGGGTCTTCTTCTGGTTATCGTGTGCAGCAATGTAGGAGGGCTTTTACTGGCCCAAGCGGCGACACGGCAGCAGGAATTTGCAGTGCGGTTGGCGGTGGGCGCGACCCGCGGGCGCCTGGTCCGGGAAGCACTGGCGGAGGCGCTGCTGCTCGCGGCATTAGGCGCAACCGGCGGGTTGTTGATTGCCCGAGCGGCGATCCCGCTGATTCCTCGAATGCTGCCTCCGATGCGGGCAATTGACACCACGCTCGTGCCGCTCTCAATCCATCTGGGATTCAGTGGGCAGGTTCTCTGGTTTGTGCTGGGCGCTTCATTGATCTCGACGGTGCTGTTCAGTGTGGGCCCGGTGATTGCTATTTCGCGGTCGAGGCTCGACAGCCTTCTTCGCGCGGTCCGAGCGAGCAGCGGCATGAGGGGACGGCAAGCATTGATCGCTCTCCAAATCATGCTGTGCACGTTTCTTCTGGTAATCGCGGGCTTGTTCGTGCGCACGCTCCGTCAATTGAGCCAGGTCAATAGCGGCATGGATGTTTACCATATCGCGGCATTCACAGGCAATCTGACTGGCTACAAGAATAGGGAGGCGTTTCTCAAAACACTCACAGAGCAGGTGCGTGAGATGCCAGGCGTGATTTCCTGCGCCGTTTCCGCTATGGGCGTGATGCGCGAGCACGGCATGTTTTCGAGCGTCGGTCCTGCCGGGCAACGAATGACCCAGGCTGATTTTCTGGACTCTGCTGTAAACGAGGTCTCGCCCGGTTATTTTGAGACCATGGGGATGCGCGTCCTGGAGGGACGCAGCTTCATCGCCAGTGATGCGCCAAAACCCAAGCAGCAGGTTCCCGTAATGGCCGTGGTGAACGAGGCTTTCGCGCGGCGTTTTTTCCGAAACACTGATCCTGTGGGCAAGCTCTTCGGCATGGGCGCCAGCGGCGTCGCAAAGGCGCAGTATGAGATTATCGGCGTAGTAAGCGATGCCAAAGATCGGTCCTTGCGTGAGCCGATGCCTCCGACGTTCTATACCGCCCAAACGAACTTTGATAATTTCGTGTTGTACGTCCGCACTCACCTGCGTCCCGAGGCGATTATCGAGCCGGTCAGAAATGTGTGGCAGTCCACAGGTCCCGGAGTGCCTTTCCTCGAAATTGACACGCTGGCTCAAGAGGTCCGCCAGACCACCGCCAATGAGCGGCTGACGGCAGGGCTGACGTCTTTGTTCGGCGGTATCGCAGCAATACTCGCCGGAATCGGTATTTATGGCTTGCTCGCGTTTGTAGTGACGCAGCGGCGGCGGGAAATTGGCATTCGGATGGCTCTGGGCGCGCGGCCTTGGCATATTGCGAAACTGATCGGAGGCCAGACCCTCGGCGCCATGTTAGCGGGCATGGTTGCGGGCCTCGACTTTGCACTGATGGTCGCGCCTGCCATTCGCTCGCTTCTATACGGAATCTCGCCCGAAGATCCAAGGTCGCTGGTTACTGCAATCCTCTTTGTGGCCCTCACGGCAGCCCTGGCAACTCTATTCCCGGTTCTTCGCGCGATTCGCACAGAACCCGCGCAAACCCTCCGAGAAGAGAATTGACGCGCTTCGGGGTCTCGATTATCGCATTGTCGGTTGGCAGAGATTTTATAGTTAACGTAATATGACTTATCAGACGTTGTGAATGGGCGCAGTTCGACCGTCAAGCGCCATGACCGCTTGTGAGCCGCTACGGCTTGCTTGCGGGCGCTTTTTGCCCTTCCCAGGTGCCTTTATGGCCTGAAACGGTTGTAGCCCATGTGCCGGTGAGTTTGCCGTCTTTATAGTCGGCGTGGAGGTCGTAACTATCGCTATCGCCCTGGATCACGAAGTGAAGGTGATTGTTTTTGAACGTGCCGGAGGAAAAATCGGCATCTCCGAGCTGCGAGGAGACATGGCCGGATATGTCTTGGCCGTTTTGCTCGAAAGTCAGCGTAAAATTCATATTGCCCTGATCGCCGCCATGCGAGACGCAATTCCACGTTCCGTTCAGGGTTGCCGCATCGGCTTGATTCGACTGAGCAGCTTGTGCATTTTTTGCAGCGACCGTCAGAACGCCTAGGCAGCAGAGTGCAGCGCAAGTAACGAGGGTGAGGATGCGTTTTCTCATGTAAAGCCTCCTTTTATGGTGATGATGCTATTGATAATAAGCCGGTTAGCGTTCACCGACTGCGTCGTGTGCGGGTTGCTCCAGGGTGGATGCGGCGAAATCGACATCCGTCAGCGGAATGATACGCGCTGGCCCGAAGCTTTTCAAGCCATGTTTGAATTCCTCCGCATTGCCGACCAGAATGATAGCCGCCTGACTGGAATTGAGATGCCGCCGCGCCGCTGTGGACACATCGTCAATCGAGAGCTTCCGAATCTGCTCCGCCCTGTGATTGAGCGCGTCCATGGGAAGATCGTTAATGATCAAGCTCAGGACATGATCGGCGATTTGTTGCGAGGTTTCAAAGTCAAGCGCCATGTGCCCGATCAGATAATTCTGCGCGTTTTGCAGCTCGCGGCCGTTGATCGAGCCGTCCTCAAGATCATTCATCTGGCTCAGAATCAGGCTAACGGTCTTTATGGTTTCATCGGTCCGGGTGGAAGTTTTGATTTCCCACGCGCCGGCGTTGCGGTAACAAACCAGGTCGCTCGAGGCGCCATACACCAGGCCGCGGCGGATTCGCAGCTCGCTGAACAAGCGGTTTTCGGCTGGACCGCCGAGCACCTGGTTAGCAACCGCCAGCGCGTCATAGTCAGGATTGTTGCGGCGGAAGGCAAGATTCGCAATGCGGATTTCCGTTTGCACGGCGTTCGGGTCGTCAATCACCACCACGCGCGGAGCCGCTGGCGGTTCGGCCGGGCTGGATGGCCGCGCTGGATGCGGTTCGCCAGCCTTCCACCCGCCAAAGGCGCTTTTGGCGAGATCCAAGGCCTGCGCTGTGCTGACGTCTCCCACCACCACCAGGACAGCATTCGACGGCTGATAATACCGATCATGAAATCGCGCGAGATCGTCGCGCGACAGCCGCTGCACGGATTCCCGAACGCCATCCTTGGGATGGCTATACGGCGTTCCGTTAAAAATCACGCGCTCGATGAGCGTGTCGGCTAGATAATCGGGATCGCGCCGCAAAACGTCCAACGCGGAAAGCGTTTGGCGGCGGACGCGCTCCACCTCGGCAGGCCGGAAGGCCGGGTTGATCGCCATGTCGGAGAGCAGGTCAAAGGCTTGTTGAGCATGGTTGCTCAGGACGCTCAAAGAGGCCCAGGAGTCGTCCCAGTCCGCGCCCGAGTCGAAGACGCCGCCCATTCCGTCGATGGCCTCCGCAATCTCTTGGGCGCTGCGCGATCGTGTTCCTTCATTGAGCATGGATGCCACAAACTGAGCGGTTCCGGGGAGACTCGCGGGGTCGGCCGCTGCGCCGGTCAAGACGGCAATCTTCAGCGTAATCACCGGAAGCGCGTGATCCTGAACAACGAGCACCTTCATACCATTCCCGAGGGTTTGCTCCACGGGCGCCGGCACAGCCACCGGCGCCGGCTGCGGCACGAGCGGAGGCAAGTCGCGCGCTTGGAGCGAGCCCACCATGCTCGCGGCAACGGCAAGAGCGGCCATTATCGTCATCAAGCGATGGTTCATGCTTTCTCGAGAGAACAAGGATTTGGAATGCGGGAGCTTGCTCCCCCTTTTGCAGCCTGCTAGGGAAAATCTTGGCAGCAAGCTCGTGCTGATCTAAAGCGGCGGCAAGCCGCCGCACTCCAAAGCTACTTCCCCTTCTCCGGGTAAACTTCAACCAGAGTCATGTTGCTTTTCACCAGATATTTTCTGGACGCGCGCGCCACGTCCGCCGCGCTCAACCGCAGGAGGCGCTCGACTTCCGTATTGAACAGGTCCGGGTCTTTAAGCACCGCTGCGTCATAGCCCAGAGCATCGGCGCGGCTTTGCGCCGTTTGACGGTTCAGGATGTAATCGCGCAAGACCTCGTTTTTGGCCCGGTCGAGGTCCTGAGAAGAAATTTGGCCGTCTTTCAGGCGCTCAATTACGTGGTCCGCCTCGGCCTCGCCCTCGTCAGGCGTGTGACCAGGATTCATCACCGCAAAAACGAAAAACAAGCTGGGCATCCCGGCAAAGTCGCCTTCGCAATCCACCTGCATGGCGATTTGCTTCTGGTAAACCAGCCGCCGGAAGAGCCATGAGCTTTCGCCGTCGGCGAGGATCTTCGCCGCAAGCTCAAGCGGGTAGGCGTCAGGCGTCCCGTCCGCGGGCATGTGGTAGCCTTCCACAAAGGCTGGCAGCGCCACAGGTTGAGTGAGCTTCACCACGCGCTCGGCGGTTTGCGGCGGCTCTTGCGGATAGTTTCGTGGGATAGGCAGGCCGGTGTTTTTGAGCGGACCAAAGTATTGCTCAACCCATTTCACTGCCTGGTTTTCATCGAAATTGCCCACGATCACCACGGTGGCGTTTTCGGGCACGTAGTAGGTATCGTAAAACGACCGCACGTCGCTCAGCGTGGCGCGGTCGAGATCGCGCATGTCGCCAATGGGCCGGTGGCGGTATGGAGACACTGTGAAGGCGTTTCGATAGAGCGCCGCCATAACGTTTCCATAAGGCTGATTGCTGAACCGTTGTTTCTCTTCCTCTGCGACCACTTCCCTTTCATTTGTGAACGTGGTTTCAGTAATGCTGAGATTTCTCATGCGGTCCGCTTCGAGCCACAGGGCCACGGGCAAATCAACGCTTGGCACGGTTTCCCAGAAGATGGTTGCGTCAACTGTGGTGTAAGCGTTATCGATGCCGCCTGAGCGCACAATGTAGTTGGAGTATTCGTCCGGAGCAAGATTGCGCGTGCCGTCGAACATCAGATGCTCAAAGAGGTGAGCAAAGCCCGCCATGCCGGGCCGCTCGTCCTTTGATCCCACGTGATACCAGACCTGAACGTCGACCACTGGGGCCTCATGGTCTTGCGCCATGACGACATGAAGGCCATTCGGGAGGAGATAAGCATGAAGGGGGACATCCGGGAGTTTCACCTGCGCGGGGATCGAAGCAGCAAGCAGGAAGGAGGAACAAACTAAGGCTTCGGCGAATAAGGTAAAACAAAAGCTGGTAGTGTGATGGGAAAGCCGCAACCGGAGACGACGTAATAAATTGGCCGGATTTTTCATGCCCCTCAATAAGGTACTCTATTGAGAGCCTTTTAGGGAACAGGAGAAAGGCGGCGACTCAGGCCAAGCTATAAAAAGAAAAAAACGACGTCCAGCAGCGTCGGCACGTCAGTCCCAAATCGGCCAGAGGCGCGGGACCCTCTTGCTACGTCGACGCCAGAAACATCTAAGGTATTACTTTAATTTCATCTCTCCTTCAAGTTTTGGTTGAATTGTCGGCGCGCCGACGCCGAATCCGCGCTTACGCCCAGGGATGATTGACGCCGACCCTATGACTAACAGTGTTCATTCGCACCACGCATCGCGCCGGATCGGCCCCAAGCAGCGTCGCGGCGTGCGTCCCAATCAGCCAGAGGTGCCTGCTCTTGGCCTGTCCAGTGGTTTCGTTGTCCATGATGGAGGTTCGATCTCGAGTGTTATTGCTGCCTTTGAAGGTGCAGGCGCCGTATTCGTCGGGATTGCCGATCAAATGGCCGAATTCGTGCGCGATGGCCGCGCCGGTGGTCCCGCCGTCGTCGACGCCCCAGAAATGGGTATCGATAGTTCCGTCGGGCGGCTGCGTAGGATCAGTCACGCGCACGGCAAATACCTTGTTGAGGTTGCGCGTGTCCTCGTCCGAGCCGGCCCATTCAAAGCCAAAATCGATATCGTAAACGTCGAGGTCATCGCCGGAGATATCCTGAACGACAAAAGTGCCGCCGTTCCACCTCTCGTTGATCCGCGAGCTCCAGTTGCGCTTCACCTCATCCGTTACCGTGGCCCCAACGTGTGTCGCGGGGATGCTGCCCACTTCCCTGCGCCGCGCCGCATCCCGGAATTCCACGCCATTGCCGCTGAAGGCTGCGAGCTTGATGATGACAGAGAGCGAACGGGATTGCCTTCCAGCCTGGACCCGCCGAATGCGGAACCGCACCGTCCAATCATATTGCATGCCATTCAGTGTTTGACTGAGAGCCTCGTTCACAACCTGATCCGCCGACTCTACCCGGTTCTCACGTCGAACGGCCCTGACCTGCGCCTGCTGAGCTACGGCCTGCCCTCCCATAATTGCAACGCCTCCACGTGGAACCACAACGCGCGGCGCCACAACTCGTGGCGCGACCACAGGTGGCGGCGCCGGGAAAAGTTCGCTCTGGACGTATGCCCAGGCCGCCGCGTAGAGCCGCTGGGCGTCCGCCGGAGCCGCGTTCCATGCCGCTTGGATGGCCTGTAAGTGACCAGCATTGTTCTGGAACCGCTTCATTTTCAGCAAGCCCGTGAACGTATGAATCCGGCTTTTTTTGAACCGCTCGTAATGCGAATTCGCTACTCGCACAATTCGCATGTATTCGGTGAAGTTCGCCTGATTCCAAGGCATCGCATCCCTCCGGTTGATTTATAAGGCCAGGAGTATCCTCAATGGTGAAGCACTCTTTCTATGCTGATACGTCAAGATAGCGATAATATACACTCGGTATACCTGCAAGGCAAGAGTACAAATGAACGGCGGTGATTTAGCGGGCTGCTGAAAAATGTCCAAGAATGTCATCCTGAGGAGCCGAAGGCGACGAAGGATCTCTGTATTTGCTTGATTTTACAAATACGGAGTTGCTTCGCGGAGTTTACCCTGAGCGAAGCCGAAGGGCTCAGCATGACACGCTAGAAGATTTTTTCAGCGACCTGTTAGTATGCTGTGTGGCGGTGTCATGATAGGGGGTATTACATGATCTGCATGGATGACTGGAAGTATTAGTCTTTTCAGGTTCAAAAATCTAAAGTTTTACTTTAAGTTTAGCAGTTTTATCTTAAGTTCGAATTGTGGTAATTCAAGTCCTGCTTGAGTTGTCGGCGCGCCGACTGGCGCAGGATAGCGAGCCAGGGCAGGATTCAGACAATATTTTCTGGTATCCTTGCGGGATGAAACACGCAGCGCAACAATTAACCGGTATCCTGGCGGCCACGTTGTGCTCTTTGCTCCTGATGCTTGGGGCCTTGCCAATGACATCTGCCCCCGCCAACGGTCCCCAGCAACCATTTCGAGTGATTGGGAACGTCTACTACGTGGGAGATTCCGACGTAACCTCGTTTCTAATTGTCACGCCGGAAGGAAACTTCCTGATCGATGGAGGATACATTGCAACCGCGCCGCGCATCGAGCAGAACATCCGCAAGCTCGGTTTCCGGTTGAAGGACGTTAAGATTCTGCTGAACACGCACGCCCATCTTGATCACGCGGGCGGCCTCGCTCAGCTCAAGCGCGATACAGGAGCCAAATTTGAGGCTATGGCTGGCGACGCGCCGGTTCTCGCGCATGGCGGACGCGGCTACTTCTATTTCAACAACGCTTTCCCCGCAATTAAGCCCGACCGGATTCTTCACGATGGGGATGTGGTGGCTCTAGGAGGAGAAAAACTGCGCGCCGTATTAACGGCGGGCCACACGAAAGGATGCACGACCTGGACTTGGACCGTGCGCGACAGGGGCAAGGACTATCACGTGGTGGACGTGTGCAGCACAACGGTTCTGCCCGGCTACCGCCTGGTGAAAAATCCCACCTATCCGGGCATTGCGCAGGATTACATCCGTACTTTTCAGCGGCTCAAGTCGCTTCCGTGCGATGTGTTTCTCGGTGCGCACGGCAGCTTCTTCTCCCTGCAGGAAAAGATCCGCCGGATCGGCCAGAATCCCAATCCTTTTATTGACCCCGAAGGCTACAGGCGTTACGTCGACGCCAGCGAAGCTCAGTTCGAAGAAAAGCTCAAAAGCCAGGAAAAATCACGCCTTTGATCCGGTTCCCTGACCGCTCGTCACCGGCTGATTTTCTTCTTCAAGCGCGGCCGCAATCTGCTCCCACTCTTTCATCATGCCAGCCAGTAGAGCGCGGCGCTCCTCAGCCAGCTTTGAGAGGCGAATAGAGTCCTCGGCGCTCTTAAAATTCGCCATTTCGAGTTCGTATGAGGCAATTTCGCTCTCGCAGCGCGCGATTTCAGCCTCGATCTCGCCACGGCGTTGCTGCATTTGCCGCGTGCGGATGGGATTGAGCTTCTTGCCGTGCGCCGCTTCCTGGCGCTTTTCTTGCCGCCCGGAGTTAGTACGCTGTTCCAGCTCCGCGTCTGGAGTGGCGGGGCCGTGCCCTTCCTTCTGCCACAAATAGTCTTCGTAATTGCCGGGGAAATCGTGCAATTCCCCGCCCCCAATTTCAAAAACCCGCGTTGCCAGCTTGTCGATAAAGTAGCGGTCGTGGGAGACGAAGACCACCGTGCCTGTGAAATGCTGCAGGGCTTCGAGTAGCACGTCTTTGGCGCGCAAATCGAGGTGATTGGTGGGTTCGTCGAGCAGCAGAAAATTGGAGGGCCGCAACAACATGCGCGCCAGCGCGTAGCGGTTGCGCTCGCCGCCCGAAAGCACGCCAATCTTCTTGAAAACTTCGTCGCTCGAAAACAAGAAGCTGCCGAGCAGTGTGCGCAGTTGCGTCTGGCCGCTGAGCGCGCCGGGAGCGACGCTGGCCAGGTCGTCAATCAGCCGGGCATCAGGATCGAGGGCCTTGTATTGGTCCTGCGCGAAATAATCCACATCCACCTTATGGCCCAGGCG
The DNA here is from genome assembly GCA_035945515.1 of Terriglobia bacterium. Classification (GTDB taxonomy): domain Bacteria; phylum Acidobacteriota; class Terriglobia; order UBA7540; family UBA7540; genus RH2-MAG17b. Next base: position 14,537 of record DASZAE010000124.1, read on the forward strand.
CAACTCGCCGGCTGAGACCGGCTCCGCGCCCGCGAGCAACTTAATCAGCGTCGACTTCCCCGCCCCGTTCACGCCCACCAGCGCCACCCGGTCACCCTTGTTGATAAAGAATTGGACGCCTTGAAAAACCAGTTTTTCGCCGTACCGCTTGGCTACGCCGCGAGCCTCGGCCACTTGCCTGCCGCTGGCGGGAGGCTGCGGGAACTTGAAATGGATCGTCTTTTCTTCGGGCGGCAGCTCGATCCTTTCAATCTTCTCCAGCTCCTTGATGCGGCTCTGCACCTGTTTCGCTTTGGTGGCCTGATAGCGGAAACGGTTGATAAAAACTTCCAGTTGCTCGACGCGCTCCTGTTGGTTGCGGTAGGCCGAGCGCAACTGCTCCTGGCGCTCGGTCTTGAGCGTGAGATAGCGTTCGTAATTGCCGGTG